>NZ_CP019788.1:369166-738333 GCF_002022665.1 Bartonella sp. JB63
TGCTTGCTTCTGGGATGGATGCAATGAATGGAACTTCAATGATGATGGCATCTCTTGAGCAGCAGGTTGCTTCGCAAATTGATGCGAATATTCGTAAGCAATTGGTTCCTTATCTTGGTTTTAATCACTTTCAAACCAGTGTGCAAGTTGTTTTAGATACAGATCGTCGTCAAACGAATGAGACTGTTTTTGATCCAGAATCACAAGTTGTGCGTTCTGTGCGCTCTGTGCGTGATCAAGCTGATAGTCAAAATAATCGCAATAGTGATTCTGTAAGTGTAGAACAAAATATTCCGCAAGAAGAAATTGCCAATAGTGGTGGAGAAAGATCAACGGATAAAAAAGATCGCCGTGAAGAGACCACTAATTATGAAATTAACTCTAAGACTATCTCTACAGTTAGTGATGGTTATAGTGTGAAGAAATTAGCTGTTGCTATCGTGGTAGATCGTGCGCGTTTAACCCTTCCAGATATTACAAAGCCAACTTCTGAAAATGCTCTTAATGATGAAATAAACCGCATCCAGCAGATGGTTGCGACGGCAGCAGGGCTTGATCCAAAACGTGGGGATATCATTAATGTTACAGCTGTTGATTTTGTCGGTCATACTGAGTCTGATATGACACCTGTTCAAATGCCTCTTTGGAAATTATTATCACGTTATACATCTGGTTTGATCAATGGGGTTGCTTTAGTGATCGCTATTCTCTTGATTTTATTTTTAGGTGTACGTCCCTTGATGCGTGAAATGCGGGAAGGAAAAAGGGTACTTGAAAACAGTGGAAATGCTGTGTCTGATTTTGAAGATATACCTGCTTTGGAACACCAATATCAAACTAATGCAGAATTTGGTGGAATTACAGGGACAAGTAATGATACAATTAATGATCTACGTAATCGTATGCGCGTCCCGCCACAAAATCGTCTTGAGCAAATGATTGTAATGGATGAAGAACGTTTTGCTGGAGTTTTACGTGAATGGGTCAATGACACTGGTACAGCTGTGGCCGCTTAGATTTGTAAGGTGAAATGCTAAATGGACGAGATGAATAGAATGGAACAAACAGGTGAAAAATTTGAAAAACAGATAAGTTTGCCATTATCTTCTTTTTTGAGTGATTTTTCACCTCGCTATATTTCTTCTGAAGATATAGAGGTTTTGCCTTCTGATAATGAAAGTGAACTTATGTGTAATGACGAGAAGGAGGGAGACTTTTCATCATCCAGTATTGAGTTTCCGAAAGAATATATGGAAGAAATATTACCTTTCAATCTTTCTTCTGAAGGTGTTGTTGATATTGAATCAGCTCGAAAGGCAGCCTTTGACCAAGCTATGCAAGAGGCAACAGAAAAATTGCAAAAACAATTTGAAGTTGAAAAGCAACATTTGGAAGAAGAGCATGCAAAGGCTATTGAATCTGCTAAACGAAGTGTGGTTGAATCACTAGGAGCCAATATAAAGAGTCAATTAACAAAGGGGCTAGCTGATTTACGTCAGGAAATTTCTCAAGAAATTGCACAGGTTCTTTCCATATTTATTGGTGAGAAAATTACAGAAGAAGCGCTTCAGCAATTTGCTACAAAGATTTCAGATCAGGCTTTTGGTGCAGGGCAGCCTTTAGTTCTTGAAGGGAATGAAGAATTGTTGGAGCAGCTGAAAAAACAGCGTGATTTTGATTCATCTCAGTTTGAATTTCAACCGACCAAGAGTTCAGAGATACGTTTACATCGTGGTGAAATGGTTATTGCTACACAGCTCACTCCATTTCTGACGACATTGAAGGAGTTGGTACAGTGAAATCTGATGATCAACAATCTTCTTCTGAAATTATTATTGTTCGTCGTGGAGGACATGGCGATCATGATGATCATCATGGTGGTGTTTGGAAGATTGCTTATGCTGATTTTATGACAGCAATGATGGCGCTTTTTCTCGTTTTATGGCTTGTTAACGTTCAAGACGATGAGACAAAAGAAGCGATTGCAAATTATTTTAATCCAATCAAACTCGTAGATCCCCAAACAAGTAATCGTGGTATTCAGCACAATGATATTGAGCAAGATAAAAAAAGCTCTCTTGATCAAGAACGTAGAGATAATGCTGAATCAGAAAAGTCAAATGCTACGGAGGAAGCAGAGTTAATGCATGATCCTTATTCTGGATTGGAAAAGATTGTTCAGTCAGAACACAACGCACAAAATCTTACTGAGCAGCAGTTTGAAAAGGGCAAACTTGTAGGACAGGGAACTGGTGATTCTCAGGAAAATTTACAACTAGGAATAGAGTATCATGATCCTTTTTCGCCATATTATTGGAGAAAAAATGTTGTTTCTTCTCAAAAAGCAAAAACTCAAAAGCAAAAAACAATGGCACAAGAATCCGCACAGGAAAGTAATTCTTCTGAAAGCTCGCGTATTCTTGCAAAAGAATTAACAGATTTAATAAAGGAGACGAACAATAACATATTGGCTCATGTGAAGCCAATTAGAGAAGGCGTTATGATTGAATTAATGGATCAGCCTAAGTATGAAATGTTTAAAGTTGGCTTATCTGTTCCAACAGCACAGACAATTGATTTAATTAGTAGCATGGCAGGAATTATTGCAAAGCATCAGGGATATGTCGTGATTAGTGGACATACTGACGCGCGGCCTTATCGCAGTAACGTTTATGATAATTGGCAACTTTCAACAGCACGTGCGCAGATGGCTTATTATATGTTGGTACGTGGTGGTTTGGATGAAAAACGAATTTTGCGTGTTGAAGGTTATGCAGATCGGGATTTGAAGAATAAAAAGGATCCATATGCAGTTGAAAATCGTCGTATATCTATTTTTATACGAGATCCAAAGAGTGAAGAAACACAAGAAAAATCACTTCTTGAAAAGGAAAAGACACTATGATTATGAAAAAGATATATTATGTCTGTTTTCTGTCTTTTTTGGTCTTTATTCAAGGAGTTCTTGTGCAAGAAGGGGAGGCTTCTTTACAAAAGACAGAAACAGAGTCTCAGGAAGTTTTGGTTGCAGAGGTAGATCATGAGATTAAAGAATCTTCTATGTTATCAGAAGCTGTTATCTCTGAGCCAATGCAGTTTGTGCGTTCTTTGCAAAATTTGCAAGATAAAATTATATCAGGACAAGAAGACGCATTGCAAAAGCAACTGCAGCTTTTGGGAGAAATTGGCAATAAATTTTTAACTTTTGATTCTGACATTTGGAAAGATGAAAATAATCTTTATGCTTTATTGATCTATCTTTTTAATGGTGGAAATCCGCGAGTGGTGCAAATCATTTTAGAGAATTATGGGAAGGGAGTGATACCGCATAATGTAATGGATAGTGCTTTAGCTTATGCATCTCATAAAAGAGCAGCTTTTTTAAAAGCATATACACAATTGACTGAAGAAAATGTTCGGTCTATCCCTCCTGCTTTGTTCGCATCTATCGTGCTTTCTACAGTTGTTAATATCATAGAAAAAGATCCCATTTTGGCTCTGAAACAGCTTGATCAAATAAGACTTTTTGCTCCAGGCACTTTATTTGAAGAGGGAGCTATTCGTCGAGAACTAAAAGTTGCATCAATACTTGGTGAGACTGATCTTTTGGCCTTATTAATTCGTCATTATACGCATCGTTTTTGGAAATCACCTTATGCTCATGATTTTTGGCATGAATTTACTCCAGCTATATTACGGGTTGATAAAAAGTTAAGTGTTGAGCAATTGGAAACATTAGTTTCTTATGCACCTACAAAAGTGCAGTTTATGACATATATGGAAGTGAGTCGTGCAGCATTAATTGATGCGCGTATGGAAAAGGCACGATTGAGTGCTCAAAAAGCTCTGATATTAGCACATGAGATCGGTGCAGATGATACATCTGCGCGTCTATATTACGCTATGAGTTTGGTTGGTTCGATCACTGCACAAGAATCTATACAAATATTACAAAATATCATCTACAAAGATTTATCAGAAAAAGATCGCTTTTTATTTACTGCTGCACAAGCTGTTGCGCAAAGAGTTATTTCTTCTCCATTAGGTGATCAGAAAGAAAAAAAAGCACAGGCTGCATTACAATTGCAAAGTCAGGAAGAGTTGAAGTTAACCTTAGAAAAAGATGCTAAACAACAAAATATAACATCTCCTATAGAAGCAGAGATGAATCAGTTTATTCAGAACACAAAAGAAAAGATAAACGAAATCGACCAATTATTAGGATATAAAAATGACAATAAGGACTGATGGATTATGTGGTTTCCTTTCTATGCAAAAAACTACAATAAATAAAACTTCAGTTCAGCTGGAAGATTGCACGGATAATCAATTATCTAAAGCTTTTGATACACTGCTTAAACAAAATAAATTTGTGCAAGATAAAAATCTTCATGAAGATTCTTCACTTATGTATATGGTAAAGGAAGTTTTAGAAGAGTCTGCAGAACAGACAATTTTATATGAGAGTATGGAGCATTTAAATGAAGTTATAGACCAGGATTCTTTAGATAAAATCATGGAGTTGGAAACATCAGAAGAAATAGTAGAAAAAATATAATTAAAGCTTTTGAAGAAAAACTACAAAAACCAAAACATAGTTATATTGGCAATAAAAAAAATATTTCTTTTCAAAATTTTTTACATCCATTTTGTTCAGTGCAACAGTTTGTAAAGCAAGAAAAAATTGGAGAAAAAGTTGGTGAGCGTGTGAAAAATGAAAGCATCACAGCTCCTATAAAAAGTGATATACAAAATCAGTGGATTGTAGATATTCAAAAAGCATGTGCTGTTGAAAAAAAGGTTCAAGTTAAAGCAGTAGACAAACATTCTCTCATACAACAAAAAATGCCAAAATATGGTACACAAAATTTTATACATGGAAGTGAATTCTTGACACTAAATGTGGGTATGAAGACAGAAAGAGCTCAATCTCTTAAGAATTTAGAGATAGGTGATAGACTTTCTTTTCAAGAGGAAAAGTCTGATGTTATGATACAGTTAAGTGATGTTGATATCACGTTTAATAAAAAGGTTGGAGTTGTAAGGATTTTGCATTTAAAGCTTACACCTGTAGAGCTTGGGACAGTTAATGCTAAAGTGAAAATGACTGCGCAAGGACTTTATATTGAATTGTGTACTCAGCATCGGGAAACAGCTCGCCTTTTGATCAGTAATCAACAGACGTTATCATATGTTTTAGAGAAGGCACATATTCATGATGATAGTCATTTATTGATTAGTATTGTTGATAAAAGTACTCAAACTATTCACCAAAACCAATCTTTGCAAATGGAACAAGGATTAGAGCAAAATAATAGTGGACAACATTTTAATGGTCAACGTCAATCATTTGATCATAATGAACAGAATGGAAAAAATGAAACAAAGCAATTTTTCAAACAATTTTCGTTGTCAGATACATCACTTTTGGATCTTCCTTTTGAAGATATCTCTCCATATACTTCTTATCGGTTGGTTGTATAGCATTATAGTATTGGATTATGCGATAGCTGAAAATATTTGTGAAGCAGAAATGATTACTGCTTCTAAACGCTATAATGTTCCGCTAGGCATATTGTATGCGGTTGGGTTAACAGAAACAGGTCATAAAGAATCACTTCAGCCATACGCATTGAATATTGATGGCAGAACTGTTTTTGCAAAAAATCAATCAGAAGCTTTACATATCTTTAAAAATGCCAAACGTCATGGAGCAAAACTCATTGATGTGGGATGCATGCAAATTAATTATTATTACCATGGAAAAAATTTCTCTTCTGTTGCAGAGATGTTAAAACCTCACCTTAATGTTGATTATGCTGCACACTTTTTAAAAGATTTACATCAAAAAGAAGGCAGCTGGACTATGGCAGTTGCACGTTACCATGCAGGACCTAATAATGATCCTGCTCAAAAACGTTATGTGTGCCGTGTTATGCGTAATATGATTGCTAGCGGTTTTGGTCGATGGACTTCTAATTCTCGAGTATTTTGTGAGGGAACAAAATGAATCATTATGACAAAAACAGTGAATCATTTTGATAAAATAATGAAATTTTGTCCTATTTTGGGAAAATCCTAGGTTGAAAACAACCAAAAGTTGTTTTTTTTGTTAAAAAATACTATCAAAAATAGTAATTATGCTTTTATAGATAATAAATGGTAAAAATAACTTGTATTTTAAAAAATTAAAGTTGTATAAATTTAACAATATGTAGGCTTTTCTGCGTATGCGTTTAAAATTTTAGTTCTAAATATTGCTTGGATGAGTGCTTATGATTGTTGTAGTAGATGACCGCAAATTGGTAACAGATGGCTATGCTACCTTATTTTCTCGCGAAGGAGTTGCTGCAACAGGCTTACCCCCTTCTGATTTTAGCGAGTGGATTTCAACAGCTCCAAATAATGAAATATCCTCAGTTGAAGCAATTCTTTTAGGAAAATGCAAAAACCAAATCGAATTACCAAAAAAAATTCGAAATTACACCTCAGCTCCAATTCTCGCTATGACAGAGACGAATATTTTAAACCATACAATAGAACTCTTACAATCAGGAATGGATGACGTACTCCGCAAACCTATCCATGTACGAGAAATTCTAGCACGAATCGCAGCCATTCGCAGAAGAATTGGTAACAATATACGTGGGGCAAACGCTGCAATTGAATTCGGACCTATTAGCGTCTTCAATGATGGACGAGACCCACAAATTAATGGTAAAAACTTACCACTTCCACGCAGAGAACGCCGCATCCTCGAATATCTAACAACTAATACAGGAAAACGTGTCAATAAAACACAAATATTCAACAATGTCTACGGCATTTTCGATGATACAATCGAAGAAAACGTTATAGAAAGCCATATTAGCAAACTAAGAAAAAAATTAAAATCTAAAATCGGCTACGACATTATAGATTCAAAAAGATTTCTAGGTTATAGTTTAAAAATTAAAAATTAGATTAAATAAACATCTCCTCTGAATTTTAAAAAATTTAAATTAGCACCTTAAAACATATACATTGGAATATATTTCTATAAAATTTAAAAATAAATTATGTTTTTTTTATGATCAAATTATTTTTATAAAAACATTTAAGCAAAAGCTTCACACAAGGAAGTTTATTTATGGTAGTGTTATAGGCTAAAAATCATAGGAGATGATATGGGTATTTATGGAATGATGCGTACTGGTGTTTCTGGTATGAACGCTCAGGGGACGCGGCTTTCTGGTGTAGCTGATAATGTCGCTAATGCTAGTACAGTTGGATATAAACGTACGAATGTCCAGTTTTCTAATTATGTAACGCCTTCAGGACAATATGCTTACGTTCCTGGTGGAGTGAAGAGTCATATTGGTCATGATATTTCAATTAGTGGTCCGGCGCATGCAACAGGTCGTTCTGGTGATGCGATGATTAATGGAAATGGCTTTTTTCGTGTTGCAGATGAAAATGGGAAAGAATTTTTAACGCGTGCAGGGTCTTTTGCGCGCGATAAGGATGGATATCTTCGCAATACTGCAGGATATTATCTTTTAAATGAAGATGGAGAAAGAATCCAAATTAAAGGTGGTCCAACCGATTTATTTGGTCCTGAAGTGACGACAAAGATTGATTTTAAAGCAAATTTTAATCCAAACGCAAAGGTTTTGGAACCAGAGGGTAATGAAATTGATCCTGAGGATCCTAAAAGTTATAATCAAAAAAAATCTATGATGACTTATGACAGCCAAGGTAAGAAGGTTCAGGTTGATTTCTATATGAGAAAAACCGCTGAAAATAAATGGATTGTCGATGCTTATTCTAACGGAGAAAAAGTTGGTTCTACAGAGTTTAACTTTGATAAAGAAGGGAATCTTATAGAGCCTGCAGAAGAATTTAAATTAACATTGCCAGATAGTGAGGGGAAAACTTTTGAGGTTGATGTTAATTTTGGCGGGGTGGGGGCAGATTCCTTGGTAACGCAAAAGGGCAATTTATTTGCTTTTGAAGCGGAAGCAGATGGTATGGAATCAGGTGCCTTTGATGGTTTCACTTTTGGTAAAAATGGTGAAATTGAGGTTATGTATTCCAATCAAAAAACCCGAATTATTGGGTACGTAGGCGTTACAACTGTGGCTTCACCAGAAAGTTTGACTTTTTTAGGTGGTTCTGTTTTTGAAACAAATAGTCAGACAGGGGGGCAAATGATGGGACGTCCTGGTGATGGTGTTTTTGGTGTTCTATCTTCTGGTTATTTGGAGGATTCAAACGTTGATATGGGCGATGAACTGACAGATATGATTGAGGCGCAACGGAATTATACAGCGAATTCCAAAGTATTTCAGACGGGTTCAGAGTTGATGGATGTTATTGTTAATTTGAAACGGTAATGTAAATACAATCAAAAAGGGATAAGATTATGTCGCTTAACTTAGCACTTAACTCAGCCCGGAACTCACTAAAAGCGACTACAGGTCGACTTGATACCGTTTCGCGTAATGTCGTGAGAGCAGGAGATCCGAATTATACGAGACGCACTTCATATTTAGAATCAGGGCCAGGGGGAGCTGTTCATGTTATTGTGCGTCGTGATGGTGATATCCATTTGTTGAACAATTATTTGATCAAAGCAAGCGAGGCTGCCGCTGCTGGCAGTCTTTCCAATGGGCTTAATCGTTTATCTGGTATTTATGGAGCGGATGAATTTTCAAATTCACCTTCTAAATTGCTTGGTGAATTTCAAAAGGCACTTCAATTTTACGCGAATAATCCACAACAGCGTTCTAATGGAGATGCGGCAGTTGATCGTGCTCGTGATTTGGCCAAAGGGTTGAACGCAGGAAGTCGTGAAATTGAAAAATTATACAATGATGTGAATAGTGATATTCAAGATTCTGTTGATTATATCAATGATTTATTGCAAAAATTTCACGAATTTAATCAGCTGGTAGTGCGGGAAAGAAATGTAAATCGAGATGATAGTATTTATATGGATCAAAGAGATGCTGTTTTAAAAGAGTTATCTCAAGAAATTGGTATCAATACAGTTAACCATTCTGATGGAACAATATCCATTTATGGTATGGATGGTAGTACTCTATATGATAAAATGCCACGGACAGTATCGTTTCAATTCAGTGATTTTTTGCTACCTGGTATTTCTGGAAAACAAGTTTTTATTGATGGTGTCCCCTTAGGTCATTCATCTTTTTTGGATCCTAATGGAGGAGGTAATCTCGGCGGCTTATTGAAGCTACGTGATGATATTGTGCCACAATATCAAAAGCAGTTAGACGAAATGGCAAATGCTTTAATGCAGATGTTTTTGGGTCCTCCTTCTTTATTTTTAGATGGTGATCAACCAAATGGTCAGGTTGACCCCCTTGAGGGTTTAGCAGGACGGATACGGCTTAATCCTATATTTGATAGCAAAACAGAAGGTGGTGGTCCGGAACATTTTGGTGACAATCTTCAAGCATTAGTAGATGCTTTTAATGAAAAACAGCAATTTGGAATGGGTACAGGCTTGGATCCAGATCAATCAATTATGGATTTTAGTAAAAATTCATTAGGTTGGCTTGAAGGTTTACGATCAAATGCAAGTAAAGAAGCTAGATATCAGGGTACAATGTTTTTGCATGCTGCTGAGGTGTTATCCAATGCAACAGGTGTTAATGCAGATGATGAGTTAGCTTTGATGCTACAATTAGAGCAGACATATGGAGCAACCTCTCGTATTATCAGTACGGTTGGTAAAATGTTAGATGATCTTCTAGCAGCAGTTAGGTAGGTGTAAAGTGAGAGTTTCTTCAATTTCGACGTATGTTTTAAACAATGCACGGCGTAATATAATTTCTGAAGGACAGTATGATTTAATGAAAGCCAGCCATGAAATGGCTACTGGGCAGGTGTATGATTCAGGTCTTGCATTGGGGCGTAAAACAGGACGCTTAGTGGATGTTGAGAACCAAATGAGTTATCTCGAAGGTTATAGTACAAGTAATAAACTTCTTACATTAAGATTATCTTCTGTGCAGGTTGCGATTCAAAGTTTAATTGCATCAGGTGATAAAGAAGCTACGCTAGGATCATTGATTATTTTTAATAATATGCTTGTAGGCGATGCAGGAAATGCAACACCATCTGCAGCACAAGCTGTTGCACAAAATGCTTTGGGTGCATTTATTTCGGCTTTAAATACCAATTTTAATGGCGAATACATATTTGGTGGGACAAATACGAGCGAACCACCGTTAAAGTTTTATAAAGTAGGTGGTGAAACGGATCCCAGTAAAATTGTGAAAGAGACGTTTGAGAATTTTCTAAATGGCAAAAAACCAGAAGATCTCACTAGTGAAGAGATGGAAGAATTTATTGATGGGTCTTTTAGCGATTTATTTAATGAAGAGAATTTTAAGGATTTTTTTTCAAATGCTCAAGATGGCTCTATTGAGAAACATATTGCACCCAATGGTGATGAAGTAGATGCTGCGGTAAGTGCTAATGATAAAGGTTTCCGCGATGCTATGAAAAATCTGATTTTGGTAGCAGAATTTGGTGATATTGGTTTATCAAAAGAAGCACAAGAAAGCCTCTTTTCAAGAGCACAGGCGTCTGCCGATAATACATCTACAAGCAGTGCGGTGGATGAAATTATTGCAACAGCTTCTAGAGTAGGAAATACAGAAGCAAGGGTGAAAGCAGCTACGCAACAAATTGAGACTCAAGTAGGTCTTCTCAAAGAAGCACAGATTAATATGATTGGTGTTGATGCAGCAGAGGTTGCTCAAAAAGTCAAAGCTTTGGAGGCTATGTTAGAAGCTTCTTATACTTTGACAAATATGATGAGACGATTAAGTCTTATTAATTACTTAAAATAAAGAGGTTTAGCTGTTTAATGTATCAAATGCGATATGAAGATGTCATGGAAGATGATGCAATGAGCGCACGTGAGCGCGAACGGTTTTTGTTTGATCGGTGTATTAAGCTTCTTTTAGATGCAAAAGCAAAAGGTCCTGGCACGTGTGAAGCCAAGGAGGCAGTTCAGTTTGCTCGAAAGCTTTGGGTTATTCTTATTGAAGATCTTGGGCAGGCCGCAAATGCTTTACCGCAGGCATTGAAAGCCTCTCTTATTTCTATTGGTTTTTTTATTTTAAAAGAAATTCAGAAATTAGATGAGGGAGAGATTACTGATTTTGATGTTCTTGTTGAGATCTCTGAATCTATTCGCAATGGTTTGGCAGAAAATGCGGAGATATGTGAATGAGCAAAAAAACAATTCATTTAACACTCAAACCAAATGAAAGAATCTTTCTTAATGGTGCTGTGTTAAGGGTGGATCGTAAAGTAACTTTTGAATTATTGAATGATGCTACTTTTCTTTTAGAAGGGCATGTTTTACAAGTTGAAGATACTGACACTCCTCTTAAACAGCTTTATTTTTCTGCTCAGCTTATGTTGATTAATCCAAGCGAAGCAGAGAAAGCGTTAACCGTGTTTGTTGATTTATTAAAAAAATTACTTCAAACTTTTACTGACTGTGACCTTTTAAAAGGCTTAAAGGAATGTATCTATTTAACTGAACAAAATAAAATTTTTGAGGTACTAAAAGTTCTCCGTAGTTTGTTTCAGAGAGAAGAACAAATTATGGGTAAAATATCCTCAACTCATTCAACAAATATGAGTATAAGACAAGTTGGAATATAACATTAACGAGGTGTAATATGGTATTGGATGCGGTTAGTGCTCCTAGAAGTTATTCTCAGAATAGTGGTGGACAGTCAGAAACGGCTGGAGCAAAGAAGAACGCAGATTATGATACGTTTATAAAACTGTTGGTAGCACAGATGAAAAATCAAGATCCAACAAAACCTATGGACTCAACAGAATTTGTAGCGCAATTAGCAAGTTTTTCATCTGTTGAACAATCTATAAAAATGAATGAAACGCTTGCTCAGATGCTTTCTAATGGATCAATTAATGGGGCGGAGGGGTATGTTGGCAAATATATTCAGTTTACAGATGAAAAAGACAAAGTCATTGGAGGATATGTGGTATCTATTGATATTTATGGTGATGGTATAGTTGCGACATTAGACAATGATGAAAAAGTTGTTATTGGTCCAGGTGTTAAAGTTATGGTTGAAAAACCTGATGTAGAGGGTTATAAACCTGATGAAAATGCTGACAATTCTGATACTGATCGTCATAAATCTTATGTTGGTGGGTTCTAGAGTATGAATGAAGCTGATGCTATTGATATGGTAACAGCAGCTATATGGACCATTTTAACCGCTAGTGGTCCAGCAGTTCTTGCTGCGATGTCTGCTGGTATTATCATTGCTTTATTTCAAGCGTTAACACAAATTCAGGAAATGACTCTGACATTTATTCCAAAAATTATTATTATTTTTCTGGTATTAGCATTTACAGCTCCATTTGTTGGAGGACAGATTTATGCTTTCACGCAATTAGTTTACAATCGAATAGAAACTGGGTTTTAAAGATTTCTATTAACCGTAATAGATAAAATTTCAGAAACATTTCTTTTTTTGTATTTTGTTTGTGTGTAAAACTATTAATTGATAGGATTTTTTCTATTCGGAAATATTAAGTTGAATTTTCACAATCATTGCAAAAATTTTTAAAAAAAGTACCCTCTTTAATTTATGCTTATAAGTTAAATTTTAAAGAAGATCTTTTTGTCTTTAATAAACAATAACTATCTTTGCTAAATTATCATTCTGCAAATATCACGTCTATTTTATGCGACACTTTCTTTCTCTATTACAATTAGTTCGTCCTCGATTTTTTGTGTCATATGAAGCTCTGCTTTCTCTACTATTCTATGTTGTTGCATTGGTTGATTTTTATACTCTTCTGCAGCATTTAAAAACGAAGAGTCGTCATTTTCTGTGACGGATTTCATTATTTTCTGGTAGATAAGTTCATTAATATGTGCAAGCATATCAGAGATATTCGCTGACAGAGGGTAATGGGGCATAGGTTCAACAATAGGAGCCATTTTTTCAAACTTTTGAACTGACTGCACTCCATTTTTAGAAAATACCACTGATGGTATTAGCAGTGTAAAATGCATTGATGAAGCAATTCTCCCTGGCTGCATAATCGTTATCCCCTCGTTACATTGATTACTTATATAAGCCACGTAAGGGTAATTGGTTTTTTTCATAAAATCAAGCACCTAATAAATATTCTTTATATTTAATTAAAAAGCCTGATTTTGATAGTTTTTTAGAAAAGTGAGTATTTGTAGTGTGCCGTATTTATATACAAGGAGAGGCTACATAAATAAGATAATCAGATCAATTAAAATAATTAGGAAAAAACATGAATTTTTATTTTATACAATTTTTTTGTGAATAATTTATAGAATAGGATTATTCAAATTGTTTCTAAAGACTTATCAAAATTACTTTGAAAAGAATCTCTTTTCTTTGAAAGTCACTCAAATTTTATTTTTTCTAACAAATTTTGAAGAAAATATAAGTTTAAAAAAAGTCCTTCATAATTATTGATAATAAAGAGCTATGGGAACATCATTAATAGTTGTGACTTGAATATCCATATCATAAATTTTTTTAAGAATTTCTGGCCGGATAATTTCTTTTGGACTTCCATAATAAATAACTTTACCTTTTTTAATTGCGACAATCAAATCTGAATAATATGAGGCAAAATTGATATCATGCATAGTAAGAAGAATGGTTTTTTTTAATTCATTGGCTGTACGACGTAGTTGCTGCATCATGGAAACCGAATGTTTCATGTCTAGATTATTCAATGGTTCATCTAGTAGACAATAGTTAGTATCCTGACAAATGACCATTGCTATAAAAGCACGTTGACGCTGTCCTCCAGATAGTTCATCTAAAAAGCGTGTTTCTAGATCTTTTAAACTAAGATATTGAATGGCGCTATTGATAAATTGCTTATCTTCATTGTTATATCGACCTTTAGAATAGGGATAGCGTCCGAAACTTACTAAATCACGAACTGTTAGGCGAACGGATAAAGGATTATCTTGACGTAAAAGTGATAGTTTTTTAGCTAAAAAATTGTGCGACATTGTTTGAATATCAAATCCATCGACGTTAATTGTGCCTTTAGTAATCGGCAAAAGGCGTCTTATCATCATTAAAAGAGTTGATTTTCCAGAACCATTGGGACCAATAAGAGAAATAATGCCTCCTTCTGGTAGATGAAGGGATAAATTATCAATAATCGTCCTAGCTCCATAGGTTTTGGAAAGATGATCAATTTCAATCATTTTAATTTTCCCTTCATCAATAGGGTTAAGAAAACGATACCACCAAAAAATTCGATAATAAAACTTAGTCGTCCTCCCATATTTAAGATTTGTTCTAAAATAAATTGTCCGCTTACTAAAGAAATTATGGCTAATAATATTGCAATAGGTATAACAACATGGTGTTTTGCTTGAGGTGAGAGCTCATAAGAAAGGTTAGCAACTAACAGTCCAAAAAAAGTGACTGGTCCGACAAGTGCTGTAGAAATCGATACGAAAATAGAGACGAAAATAAGAATAGATGTAGCACTTTTATGATAATCGATACCAAGATTAAGAGCAGCTTCGCGTCCAAGAGAAAGAACATCTAGTAGGTGACTTAAACGCCGTCCAATTAAGCTTACGATAAGAACAATGATTGTAGCAAAGCCAATTAATGACGTATTGAATTTATTAAAATTTGCGAACATAATGTCTGTTAAGTTCATCATTTGATCTGGATTTAGTTGTAATTGCATAAACATGCGTAAGCTGAAAAAAAATCCACCAAAGATGACACCAATCAATAAGGTGAGATGAAGACCTTGAAGGCTTCCTGAGAATAACCAGCGAAAGAGACTTATTGAAAAAATAATAAGAATAAAAGTTTCAAGAATTAATTGACCTTCTTCATTGAGGAAGGGTAAAGAAAGAGAGTCGAGAGAGTAAAGAATAATGGTTTTAATTAAAATATAAAGTTGATCAAATCCCATGATTGAAGGCGTTAAAAGTCGATTATTAACGACTGTTTGAAATAAAACAGTAGAGACAGAAATTGTATAAGCAATGAGAAGAAGAGAAACAAGTTTTGCGAAACGGAATTTCCAAGTAAAAGTAGTTATGTTCCATAGCATATAAAGACTAATTATGACACACGCCATTACGGTAAGCACTGTCAATATTAGTATAGTTGCTTTTTTTCTCTTATCCAAGACGCTGTCTCCAATGCAAAAGCAGTATAATAAAAACAAAACTACCAATAACACCCATCACAGTACTGATAGGGATTTCAAAAGCATGATGAGAAACTCGTCCTAAAAGGTCACAAATCAATACCAGTCCAGCACCGCTAATCATCACCCAAGGAGCGCTATGGCGCATATTGTCACCCATGAAATTTGAGATGAGATTTGGAATAATCAATCCGACAAAAGGAATACGACCAACAGTACAAGTTATCAAGGCAGTAATTGATGCGACGATAAAGAGTCCAAAAAACATGACAGTACGGTAATTAAGGCCAAGATTATTGGTTAAATCTTCACCAAGGCCAGCTACAGTAAAGTGGTGAGCAGAAAAATAGGCAAGAATACATAATGGAAAAGACAGCCATAAAAGTTCATATTTCCCGTCAATAATCATTGAAAAACTGCCAAACAAATGAGCTTGAAGAGAAGGAAGAAGCATTTCATGGTCAGCAATAGCATTTGTTAGAGAATTAATAACATATCCCAGCATAATTCCTATAAGCGGTACAATGAGAACAGATTTTAAAGGAATTCTGTATAATAAAAAAATAAAAATCAATGTGCCAATCATGGCAAAAGTTGTAGAAACAACCATTTTTGCAAGTACAGGTATATCAGGAATAAAAATCATAACAAAAAGAATGCCAAGTGATGCGGATTCAACGGTTCCAGCAGTTGAAGGCTCGACAAAGCGATTACGTGTTAATAGTTGCATAATCGTCCCTGAGAGGGCAAGTGACATACCGGTCAAAAGTACTGCAATTGTTCGGGGAAGACGCGTTTGCCAAAAAAGAAGCCACGCTTTTGAATCACCTGATAATAAATCAGCAAGTGTCATATCAGAATAACCAACAAAAATGCTAAAAACAGAAAGTACAGCAATAATCGCTATGGCTATCCAATAATTTTTCACGTCAAATTCTTCTTCAAAAAAATAACAGGGATTATTTATATAACAACCTCTGTTATTAAGTCTTATTTTTATGACGAGCAAGTTATTTTATACATAGCTCCCCTTATTTACTTTTTGTAAAAGCTTCACTGATTTGTTTTGTTGCTTCGTTAAGTCCAGTTAAACCGCCGCTTGCACGATACCAGCTCCAAGAATCTAAGTAGATAATCTGATTTTTTCTTCCAGCAGTTGTGCGGCGAACAAGCTCATTGTCTAATAATTCTGCTGCAGATTTTCCTTCTCGTCCAATTGCAGCATCACGATCAATAACTAGTAACCAATCAGGATTGGTTTCAAGAATAAACTCAGGAGAAATAGGTTGTCCATGTTTGTGCACAACTATTTTATCAGTTGCAGCAACAATCCCAAAGTTAGTATGAATGATATCTATGCGTGACTTTGGACCCAAAGCATTTATTTTTCCCCCTGATGTCATCAGAACAAGTCCTTTACCTTTCCCTTCAGTGCTTTTACGAACCATTGCTAAATTTTCTCTGAGCGTTACAATTTCTCGTTCAGCTTCTTTCTCTTTACCAAAAATTTTTCCGAGAATGTTGATATTCCGTTCAATATTTTGGAGAGCATTTTCATACCCTACTGTTAGATCAATTGTTGGAGCGATTTTAGATAAATCTTGATATTTAGATTTTGTTCTTGAAGAGATAATAATAAGATCAGGCTGAAAAGCAGCAATTTTCTCATAATTAGGTTCAAAGAAAGTACCTATTTTTTCATATTTTTCATCATCAAAATGTTGTAAATATACGGGTTTTTTTCCTTCAGGAACACCAACAACAGCATTAATGCCTAAACGATTTACATTATCGAGTGATGCAAGATCAAAAAACACAACCTTTTTTGGGTTGTTAGGAACAGAAGTTTTGCCTGAAGCATGCTCAACAGTTAGATTTGCCCACGCAGTGGCTATAAAGCTCATTATTACAGTTAAAATAGAAACTGCCCGTATTATACGTTTAACAATCATTATTTTATCCTTTTCTTAAAAAAACATTCTCAAAATTTATTTATAATTAAAACCCTTATATTAAATTTCTTTATATGCAATAAATATACAGTAAGAACACACTATGTTGTCAAAATGATTTAAGACATATAGTGTTTAGTGTATAATTCAGTGCCAATCAAGGATTAAATTTATTTTGTATTTTTAGTGTTGTGCAAACTTTTGTGGGTAGTTTGAGGAAAATGATTGAATGAGATTATAGGGAATATCTATAATTTTAGACCTTTTATTAATAAGGGTTTTTAATATTTCCGTTATTTAAAATAATGAGAAATTGACAAAATTTTTGATTATCAGATACTTTGATTTAAAAAAGAACGAGCAATTTTATTTCTAAGCTTGAGAAGCTGATGTGTTTCTCTATACTACTTAGAGATAGACTCTTGAGTTGTTTTATTCAGTTAGTGCTCTTTAGTGATGAAAGATTAAAGTATGATTTATATACCTGGAGATGTTTAACGTAGTAAGAGATCTTGTTTATTGCGCAGGCGTGCAATCCACTGATCTTCGCGAATGGTTGTATTGTGTTTTGTGATGAGCTCATTTTTTTTAATTTCAGTCTTAACTATTGCTTTTTCTAGAAGTCCACAAGGAATAGCTTGGTGAATACGTGCTTCTTCAGCGCTCATTGTCCAAGCACGATAGCTATAAAGACCAATAAAATCTAGTTGTTCACCAGGGTATAAATCTTTTTTAGCAATAGCACAAACTTCCGCTACTGGTTGTTTAAGCGGTGCCATATCTGTTTTTCCATACAACATAATGCGTGCGCAGGTAAGTGGAATTTCCATTGCAGTTAAGTGATAGGGGCGATGAAAGGTAAAGTAAGGTCCTTTACCAATTTTTAAATCTTCCATACGTTCACGTAAACGCGGATGTGTTATTTCCGCAATGACAAAAACACCAGGAGCGACTCCTTCACCTATTGAATAATCTACGACACCACATCTGTTTAAAATGCCACCGTCTTGTTTTGGAATAAGCACTTTATTTAAGTCTTTGAGTGCAGCTTTGGGACCATGCATTCCTGGGCAATCAGGAAGAAGTCCTGTTGCATTAGCAATCGCTGCCATTTCAACCATTGTTTTGGATCCATCAATAAATTCAACCAGCATTCGAACGTTCATATTACGTTGTCTGGCTTCTTCTTTGTAAGAATCAGGCGTAGCATCAAAAATAAGTGGATTATTTTTTCCTTTACCTACTGCAACGATCTTATGCCCGAGTGCTGAAACAAATTCAATGAGTTCCATACAAGATGTAGGCTCATCACCAGCTCCAAGTGTATAAATGAGACCTTGTTTATCTGCTTCATGTTTGAGATAAGCACCAATCGTAACATCAGCTTCCACATTCATCATGACAAGATGTTTATTGTTTCTAAGTGTTTTGAAACCAATTTCTGCACCTGCTTCAGGATGACCTGTTGCATCAACAATAATGTCAATTTGTTCATGGCGTAAAACAAGGTCTAAATCATTTGTGGCAGCAATCAAGCCTTTTTCAATAGCTTCGGTTAAGGCAGTAGTGTTTTCAACTTCACATACATGTCCTTCTTCTCCATAGGCTAATGCAGCGGCATCAAAAATACGTGACGGTGTGCGGGTGGCAACAGCTGCGATTGTCATGCCATCTATATGTGTAATACTAGATAATAAATCTGTTCCCATTTCGCCACAGCCAATCAATCCAATACGAATGGGTTTATGGGTTTCTGCATACTGTTTCAAATCACGTGCTAAACCTGTTAAGTTTATATTACTGGTCATTATTGTTTCCTATTTAAATTTTTCTTTAAGAAAACATTTTATTATTTATTAAGTGCGTTTACCTATAAGACATTTAAGCTTTATGTTATTGATGCTCTAAACAATGGCTTTTATAAAAGCAAGAGAGGAGAAATTGAGTCTTGTGTTCAAGAAAACAGGGATAGTGTTATGCAACGAAAAATAGCAGTGCAAGATATAGCCAATTTCGTTGGGAAAGAAATTGGTTTATCGCGGTGGCGTCTTGTTACACAAGATATGATTAATCAATTTGCATATGCAACAGATGATCATCAATGGATTCATGTAGATGAAGGAAAAGCCAGAAAGACACCTTTTGGTGGTACTATTGCTCATGGTTTTTTAACATTATCGCTTTTGTCCACTTTGGCTTATGAGGCATTACCAGAATTGGAAGGCGCGACGATGGGGATTAATTATGGTTTTGATAAAGTTCGTTTTATAAGTCCTGTTAAAACAGGAACACGAGTGCGTGCCCGTTTTATTTTAAGTGATGCTAAAGTTCGTCCCTCTGGTCGTGTTGTTTTTCATTATGAAGTAACGATGGAGATTGAAAAGTTGAAAAATCCAGCTCTTACTGCCAACTGGCTTATTATTGCTATGATTGAGGAAAAAAATTCAGTTTGTGAGACTTTTTAATATTTTTTTTTGTTCAATTTATGTCCAATTCGATCACCAGTCCATTGGACAATTATATTGAGAATAATTAAAAAAATAATCACTATCGTCATGATAGCGGTATTGTAGCGTTGATAGCCGTAGCGAATTGCCATATCACCTAAACCACCACCACCAAGATATCCAGCAAGAGAAGTTGCACTGATTAGAGAAATGACCATAACTGTAAAACCAGTAATGAGGCTGGGGAGTGCTTCAGGGAGAAGGACATGTCTGATGATCTGAAAGCGGTTGGCACCCATGGAACGAACTGCTTCAACTAAGTTATGTTCGACTGTTTTAAAAGATAATTCTGCTATGCGCGCATAAAAAGGAATAGCTGAAATAGTGAGCACAAAAATCACTGAGGAAATTCCTACACCGCTTCCTATCACCACACGGGTAATGGGTAGAAGATAAAAAGCAAGAATAATAAAGGGAATAGCACGAACACTATCGACAATAATAGTCAAAAAGCAATGAATGATAGATGACGGAAAAAGTCCTTCGCGTGCAGTTGTATGAAGTAACAAGCCAAGTGGTAATCCTAAAATAAAAGCCATAAAAGAGGCACTTATTGTCATAAATAATGTATCAAAAATAGCGACGGGAAGCTCATGATAAAGAATGTTAAACATAGCCCAAAACCTCACAATATTGACCTTTTTCAGTCAACCATTGGACGGCTTTTTTTAGAGTGACTTTATTGTGTCCAGGAAGTCCTAAAAAAAGACGCCCGATAGTTTCTCCTTGGACTGTATCAATGCCACCATGGAGAATACGCGCTCTTAAACCTGTTTCATCTTCAAGAATATTAAGAAAAGGTTGCTGAGCAATTTCACCAGCAATGTTAATTTCGATAACTGCTTCTTGACCTGTTGGTTTCAGATTTTGTGCAAATTCCATAGGAAGCTGTGGCGTTACAAGTTTGAGCATAGCAATGGTTGTATCTTCTTGTGGTGATGTGAAAATGTTTTTTACATATCCTTTTTCTACAATTCGTCCTTGGTTAAGGACAACAACACGTTGCGCAATAGTACGCACAACTTCCATTTCATGAGTAATGAGCACAATAGTAAGATTGAAACGTTTATTAATATCTGCAAGAAGCTCCAGAATAGATTGTGTTGTTTCAGGATCAAGAGCAGAGGTTGCTTCATCTGATAACAAAATTTTTGGATTTGCTGCTAAAGAACGAGCAATGCCAACACGCTGTTTTTGTCCTCCCGAAAGCTCTACAGGATAACAATATTCTTTTCCACATAATCCTACTAATTCAATAAGTTCAGCAGCTCGTTGACGACGTTTTTTTTTGTTTATGCCTGCTAATTGGAGTGGTAGAGCGATGTTGTCAATGATGTTTTGCGACGATAAAAGATTGAAATGTTGAAAAATCATTCCAATACGTTTACGATAAGTGGCCCATTCTATATCTGATAGATTGGAAACATTAATGCCATCAAAAAGAATATGCCCTTCATCAATTTTTTCTAGGCCATTTAAGCAGCGAATAAGTGTTGATTTTCCTGCGCCACTGCGTCCAATAATACCAAGAATTTCACCCGCGTGAATATCGAGAGATAAATTATCAATAGCTGGGATACCTGCTGTTTTTTTGAAACGGCGGCTAATATTTTTTAGGGAAATAAGAGTGGTACTTTCCATTTGCGATTACCAAGATATTTGAGCAGTTGTACCAAAAATTTCTTTAATTTTTGCACGAACAGGTTCGCTATTGTAGGCATCAACCAATTTTTTGACCCACAACTCATCTTTATCGATAGTGCGTACTACAATGATATTGTTATAAGTATTATTGTCTTCTTTTTCCCATGCGATAGCATTTTTGTTTAAGTCTAATCCAGTGGTCAAAGCCCAGTTCGTATTGACAATTACAATATCAAAATCATTGATTGCTCGTCCTAAAATACCAGCATCCAATTCAAGAATTTTCAATTTTTTAGGGTTTTCAATAATATCAAGTGGAGATGCAAGAATATTTTTAGGATTTTTTAATTTAATGAGACCTAAGGAATCAAGAAGAAGCAAAGCTCTTCCCCCGTTTGATGGATCGTTAGGAATACCAACAGTCGCTCTATCGGGAAGCTCTTTTATATTTTTGATTTTATGTGAATAGATACCAATTGGAGTAATAAACGTATATCCAGCAATTGAAAGTTTATAATTACGCTGTTCAATTTGATTATTCAAATAAGGCGTATGTTGGAAGGCATTCGCATCAATGTCTCCGGTATTAACAGCATCATTAGGAAGAGCGTAATCAGAAAAATAAACGAGTTCAATATCTAAATTATCCTTTTTAGCTTGTTCAACGGCCACTTTCCAAATAACTGCTTCTTTTCCTTCCATAACACCAAGTTTAATTTTTGATTTGTCTTTTTCTATAGAGCTAGAGGCATGAAAAATAAAGGTAGAGAAAGAAAGGAATAATCCGATGATTGTGCACTGGAATAGTTTATTCAATGTCATATGTGTTTATCTTTCTTTTGCTTTTTCATAAACGGTTTTTCGAGAAAATTTTGTATACTCAGATTATTTTGAAAAAATTAGAAAATATAAAAGCTTAATAGAATATTCAATCATTTTTATTTAAAAAATAATATTATTTTTGTCTTTTGTTGCAAAGTTTTTATTTTTGAGCAAACACATCCTATTGATGGAAGAATTTAACTGCAACTTAGATCAATATATTCAATGTTGTAATCTTTTTTATGGAACCAATAGTATTTTAAACACTTCTTTAAGAACTGATGATCAGGTGATCAAATTATGTTCTTGCACGCAATGATCAATAAAGTCAGCTCTGTTTGCAAGAGAAAAGCTTGTGTCTATAGGGTGGTGAGAGATACGTAAGAGAGCTTTTTCAGTTTTCTCAAGGTGTAGCAGATTTTTGAGAAGTTAGAAAATTTACCACCATTTTATTGAAACGAGACAAATTTTTGCAAAAAATTTGAGCCTCTAATACTATGAATAGGAAAAAGAGAGAATGTTTAAAAAGAGTTTTTTATCAACGACAATGATGTTGACATCTTTGGTGGGATCAGGGCTTATAATGGCTAACTCTGATGCAGCTGCTGGGACAGTCGCTAAAATAGAAAAGGGTACAGTAATTTTACACGCAGGGCCAGTTACAAATTATAAAACTTTAGCGATAGTTCCTACTGGAGCGAAGGTACAAATTAATGGCTGTCTTGCTAATAAAGTATGGTGCTTACTTCAGCATAATGAAAAAGTTGGTTGGGCATCTGCAAATTATTTTAATATCGACAATATTCCCGTAATTTCTTTTATGCAGATGAAAGGTAAACCGAAGTCTGTGATTCAAAAACAAATAATACAAGAAAAGAAGATTGTCTCCAATTCAAAAGATGTTTTTATTCCTAGAGTAATCGAAAAGAAGATACAAGAAAAGGATGAAACAAGTGTGATGGTTAAGAAGCCTAAAGACATTAAGGATATTGTGCCTACAGGTGTAAAAAAAACTGATGAGCGGATAATTTTAAAACCATCTGAAAATACACATGAAATATCTATAAAACGAGTGACAGCTTATAACCCTTTATTTCCAGATAATGTCAATTTTGAAAATGCTGAACGCAATGAAACACGCTATCGCATTATAACATATCCTACTCTGTAAAGATAGAGAAGACTTTCTTTTATTTTTTGAAGAAAAAACAAGAAACAATGGCAGCATAAAGAGAATTTTTATACTGCCACTTGCGTTTAAATAGCTGATTTGGGTGTGATTAAATTACGAGAGATGAGAAGTTCGGCAATTTGAACTGCATTCAATGCTGCTCCTTTTCTTAAATTATCAGCAACAACCCAAAAAGCTAAGCCATTTTTAACTGTGGTATCTTCGCGAATACGACTAATAAAAATATCATCCTCTCCTGTACATTCATAGGGGGAGATGTAGCCGCCATCTTCTTGTTTATCTATAATTTGACAACCAGGTGTATTGCGTAGGAGCGTGCGCGCTTCATTAACACTTAATGGTTTTTCAAATTCGACATTAACAGATTCAGCATGACCGATAAAGACGGGAACTCGAACAGCAGTAGCCGTTAATTTAATCTTGGGATCAAGAATTTTTTTTGTTTCGGCCATTATTTTCCATTCTTCTTTAGTGTAACCATCTTCCATAAAAACATCAATATGAGGAATGATATTAAAGGCAATGCGTTTAGTAAATTTTTTTAATAAAATTGGATCAGCAACGAAAACAGCTCGTGATTGTTCAAATAATTCATCCATTCCTTCCTTACCAGCTCCGGAAACCGATTGATAAGTAGACACAACAACACGCTTGATAATTGCTGCATCGTGGAGAGGTTTTAAAGCGACAACAAGTTGAATTGTTGAACAATTAGGGTTGGCAATAATGTTGCGTTTAGAAAATGCTCTAATGCTTTCTGCGTTCACTTCTGGCACAATCAAGGGAACATTTATGTCATAGCGCCATGTGGAGGAGTTATCGATGACCACACAACCGGCGGCACTAATCTTAGGAGTGTATTCTTTGGAAATATTTCCTCCAGCAGACATGAGACACAAATCAGTATCAGAAAAGTTATATGTATCAAGTGCTTTGATTTTTAAAGTTTTGTTGCCATAAGAAACACTCTGTCCTAGTGAACGTCGTGAAGCTAAAGGAACTACTTCGCGAGCTGGGAAGCAACGTTCTTCTAAGATTGTTAGCATTTCACGACCAACATTTCCTGTAGCACCAACAACTGCGACTTTAAAATTCATTTTTTCAATTCTTTCTCTATTTTAGAAAAACAGATATGATACCAGTTTTTTCTTAGGCTAAACCTAAAAAGAGGGTAAATTAGTAAAGAAACTTGAATATTTTTTCATTATTTTCTTAGTTCTAATTGTGTATGTACACAATTATTACAATTATTGTGATGAGGGTACTATAGATCTCCTTACTTGACAATATACTGGTCCCTTGGTTCTTTTAGAACTGAAAAAGTTTAAATATTTTATGTAAAATCATATAAGTATTATTTTTGACAAGGCTTTGATTTAGGGAGCTCCTAATCTGCTGTCAATTGTTGTTCTTTTAGGATTTTAGGTTTTATAATGGTCAGATTTTTAAGGAATAAACCTGTTTTAATTAAGCAGATGATAAGCCAGATATTTTTATGTATTTGTCAATGAATATTCAAAGAAATAGTATGAGATTCTGATGAAAGTACAGATCATTTTTTGAGATAAATTTTACAATAATAACTATTGGTTACATCATTACAACTGTTTAAATCAATATTGAACTTTTATGGAACTAGAGAATGAATTTCTTGTTGGAGAAAATTAAAAATTTCATGTTATCAATAAGTGGAGTAATTTTTAAAAATTCTCTTTAGAAGATGGATTGAAAAGAGCTAATTGAGGGAAAATATGTTTTGATATAAAATTTATGATTGGTTTTATGCAAAGGAAAATAAAAATTATTTTTTTTCATTATGTTCTAAAGGACGGGCTTCTGAAACGAGCATAATGGGAACACCACTACGAATAGGGTAGGCTAGTTTTGCTTTTAATGAAATTAATTCTTGTGTTTTTTTATTTAAAGAGAGAGGCTCTTTTGTGATTGGGCAGACCAGTAATTCAAGCATCTTAGGGTCGGTGATCATTTTTTTCATTTTTTAAAATCCGTTAATGTAAGCGATAATATGCTCCTGTTTGTTTCATAAGTGAACGTTCAGTTAAAGCAAGAAGAGTTTGGGCGCGACTTGCAATATCTGGTGCTTCCAGTAAAGCTTGTTTTTCTTCTGGGGCAAAAGGAATAAGAGTTGAGAGGGCATTAACGAGTACAGGTGTAGGCGTTTGTACAATATTATTCCAATTGTGTTCAATTTCATGGAGTATAAGATAATGTTCAATAGTATTAAGTAAATTTTCCCGATTAACATTCTCTGAATTTTCATGTTCTTGTAAATCTTTTATATTAAATTGAATAATGGCAATTCGATAAGGCTTTTTGCTCACTAATTCTTTTTTCAAAGTAAAACGACAAACACCTTGTAATACGATAAGAAGCCGTCCATTTCCTGTTTCATTATAATTTGTGATGCGACCAACACAGCCCATTTCATAAAGTTCTGAGGAAGGATAATTTGTACCTGACGATAATGGCTGAATGATCCCTAATAGACGATTAGATGTCATAGCATCTTCAATCATTTCAAGGGCACTTGGTTCAAAAATGTTAAGCGATAAAAAACCTCCAGGAAGCAATAGTGCACCTTCTAAGGGAAAAAGGGCAATTTGTTTTGGTAAGTCATTTTCACAATTATAGTGGATATTACCAGCTTTCATGAGTGTTCTGTAACCTTTATACGATGCAGTTGAATGCGTAAAATTATTATAGTTTTTCATTTATAAGGAAAATTATATTATTGTGAGCGAGACCAAATCACATAATATAAGTTATTATATTGTTCGTAATGAGGAAAACTATAATTTTTCCTTAATAGAGAAAAGGAAGAGAAACGACAATATCTTGGGTTATCTTTAGTAAGATATTTAAAAAATATAAATTCCCTTTAAATAAAAATTTATGATGATTGTTTGCAAAAACAAGATTATTATAAAAAAACTTAAAAATTTAGAGAACTATAATCAGTTTTTTAATGACAGTGTAGAGAAGATAAGTTATAGCAAAAATATGTTGGAAAGAATGTTATTGCTTCTTTCATTCTTTGCGGGAGAGTGCAAAATGCGAACTTTCACATCTGCCGCCAAAGAGAAAAATAACCGCCAATCTCTTAGGTTTGAGACAAAGGGTGAGAAAGGCAACCACAATATATAGTGGTGTGTGCGGCTTTGGAGAAATTATGAGCACAGATTTACATACATTTGAGACATTGCCTTTAAAAAAGCTTCCTTTACATGACTTGCATGAAAAAGCACAAGCGAAATTTGGTAGTTTTTCTGGTTGGATGATGCCTTTAATTTATCCTCTAGGAGTTTTGAAAGAGCATTTGCATACACGTGCTCATGCCGGTCTTTTTGATATCTCTCATATGCAGTTAATAGCTGTCGAAGGGCAAAAAGCGGCTGAATTTTTATCTTATGCACTTCCTGTTGATGCATCACTTTTACAAAAAGGTCAATCACGCTATAATTATTTGCTGAATGAGCAAGCTGGTATTCTTGATGACCTTATTCTTACTCGTTTAGATGAGTGCCGTTTTATGCTGGTTGTCAATGCAGGGAACGCACAGACTGATTTTGCTGAACTTAAAAAACGTGCTGTTGGTTTTGAATGTCAAATAATTGCGCTTGAGAGAGTATTGCTTGCTCTTCAAGGTCCGCAGGCTGCAGCTGTTATGGTTGATGCAGATTTGCCTGGTAATGAACTTTTATTTATGCAAGGGTTTGAGCCGAAACAAAATTGGTTTGTGACACGTTCTGGCTATACAGGAGAAGACGGTTTTGAAATTGCACTTCCAAAAAGTCAAGCTCTTTCATTAGTTGAAAAATTACTCAATGACTGTCGTGTTGAATGGATCGGTCTTGCTGCGCGTGATAGTCTTCGATTGGAGGCAGGGTTGTGTTTACATGGCAATGACATTACACCTGATATCACTCCTATTGAAGCTGGGCTAACATGGGCTGTGTCCAAGAGTGTTCGGGAAAAAGCTCAATTTTATGGGGCAGAGGCTTTTCTTAGAGCATATCAGAAAGGCCCTTCTTGCTGTCGTGTTGGTTTAAAACCACAGGGCCGTCAGCCTGTACGTGCAGGCGCGATTCTTCTGGATGATAAGGGGAAAAAGATTGGAGTAGTAACATCTGGTGGTTTTGGCCCTTCTTTTAATGGTCCTGTAGCAATGGGTTATGTTCCTATTGATTGGAAAATCGAAGGAACAGAAATTTTTACTGAAGTGCGTGGCAAAAAAATCATGTTGTCTGTTCATTCGCTTCCTTTTGTTGAACAACGTTATTTTAAGGGATAATTTTCTATGTCTGAAATTTATTTTACGCAAGATCACGAATGGGTAAGCGTTGAGGGGCAGATCGCTACAGTTGGAATTACCAATTATGCTCAAGAGCAGTTAGGTGATTTAGTGTTTGTTGATTTACCGCAGAGCGGAGCACGTTTTTCTAAAGGAGATGCAGCTGCTGTTGTTGAATCAGTTAAAGCAGCGTCAGATGTTTATGCACCTATTGATGGAGAAGTGATTGAAAGTAATGGAGCTTTGGTGGATGATCCTGCATTGGTAAACGAGAAAGCCGAGAGAGAAGGTTGGCTATGGAAAATGAGAATACAGGATAAAACACAGCTTGATGAATTATTAGATGAGGCTGCTTATCATGTGCTGATTGGGTGACGATTATGCAAGAACATCTTTTTGTTTCTCGACATATTGGGCTTCGACCTGATGAAATACAAAAAATGCTTAGTGTGTTAGCACTTGATTCAATGGAAACATTAGTTTCTCAGGCTGTTCCCCAGTCCATTCATTTGAAACGGTTGCTTAATTTGCCAGAAGCGGCAAGTGAAGTACAAGCTTTGGAAGAATTATCAAAGATTATGGAACGCAATCATGTGCGGAAGAGTTTTATTGGGCAAGGCTATTATGGAACATTTGTACCACCTGTTATTTTGCGTAATCTTTTTGAAAATCCAGCTTGGTATACTGCTTACACCCCCTATCAGGCAGAGATTAGCCAAGGCCGTTTAGAACTTTTATTTTATTTTCAGACATTGGTAAGTGAATTGACGGGATTACCTATTGCTGCTGCCTCACTTCTTGATGAAGCAACGGCTTTAGCTGAAGCCAATGCGATCGCTGTCCGCTTTGCACGTGAGAAAAAAACAAAAATTTCGATTCAGGGCTTTTTGCATCCTCAGGTATTAAGTGTTGCGCAGACACGTGCTGAAACACAAGGCATTCACATGAGTGAAAAGAGCGAAATTTGTTCTGATACGGCTGCCATTGTTTTGCCTTGGCCAGATACAAGGGGATGCTTTAATGATTATAGTGAAGTCATTAAAGAAGCAAAAAAGAAAGGAGCTTTGGTTATTGTTGTTGCAGATCCTTTAGCACTTACTCTTATGGAAGCACCAGCAAAATGGGGTGCTGATATTGTTGTTGGTTCTATGCAGCGTTATGGAGTTCCAATGGGTTTTGGTGGTCCTCATGCAGGCTATCTTGCAGTGGGTGATGCTTTAATACGTTTAATTCCAGGGCGTATCGTTGGGCAATCAACAGATACGAAAGGACGTATTGGTTTTCGATTAGCATTGCAAACGCGTGAACAACATATTCGACGTGATAAGGCAACATCAAATATATGTACTGCACAGGCTTTGTTGGCTAATATAGCGGCAGCTTATGCTATTTGGCATGGACCACAAGGCTTACAGGAAATTGCTAAACGTGTTCATCGTTTAACATGTCGTTTCGTTGCTGGCTTAAAAGCAGCAGGTGTGCGTTGTGAAGGTGAAAACTTTTTTGATTGTATTAGTATTTTTGTTAGGAAAAGAGCTCAAAATATTGCGGATCAAGCGAAAATGGGTGGCCGGCTTGTGCGCGTTCTTGACGATGATTGGGTTGCGATCAATTTTGATGAATTGTCAACAGAAGAAGATGCTATTGCTTTAGCACAGCTTTTTAACGCACAATTAGCCGATGAAACCACTACACGCCTTTTTGGTAAGGGGCGAGATGCTAGTTTTCTTTCGCAGTCATTTTTTCATATAGTGCATTCAGAGACGGATATGATGCGTTTTTTACGTCGCTTATCAGATAAGGATTTAGCACTGGATCGAGCGATGATTCCACTTGGTTCTTGTACAATGAAACTAAATGCTGCTGCTGAGTTAATACCCGTGAGTTGGCCTACAGTAGCTAATATACATCCTTTTGCACCTAAAGATGATGCGTTAGGATATCAGGAAATGATGAGTCAGTTAAATGCATGGTTGTGTGAAATTACAGGGTTTGCTCAAATTTCTTTCCAGCCAAATTCTGGTGCTCAGGGTGAATATGCTGGACTTTTAGCTATTCGCCGATATCACCAATCTCGTGGTGACCATCAACGTAACATTTGTCTTATTCCTGCATCAGCACATGGAACTAATCCAGCTTCAGCACATATGGCAGGGATGGAAGTTGTGGTAGTGAAATGTTTGAGCGATGGTGATGTTGATATTGAGGATCTTAAAGTAAAAGCACTCTTGCATAAGACGCATTTGTCAGCTTTAATGATTACCTATCCTTCAACACATGGTGTTTATGAAGAGAACATTAAGGACATTTGTGACATTATTCATGAAAATGGTGGGCAGGTCTATTTCGATGGAGCTAACTTAAATGCACTTGTAGGTCTTGCGCGTCCCGCGGATATGGGAGCAGATGTTTGTCATATGAATCTTCACAAAACATTTGCAATTCCCCACGGTGGTGGGGGTCCTGGTGTTGGTCCGATTGGCGTTAAAATGCATTTAAAGCCATTTTTGCCTGGCCATGAACAAGATAAGACAACGCATGCCGTTTCAGCAGCTCCCTACGGAAGTGCTTCTATTTTAGTGGTTACATGGATGTATATTCGGATGATGGGAGCTGATGGATTAAAATGTGCAACACAGATAGCAATATTAAATGCTAATTATGTTGCTGAGCGCCTTTCAAAGGCTTATTCTATTCTTTATCGTGGTAAACGTGGACGTGTTGCACATGAATGTATTGTGGATACACGGTCGCTAAAAGAGCAATATGGAATCAGTGTTGATGATATTGCAAAACGTCTCATTGATTACGGATTTCATGCACCGACAATGTCATTTCCAGTTCCTGGAACTTTGATGATCGAGCCAACTGAATCAGAACCGAAGGTAGAGATTGATCGTTTTTGTGATGCTTTGTTATCTATTGCTGAAGAGTCTAAAAAAATTGGTGCAGGTGTTTGGCCAAAAGACGATAATCCATTGGTGAATGCACCGCATACATTAGCAGATATTTTAGATGATAATTGGAAACGGGTTTATTCGCGAAAAGAAGCTGCTTTTCCTAATCTTTGCCTTGATTCAGCAAATAAATATTGGCCACCTGTTTCACGCATTGATAATGTTTCTGGTGATAGAATATTAATTTGTTCTTGCCCACCATTAGTGAACAAATTTTAAATTTATTCGTTTATGATTCAATAAGGTAAACTTATATAAAGTATATGAGGGGGGAGAGAGCATAATTTATTTCGATTTTTGAGACTAATCATGGCTACCTTATGATCAACTTTATTAAAAATCTCGAAAATCACGCTTAATACTGATTGTTTAGGTAATCGATGAGTGTAATTTGTTCTTTTATGAGAATTTGAAGATTTAAATGTATATACGCTTATAACGAGAACCAAGCGAGGTAAGAATTTCATAAGGAATGGTAGCTGCATCTGCAGCAACATTTTCAATAGTTTGATGTATTCCAATAAGCTCTACCCAATCTCCTCGTTTCGGTTTTTCATGTTTAAGATTGGTTGCATCAACGATAATAGAGTCCATAGAGATTTGTCCAATGATGGGTAGTTTGTGTCCATTGAAATAAACGGAACCTTTGTTAGAAAGGTTACGTAACCAACCATCAGCATAGCCAATAGAAATAGTTGTAAGAATACTTGGTTGCTGGGTAATAAAACTTCCTCCATAACCAACGGGGCTTCCTGCTTCAGTGTAACGACTCTGAATAACTTGAGCTTTAAGTTTTAAAACAGATTTAAGAGATGTACGATGTTTTCTATGGGGATCAATTCCATAAAGTGCAATACCTGGGCGAACAAGATCAAAATAAAAGTCTGGGCCCAGGAAGATTCCTCCAGAATTAGCAAGCGAGGCTTTACAGGCAGGAAGTTGTGCAAGTGCTGTTTTCATAGCGTTTTTTTGGGTGTAATTGGATGCGCGTGTTACATCATCTCCATTAGCAAGGTGGCTGATAATATATTTTATGTCTGCTATTTCGAAAAGAGTAGGGGTTTGGATTAGTCTTTGTAGCTCTTCTTGATCAAGCCCTAGTCGATTCATATTCGTATCAATTTGAACAATTGCGGGAAATTTTTTATCATTTTTTTGACAATGTATTTGCCAACTTTCAATTGCATGCCAAGAATTAAGAACAGGAACAATACCAGCTTGAGCTACGAATTCTTCTGCAGTAGGAGGAATACCATTTAGAAGGACGAGGGTGACATTTTGTGGTAAAATAGCTTTTAATTGAAGTGCTTCTTTAATATGGGCAATAAAAAAAGTGCGACAACCAGCTTGATAAAGTGCAGGGGCTATTTTTTCAACTCCTAGTCCATAAGCATCAGCTTTTACTACGGCTGAACATTCTATAGGAGCAACGCGTTGGGCTAAGGTTTTATAATTAGCGACAATTGCACCAATATCAATAGTTGCTATGGCTGCGTAGGGTAATACTGCATTTGTTTCATAATCAATGGATTTGTCCATTTTGCAATCCTATCTTTATTAAATAAGATACGAATTTCCTTTTAAGCTATTATTCTTATAATTTTGTCTATAATACACAAAAATGCGCATATTGTCTTTGATTTTGAAATAAATAAGTGGTGCAAGCAGTTAGTGAAGTGAGAGATACAATTTTGCTACAATGAATAGAAATTATTTTTTTGAATGTGAGAATCTAATGGAGCAATGTTTTTTATTTCAAGTTTTCTTTTTTACATCAAATAAAACCACTTAATTCTACTTCTATATGTTATAAGAAAGATTAATGGGTGATAAATCATTTGAGAAAGAATTTTATAATGCCTCTTATGGAGCATCTACATGTAAGAGAAAAAATAAATAAAAATAAAATAAATACTTTATTATAAAGGTGAGGGATTTTATAGTTATTAATTTTATTATGTTTTCTTCTTTATTTCTCACTTTTTTATCAATTAATTTCCATCTCAATATTTTTATTGAAGCGATAATCATTCACAATGTTATTTTCTTAAGTATGTAATAACATTATTAGAGATATTGATTTGGTTAATTCTGAAAGCTGTAAAACTGAATTCAAAAAGTTAGTGAAGTTGGGCATTGGTTGTTACTTTGATTATATTTTCTCAAAATTAGGCCGTCTCTCTGTTTTAAAGATAGTCTAAACCGTTATATGTAATATTTTACTCTAATCTGATATACAAAAGCTGGAAAGGCAAGCCTCTAAACTGTCTAACATACTGGCTACCTAGAGATCGATACTGATTTAAAGGTATAAAGATTAAAGCGTCCTCTGAATTAGGTAAAGAGAACTATTTTTAAAATAGAAGAGAGCTTATGGATTCTTGTAGCCGAAAACGAGATCAGATTTGATATCCGTTGTTCCAATGAGACGGGCTTTGTACACTTCGTAATTTTCCATAACACGCATCACATAGTTACGAGTTTCTGTATAGGGTATACGTTCGATCCAGTCGACAACTTTATCAAGAGATTGTCCTCTAGGATCGCCATAACGTTTTATCCATTCATTTGCGCGACGAAAGCCTGCATTATAGCTAATAAAAGCCAATATATAAGATCCATTAAAACGCTTTAATTGTTCGTTTAGAAAATGAGCACCTAATATAGTGTTATAACTGACATCACTGCTGAATTTTTTGTGAGACCACGCAATTGAATGCTTGTTGGCCAAAGCTTTTGCTGTGGTAGGCAATAATTGTAGCATACCTTGAGCTCCTGCTTTTGATATAGCGATGGGATTAAATTCGCTTTCTTGACGTGCAATAGCATAGATGAGTGCTTTTTTTGCTGCAGAAATATTGACAGATGTTGGAATAGCACCGATAGGATGGGAAAGAGCACTGACGGCTTTACCTCGAAAAACAGCATTCTTACCGATTTTAAGACTGGTATAATAATCACCATTTTTTTCTGACATAACAGCTAAAAGAGCTAGTTCACCAGGGTTTTCTATTGTTTTGCTGAGTTCTTTATAAAAAAGTTTAGCGAGATTATCATAACCAGCATCTTCAAGCTTTTGGATGATTTTAACACCTTTTCGTGCACTAAAATTTTGCCGTTCATTTATTGTTGGTTTAGGAAAATGAATTTCAAGTTTTTTTTTGTTAAGTCGTGAGGCTGCTAATTGACCATAATAAGTCGTACCAAAATAAGCAGCACGATGAAAATAATGTGTGGCATTTTTATGCTCACCTAAGGTTTCTGCTGTTCGCCCCATCCAATAATAGCCTCGGGATGCTGAGAGAGGAGAAGAGGAGAGTTGAGAAATACGCGTAAAATGGCGCATTGCTGTTTTGGGGTTATGAAGAAATCGAAGCGCATACCATCCTGCATGAAATGCAGCATCAATTTCTAATGAAGGTGTTCCTCTAATATGAGCTGAAACAAGTTGATAAGCAATTTTAGGTTTGTTTAAATCAAGCATTTCCCGGGAAAGAATACGTCGTTCTATCCACCATGCATCAGGGTTAATGAGATTTATTTCATCTCGTGGTGCTTGCATCATGAGTTTTGCAGCAATATCGTATTGTCTAGTTCGTCTAAAGTAACGAATTTTAGCAAATTGTAAGAGAGGATCTTTTCTCCACGATTGATCAACAGCTTTTAGTTTTTGTGCAGCTTGAGATTCATTTTTTTCAACAGCAGCAAAAGCATTAAAAAGAGATTGAGCATGGGCTAATTTTGCAACCCGCTGGGCCGAATCGATACAATTTGCATAAAGCATAATTTTCATACGTTTCAGATGATCAGTAGACGTTAATGCAGCACTTGCATTTTTAAGAATGAGATCTTCTTCTTGAGTGTTGAGCTCTGCTGTGTGCCACCATGGCGCGATTATTTGTCGCGCACGGGTAATTTGCCCAGTTACGATAAGTGCTTTGGCGAGAGCTGCCATTCCTTGTACTGTAAGGGGGGAGTGGTGAGTAAATTTTTGAAGAATCGCTTGAGCAGAATCGTTTTCTTTAATGAAAGCACGTTCAAAATTGCGTTGCATGATATTCATACCTGGCCAACCTTTTAATTCATTGATGGCACTTAATATTTCAGAGCTTGGTATGTTTGTTTGATATGATGTATTGATTGCCCATGTTAAGATATGGCGATCAAGACTGTTTTGAGGCATTGTATTGCGAAGCGCTATTGTTTTTGTAATATCTTTGCTTGAAAGAGTATCTAAGCCGAATTTAAGTTGGTTGGCTCTAGTAATATTAATTCTTGTTGCGATATTATTATTTATGGGATGAATAGCTTCAAGAGGTTTTTTAAGTTTTTCTATGGTGATAAGAGGATGAGGATTAACCAAAGGCACTGGTCCATTTTGTGGTAGAAAAATTGCTTGTGCTGAGGCATTCGAGAGTAAGATTATAGCTACCAATTTGAATATAATAAAGGTTGATACAAAAAAGTGAATAGATATTATATGCATTGAGGAAAGACCTTTAGATCTTGCTTTTTAGGCAATATTTATAAATTTTAAAAGAGAAGCATGAAGGACATGTTAACGACTTAGTTCCGTTTTTAGGAAATGTGCAGCATGCAAAAAATATAGATTGATATTGTAAGATTTTTATGAAATTCAACTTGCTTCAGCTATAGAGCAAGACTATGTTTTACAATGAGATGGTCATTGAAAATAAAGTAAATTTAAACATTATCGGGAGTTTATTATGCTCAAGGGAGCACTAACTGCATTAATCACACCATTTAATGAAGATGGTGTTATTGATGAAAAATCGTTTTGCAATTTAGTTGAATGGCAAATCGAACAAGGTATTCATGGTTTGAGTCCTGTTGGAACAACAGGCGAGTCAGCTACTTTAAGTCATGAAGAACATAAGCGAGTTGTAGAATTATGCGTTGAACAGGTTGCTAAGCGCGTTCCTGTTCTTGCAGGAGCAGGATCAAATAGCACAGATGAGGCTGTGGAACTTGCACAACATATAGAGAAGGTAGGTGCAGACGCAGTTTTAGTGGTAACTCCTTATTATAATAAGCCTAATCAGAGGGGATTATATGCTCACTTTTCTGCTATTGCGAAAGCTGTTTCTATTCCTATAGTGATTTATAATATTCCTGGACGCTCTGTTGTTGATCTAGCTGTAGAAACTATGAAAAATCTTTGTCAGGACTTCAAAAATATCATTGGTGTCAAGGATGCAACGGGTAAAATTGAGCGAGTAAGTGAACAAAGAGAAAAGTGTGGTCAGAATTTTATACAGCTCTCCGGTGATGATAGAACTGCGTTAGGTTTTAATGCACATGGAGGTGTAGGGTGTATTTCAGTTGTATCCAATATTGCTCCAAAGCTTTGTGCAGAGCTTTATACTGCTTGTCATCGTGGTGATTATAATGCGGCATTAAAATTAAATAATCGTTTAATGCCTCTCATTCGCGGAATATTTATTGAACCAAATCCAGCAGGTATTAAATATGCTGCCGCAAAATTAGGGCTTTGTAGTGATACTGTTCGTTTGCCAATTGTTCCATTAGAGGATACTACAAAGAGAATTATTGATGCTGCTTTGCAATATACAGGTCTTATTAACGAATAAAATGGTGTTGAAATAGCCATGAATAAAAAAAAGAATGCATCAATACGAAAAGTTATTGCAGATAATCGTAAAGCACGTTTCAATTTTGAAATTCTTGATACTCTTGAGGCCGGTATTGTTCTTCAAGGAACAGAGGTTAAATCTTTGCGTTCCAATCATGCTAATATTTCTGAAAGTTATGCTAGCTTTGAAGAGGGAGAATTATGGTTGATTAATTCTTATATTCCTGAATATATGCAGGCGAATCGTTTTAACCATGAAGCACGTCGTTTGCGTAAGTTATTGCTTTCAAAGCGCGAAATGGCACGTTTCTTTAATACAATTTCTCGTGAGGGAATGACTATTACTCCACTTAAACTTTATTTTAATGAGCGAGGGCGTGTTAAGCTGGAGATTGCTTTGGCGCGTGGTAAAAAACTTCACGATAAACGTGAAACAGAAAAAAAACGTGATTGGAGTCGTGAAAAAGCGCGACTTTTAAGAAAGCATGGATAATAGAGAGGAAATTTGTATATCTTTGTTTAAAGAGATTTCAACATTGATTTAAATATATTCTTGCTGTTTGGAAGATTTGATGGAACATAGTATCTGTCAAACGGCCAGTGTTAGTATTATAGCGTGAACAGTGATAGCTTGAAAAGATACGTAATCTACCGATATCACTGACTTTTCCATGACCAAAGGGGTGCGTTAAGATTTTTGCGTTTAAAGCTCGTATAGTGGAGTTATGAGCAATACTACCAAGAGTAATGATGGCTTTGAGTTTAGGAAGGTTTGTTAAAAGAGGTGAAAAAAAATGCCGGCAAGTGTTGATCTCAGCACCAGTGGGTTTATTGTCTGGTGGGACACAACGCACTGAATTAACAATTGCTGCATCAATGAGCTCGAGGGTATCGTCTGATCTTTCTGCGAAGGTACCTTGAGCAAAACCAAATTTTTTTAAAGTGGAATAAAGGAGATGGCCAGCATAATCGCCTGTGAAAGGACGTCCAGTTCTGTTTGCTCCACGTAATCCAGGAGCAAGTCCGACGATAAGAAGACGTGTTGTTGCAGCTCCTTTATGAGGGTAAAATGGACTTACAGGTGCATTATGCCAGTGGGGTTCTTTAATGCGCCAATCAGCGATAAAGTTGTTTAGGCGGGGACACAAATTACAATTTGGAGGTGGTTCCGGGCACAATGATGTTGATTTACTGTTCATAGATTGCAGGTACCAATGATGTTTTATCAAAATCTTTTTAAGTTATTTTTTTGGTATTCGCTGAAATGTATCCTTGTAAACAGTCTTATTAATGCATACAAGGATTTTTTCCACAATAACTAAGATGAATTTATCGCTGATTTGTATTGTAGGGAAATATGTATTGCTGTGATTAGTCAATAATATATTGACTAATACAATATCAAATGAATTTAAAGCTCTTTTTATAAACTATAAAGCCTGTGATGTTGATAACTTGATATAGAGTTAGCGATTCATAGAAAGTGTGTTTTAGTCGGTATTCCATCGAAGTTTTTTCTTCTTTTGAAGAGGGACATATTATTTCTTTTTATTTCTTTAATTATAGAAACTTTATTTTTCGGATAGTTTATGGATCAAAAAGAGTTATCTCTTTTAAAGATGCTTTTGTTAGGTACATTTAATTTAACGTTGAAAAAGATTTAGATATTCATGACAAATGGCTTTTTAATATAGCATTTCATAACAGTCTATTTGCATCAACTAAGTTAATCAAAGCACTGCTCTCTGCGATTAATTTTCAGCTGTAATATGCTATTAGTTCTCATTATATTCTAAATCAATCTTTTTAAATATAGAGAAAAGAGATATAATAATACATTTACATTGTTTTTTCTTGAATGAACGTGCTTACTTTATTTGTGCAATCTATTTTCTTTAATTATGATAATCACTGTGTTATTAAAAATGAAATAGTTTGAAATTATTTTTTTCAAATAACTTATGGATTTTAGTATCTTTATAAATTTAAATCTTTCCAAGATTTTTAGTGCAGTTAGAAAAAAATAATAAAGTATATGTTGTTTTTCTTGTTTTTTGTTTTGATTATTGTATATACTTTACGATAATAATTAATTTTTCAACCTTGAAGAAAGGGACATAAATGGCCCGTGTAACAGTAGAAGATTGTATTGATAAGGTTGATAATCGTTTTGAGTTGGTGCTTTTAGCTGGGCATCGGGCTCGTCAGATTTCACAAGGTGCACAGATTACAATCGATCGTGATAATGATAAAAATCCAGTTATTGCTTTGCGTGAAATAGCAGATCAAACTTTATCTCCTGCTGATTTAAAAGAAGATCTTATTCATTCTTTACAAAAGCACGTGGAAGTTGATGAACCAGAAGGAACAATAGAGTTTATTTCTCTTTCAGGTGAAGCCGAAGGTGTTTTGGGTTCTTCATCAGAAGAGGGCAATGGTTCATTTGATTACATGTCAGAAGAGGAGCTTTTAGCAGGTATTGAAAGTTTAGTTGTGCCAGAGAAAAATGATGATTATTAATAGCCATATCTTATTGAAAAAGTAATATATAGATTATCATTGAGTAGATTTTTTTCTTTGATTAGTAGAATATTCAGTAATGATTTAATTACAAAATTTCTAAGGATACACCTATATGATGCGTCAGTGTGAGCTGGTTGAGCGTGTACAGCGTTACAAGGCTGACGTAAATGCGGATTTATTGAATAAGGCCTATGTTTATGCAATGCAGAAGCACGGTCATCAAAGGCGTGCTTCAGGTGATCTTTATTTTTCTCATCCTTTAGAAGTTGCCTCTATCTTAACAGATATGCACTTAGATGAAGCGACAATTGCTGTTGCCCTTTTACATGATACAATTGAAGATACGAATGCTACAAGAGCAGAAATTGATCAACTTTTTGGATCTGAAATTGGTAAATTAGTTGAAGGACTTACAAAGCTTAATAAGCTTGATCTTGTATCGAAGAAAGCTATACAGGCAGAAAATCTTCGTAAGCTTCTTATTGCTATTTCTGATGATATTCGTGTTCTTTTAGTTAAACTGGCAGATCGTCTTCATAATATGCGCACCCTTGATGTTATGCGTGATGATAAACGTCGGTGGATTGCTGAAGAGACAATGGATATTTATGCTCCGCTTGCTGGTCGCATGGGTATGCAAGATATGCGTGAAGAGTTAGAGAATCTTTCTTTTTTTTATTTAAATCCGGAAGGTTATCGTACTATTACTGATCGGCTTTCTGAATTATCAAAGCGCAATCGCGATTTGCTCTCCACAATTGAAAGAGAATTGACAAAGCTTTTTTTTAAAAATGGTATTAAAGCCAATGTTAAAAGCCGTCAGAAAAAGCCTTATTCAGTTTTTCGTAAAATGGAAAGCAAGATCTTATCTTTTGAACAATTATCTGATATTTTTGGGTTTCGTGTGATTGTTGAGAGTGTGGATGATTGTTATCGCGCTCTGGGTATTATACATACCACATGGTCTATGGTTCCTGGGCGTTTTAAGGATTATGTTTCCATACCCAAACAAAATGATTATCGTTCAATCCATACAACGATTGTTGGGCCTTCAGGACAACGCGTTGAATTACAAATTAGAACTGATGCAATGGATAAGATTGCTGAATATGGTGTTGCAGCACATGCTATTTATAAAGATCATGGTTCTGATTATTCAGCATCAAAATTATCAAATGAAACTAATGCTTATGCATGGTTGCGTCAAACAATTCAATCTTTGTCAGATGGTGATAATCCGGAAGAGTTTTTAGAACATACAAAGCTTGAGCTTTTCCATGATCAGGTTTTTTGTTTTACGCCGAAAGGACAATTAATTGCCTTTCCAAAAGGTGCTACACCCATTGATTTTGCTTATGCAGTACATACCGATATTGGTAATTCTTGTGTGGGAGTAAAAATCAATGGTCGTATTATGCCTATAATGACCAAATTAAAAAATGGTGATGAGGTTAATATTATATGTTCGCAGATTCAGTCTCCACCGGCAGCTTGGGAATCACTCGTTGTAACAGGAAAGGCACGTTCTGCAATTCGTCGAGCAACACGTTCAGCAATACATAAACAATATTCTGGTTTAGGATGTCGTATTCTTGAACGTTCATTTGAATGCATAGGAAAACAATTTTCACAAGACACACTTAAACAAGTTTTGCCACGTTTAGCACGCAAGGATGTTGAAGATGTGTTGGCGGCTGTTGGACGTGGTGAATTAGCTGCTACAGATGTAGTTAAAGCAGTTTATCCAAATTATCAAGATCATCATGTGGTGAGCAAACCATCGTTTAAGTTTAAGGAAAGAAGTTGGTTTAATATTGAAAATGCTCAAGATATGATTTTTAAGATTCTCGAGAATAAAAAAAGCAAAACTTCGAAAAAAGAACGTAAATATAGAGTATTACCTATTCAAGGCACGAAAGGGGATATTCCAGTACAATTTTCTCTTGAAGGAGCTGTGCCGGGAGATCAAATTGTTGGTATTATGCAGCCAGGTGCAGGTGTTATTATTTATCCAATACAATCTTCCGCTTTAATGGCGTATGGTGATCAGCCAGAGCGGTGGATTGATGTACGTTGGGATATTGATTCTGAGATGAGTGAACGTTTTCCTGCTCGAATCAATATTTTAGCTGTGAATAGTCCTGGTTCTTTAGCTGAAATTACTCAGATTATTTTTGTTAATGATGCCAATATTCAAAATTTATCTTTTGTGCATAAGGCGACAGATTTTACGGAAATTATCATTGATCTTGAGGTTTGGGATTTAAAACATTTAAGTCGTATCTTTTCTCAGTTAAAAAAAGCAAGATCAGTAAATATGGTGCGTCGAGTTTATGGATAAAGAGATTATGCAATGAATACACAAGATGTAATTAATATTTTTAGACAAGCAGATGCTATTTTAGAAGGGCATTTTATTTTAACATCAGGTCGCCGTAGTGCTACTTATTTACAGAAGGCAAAAGTTTTTATGCATGCTGATCTTACCGAAAAGCTGTGTTACGCTCTAGCCCAGAAAATTAAAAAATATGTGGAGGGAAAAATTGATTATATAGTTGGGCCTGCAATTGGTGGTCTCATTCCTTCATATGAAACTTCACGTCATCTTCGTATTCCTTCTATTTGGGTGGAGCGTGTGAATGGTATATTCCAATTACATCGTTTCGAAATTGAAAAAGGTGCGAGGATTGTTATTGTTGAAGATATTGTAACAACGGGTCTTTCTATTCGTGAGACAATTGAAGCATTGGTCGCGGCAAAAGCTAGTGTGGTAGCGAGTGCATGTATTCTTGATAGGTCTGGTGGCAAGGTTGATTTAGGAGTTCCACTGATTTCACTTGCCGAGTATGAAATTGCATCTTATGATGCTAATGCTTTACCTCCTGAACTTGCTGCTCTTCCAGCAATGAAGCCAGGAAGCCGAAATATTTGATTGTTTTTTATTAATTTTTCTATGAAAATGCTTGATGAGGTAAGTCCGGATAACGTAAAATAACAAGCGTTATTTAGTTTGTACAAGGTATATATGAGTAACTATATGTTTTTTAGTCATCGAACGCTGGTGAAGTTTGGAGAGCGTGTTCGACATAGATTTTGGCCGTGTCGTTTATTTATTCATTCATTTTATTATATGCGTAAACGTATTTTGCGTATATCGGCAACACCTCATAGAGTGGCATTGGGGTTTTCAATTGGCATTTTTTCAGCCTGTTCTCCTCTTTTGGGATTGCATATCATTTTAGCAATATTTTTTTCTTGGGTTTTACGTGGTAATTTTGCTGCAGCAATTATCGGGACTGTTTTTTCTAATCCACTGACATTTCTTTTTATTGTTATGGCTGATTATAAGATAGGTCGTTTATTTTTATTGTTCTTTGATAATAGGGATGAGATTTCTTTTTCACAAATTCGCACCATGTTGGATGGCTTAGCGTTTTCGCAAGCATGGTCATTTTTTTTGGAAACATGGGATTTGATTATGATGCCGATGCTTATAGGTGGAATGTTTTTAGGTCTTATTTTGGGTGGTTTGTCTTATATAGGTATTTATAGAACAATAATTCATTTTCAAAAAAATCGCTATCAAAAGATAGTGAAGGAAAGATCTTCAAAGTAAAAAAGTTCAGGTAATATTTTATGATTATTGGTCTTGGCAATGATATGGTTGATATAAGGCGGATTGAGAGAATGTTGGTTCGCTATGGTAGCCGTTTTATTCAGCGTATTTTTACAGATGTTGAGCAAGAAAAATCTGAAAGTCTCTATCGCCGGTCTAATTCTTATGCTAAAAGATTTGCTGCTAAAGAGGCGTGTGCTAAAGCTTTAGGAACAGGGATTGCCTATGGTGTTAGTTGGAAAGATATGGGGGTAGTTAATTTATCATCCGGTAAACCGACTATGAAATTAACAAATTGCGCTCGCATGCAACTAAAAAAACTATTACCTCCTCACCATGAAGTGATCATTCATCTGAGTATAACAGACGATTTTCCTTGGGCGCAGGCATTTGTTATTATAGAAGCACTTCCAAGTGGATAGATTCCGTGAGAGATTGTGTTTTTATTATTTGAATACTATGATGCCAACAAAGTTTTATCTATATAAAAGGTAGTACAGGATGAAACAAGAAGAAAAAACGCAAAAAAAAGATAAAAAAAGTGAGATTATTGAATTTTTTTCTGTTTTAATTCAGGCTTTGCTTTTGGCTGGAATTATTCGCACATTTTTTTTCCAGCCTTTTACTATTCCTTCTGGTTCGATGCGTCCTACTTTGCTTGTGGGGGATTATCTTTTTGTTTCCAAATATGCATATGGATATTCTCGTTTTTCTATACCTTTTTCTCCTCCTATTTTTTCAGGACGTATTTGGGCATCTCAGCCTAAGCGTGGGGATGTTTTGGTTTTTCGTTTGCCTAGTAATCCGGATATTGATTATATTAAACGGGTTGTTGGCTTACCGGGTGATCGTGTTCAAGTTCGTCAAAGTGTTCTCTATATCAATGATGAAGCTGTTCCACGACAATTTATTGGGAAGATTGATGATCCTGATGTAACAGAGGTTAGTCACTCTGTTGATCTTTATCGCGAAACAATGTCGAATGGTGTAAGTTATAATACACTTAGTTTAGGTTTTATCCCTCAGGTTGATGATACAAAGATTTTTGAAGTCCCACCCGGACATTATTTTGTGATGGGAGATAATCGTGATAATTCAGATGATAGCCGTTTGGGTGTTGGATATGTTCCGGATGAAAATCTTATTGGTCGAGCAAACTTGATTTTTTTCTCTATTAGTAATGGTTCAAGCGCTTGGCAGATTTGGCGTTGGCCATTTGATATACGCTGGAGTCGTTTATTTTCTTTTGTTCAGACTGTTCGCTATTTTCCGCTTTATAAAAGTGATGAAGCATCAAATTATTGATCAGCTGGAGAGGCTGACAAAGCATAGTTTTAAAGATGCAGATAGATTAAAAAGAGCATTGACACATTCAAGTGTACAAAGTTCAGAGCAGGGTAACTATGAGAGATTAGAATTTTTAGGTGATCGAGTTCTTGGACTTTTGATTGCTGAAATGCTTTATCAAATTTTTCCTCAAGCGAGTGAAGGTGAGTTATCAGTACGTTTAAATGGTTTAGTAAATGCCCAAACATGTGCCGATATTGCATTGGAAATGGGTTTACCCGATATGGTTCGTGTTGGTTGTGAAATGAAAAACTTAGAAGGTCGTCGGTTAGCTAATATGCATGCCGATGTCATTGAGGCCTTAATCGCTGTAATATATCTTGAAGGAGGTTTGGAAAGCGTTCGACCTTTCATTCAAAAATATTGGCAAGATCGAGCAAATAAAATGAATGCTGATCGACGTGATGCCAAAACAGAATTGCAAGAATGGGCTCATACACAAGGTAGAGCACAGCCTCGTTACCGCGTTGTACAGCGTTATGGTCCAGATCATGATCCGATCTTTATGGTTGAGGTAAGTATTTGTGGTTTTGCATCTGAAATAGGGCGTGGTAGTTCTAAACGTCAAGCCGAGAGAGACGCAGCTGAAAGAATCTTGCGACGTGAAGGTATATGGGAAACGGAGGCAAAACATAATCATGAATGATGTTATTAAAACGCGTTCAGGTTTTGTTGCGCTCATTGGTGTGCCTAATGCTGGAAAGTCAACATTAGTTAATCAGTTAGTTGGAACAAAAGTGTCAATTGTAACACATAAAGTACAAACAACGCGGACTTTAGTTCGTGGTATTGTAATTTATGATAAGACTCAAATTATTCTGATTGATACACCAGGTGTTTTTCGTCCTCATAAGCGATTAGAACGAGCTATGGTGTTTGCTGCTTGGAATGGTGCGAAGAATGCTGATATTCTTCTGGTCCTGATTGATGTTCAGAGTGCTCTTTCAGATGAAGTTTATGCAATGTTAGATATTTTAAAAAGTGTTGAAAAAGATAAAATTCTTGTTCTCAATAAAATTGATACGGTTGCTAAATCATCTCTCTTAGAATTAACTGCTAAAGTGAATGAGCAAGTGAACTTTTTGCAGACATTTATGATTTCAGCTTTAAATGGTTCTGGTTGTAATGATTTGCTGCATTATATCAGTACTCTAATGCAAGAGGGGCCATGGTATTATCCAGAAGATCAAATCTCTGATATGCCTATGCGTCAGCTTTCTGCTGAAATTACGCGTGAAAAACTTTTTCTTCGTCTCCATCAAGAGCTTCCTTATTCATCAACAGTTGAAACAGAAAAGTGGGAAGAGTGTGCAAATGGTTCGGTTAAAATTAGTCAAGTCATTTATGTAGAACGTGATAACCAGAAAAAAATTGTTTTAGGAGCAAAAGGTGGAACCATTAAAGCTATTGGTCAGGCAGCGCGTAAGGAGTTAATGGATATCATGGGACAGAAGGTTCATCTTTTTCTATTTGTGAAAGTACGTAATAATTGGGATTCTAATCCAGAGCGTTATCGCGAAATGGGATTAGATTTTTTTTAATACAATGAAGTGGAAAGAACAAGCTATTATTCTCGGTACACGCCAACATGGTGAAATAAACGTTATTCTTGAAATTATGACGCGTCAGCATGGTCGCCATATGGGAATTGTAAAAGGGGGACGTTCTCGTCGTATGGCTTCTCTTATTCAACCTGGAAATTTTGTTGAAGCTGAATGGTGGGCACGTTTAGATGAACATTTAGGATTATTTAGGCTTGAAGCGCTTGATTTACATGCTTCAAAATTGATAGTTTTACCAGAAGCACTTTATTCCCTTCAATTGATGGCTTCTCATTTACGGCTTCTTCCTGAGCGTGATCCTCATCCTGTTTTGTATGATATGTTATATTTTTTTATGCAAAATTTTGATGATCCATTTATAAATGCTGAATTACTTGTACGTTTTGAGCTTCTATTGCTTGAGGAACTTGGTTTTGGGCTCGATTTGTCTTGTTGTGCTGTAACAGGTCGTCAGGAAAAACTTTATTATGTTTCTCCAAAATCGGGGCGTGCTGTATGTGAAGAAGTAGGACGTCCTTGGAAAGATAAGCTTTTATTTTTACCGCAATTTCTTGTACGAAAAAACATTTGTCCTGCTGATTTTAATGATATAAAGAAGGGATTGATTCTGACAGATTTTTTTTTAACACGCTATGTTTGGGAAGAAAGAGGTGTAAAACAGTCGTATTTGCGTATGAGTTTGATACAATTGTTTGAACGGCGATTTTGTATGAAGGCGTCAACATTTTGATTTTATGAAAGTAAATAGAATGCAAACTTTGCAAACAATTGTTGAGTTGCGTCAATGCCTCAGAGAGGAACGACGTTTAGGATTATCAATTGGTTTCGTGCCTACTATGGGGGCGCTGCATGATGGCCACCTTGCATTGGTGCAACAGGCACGAGCAATGTGTGATCGTGTAGTAGTTTCTATATTTGTTAATCCCAAGCAATTTGGTCGCCATGAGGATTTTAACGTATATCCAAGAGATCTAGAGGGTGATTGCGCTTTATTGAGAGAAGCGAATGTTGAATATGTTTTTGTGCCTTCTGTAGAAGAAATGTGGCCTCTAGGCAATGAGACAATTGTAGAGGTAGAAAAATTGTCGCATATTTTGATAGGGAAATTACGTCCAGGACATTTTTGTGGTGTAACTAGTGTTGTTGCTAAACTTTTTAATATTGTTCAACCAGATAAAGCTTTTTTTGGGGAAAAAGATTTTCAACAGCTTTTGATTATCCGTCGTATGGTTAAAGATTTGGCTTTTCCTATTGAAATTGTCGGTATACCTATTTTACGCGATGCAGATGGAGTTGCTAGTTCTTCACGTAATAAACTTTTGACATTGGAAGATCGCAAAGCTGCAAAGGTTATCCCTGAAAGCCTTGAGGCTGTTAAGAGACTTTATGAGCAAGGTGAACGATCCGTTGATAAATTGTGCGAGGTTGTTCGCTCTGTTTTACAGAAAGAACCACGTGCTATTATTGAATCAATAGATTTACGAGATATGGAAACTTTGTATGTGATTAAAAAGGAATTAAGTACACCTGCAGTTTTATTGCTTACCGTTTGCTTTGGTGAAGTTAGACTTATTGATCAATGTATATTACAATAAAAAGGCTGAAAAATGAGTTTTCATAAAACTATAAAGCGTATTACTGCTTCTGAAATACGTTCGAGAAAGAAACAAGAACCGATTGTTGCTTTAACGGCTTATCAGGCTTATAGCGCCCGAGTTGCTGATTCACATTGTGATTTACTTTTGGTTGGTGATAGCGTTGGTATGGTTGTGTATGGGTTTGATACAACGCTCCCTGTTAGCATAGATATGATGATTTTGCATGGACAAGCGGTTGTGCGTAGCACGAAACGAGCTCTTGTTGTTGTCGATATGCCTTTTGGTTCTTATGAGCAAAGTCCAGAACAAGCTTTTTCTAATGCATCACGTATTATTGCAGAAACAGGATGCGGTGCAGTTAAGCTTGAAGGTGGTGCTTATATGGCGGAAACAATTGGTTTTTTATGCAGTCGTGGCATTCCAGTTATGGGTCATATTGGTCTCACACCACAAGCGGTGAATCGTTTTGGGGGGTTTAAGATGCAAGGACGTAATAAAAGTGATTGGTTACAAATTGAAGCTGATGCTGCAGCAATTGAAGCGGTAGGTGCCTTTTCTGTTGTTGTGGAAGGAGTGGTAGAGCCATTAGCGGTAAAGCTTACAGAGAATCTCTCTATTCCTACTATTGGTATTGGTGCGTCCAATCAGTGTGATGGGCAGATTTTAGTGATGGAAGATATGTTAGGTTATGGTACTTATGTACCTAAATTTGTGCGTCGTTATGGTGTTTTCGAACAGGCGATGGATAAAGCAATTAGCGATTACGCGAATGATGTTAAATCACGGGTTTTTCCAGCTGACTCAGAGGTTTACAAGCTCAAATAAATTGAGTTAAAAAGAAAATTCTACAAAAGGATGAAGTAATTTGTGAAGATATTCATAACGACAGATACAATAGAATCTTAACGCCTCATCAAAGTAATAACAGTATGATAGTAAAAAATTTTATCTTTTTTCAATTATAACGAAAAAATCAGCAGCTAAAATTTGATCTTTGAACATCAATATCGTTAAAACGAATTAGAAAGGAATTTTTAATTTCTTGTGTAGAGCATGGTTGCAAATTGAGTCCATCGGGTAAAATATTATTTGGATGACCAAAATAACGAAGAGCTTCTTCTTTACTAAAACCAGCAAGAGTGGTGGCTTCATAGAAAGCTGCGATGCGATCAACTTGTTTGATTTTTTTAGGATCTTTTGAGATGGATTGACAGGTAGAGAAAAGCGTATGTGAATGATATCTTGTATGCGTTTTTCTACGAGCTCATAATATTTTCCTATAACAGCTTTAAAAGGTGAAATTATATCACCAATAACGTATTCTGGTGCATCGTGAAGAAGAGCAAAGAGACGTTCTTCATTAGAGGACTGTGGAAAAAGTTTCTGAAATATTTGTTCAACCAAAAGTGAATGTTGTGCAACAGAATAAGCATACTCTCCTTTTGTTTGTCCATTCCAACGTGCAACACGAGCAAGACCATGGGCAATATCCTCGATTTCAACATCAAAAGGAGAAGGATTAAGTAAATCAAGCCGTCGACCAGAAAGCATTCTTTGCCATGCACGTGCTGTTCCATCTGATGATAATTCAGTTTTAGCCATTAGTCAGCCTTTATAGAGCTTTCAGAGAAGGTGAAATTCATATTTTCAGCAATACTAATTGTTACAGGAACATTATCTACTGTAAATTGAATATTTTTGTCTATAGCTTCTTTGACATGGTCAATACGCATTAACGCTAAAGCTTCATTTTTGACACATGTTCCCAATTGACTAAGTATTTTTGTCCCTGCTTTAACGGTAGAACCTGAAGTTAAGGGGTGTTGGCTTTTGACTACTAAAAAACGGCGGCGAACTTTACTGCGATGATGTATCCGCGAAATAACTTCCTGCCCAATATAGCATCCCTTGTTGAAAAAAAGTCCATGAATTTGATCATAATTAATATCATGGGGAAAGACTTTACCTATTTCGTAATCTTGATCACTTTCAGCTATTCCATAATGGATACGCATTCGATTCCAATGAGCATTACATTCTGGAGTAAGAAAAGGAATTTTTCCATAGGTTCGTACTACTTTTTCTTTTTTTGGAAATCGCTTATCTATAAAACTTAAATTAAAATTTAAATTATCTAATTCATTTTGCCAAAAAACATTTATAATCTCTTGTAATGGTTGTGTAATTTCTATTTTTTTATGGAGTTTATAAAGAACAAGGCGCTTATGAAAAGCGTCAGCTAAAGAAGTCGCAATATCAATCATATAGTTTTGGTCTATTTTGCCGATGAGAAAATCAGCGATAACCTTCCCTTGTGGTGATAAAAGGGCACCAGGAAAGAGTTCTCGTGAGTTTATTTTTTTTACATCCGTAGTAATAAGAGCCTGCAGGAAATGTGTTGCTTCTTCACCTGTAATTTTAATAATTTTACGGTTTTTTAAATTTATGGCATTTTGTTTTTTAATCATGATTCTTGCCTTTCTGCGCACAGTTGCATAACGATGGAGAGGCGATATACAAGGAGCATGGTTATGTTTAAAACATTTGATACAATTTTTAAAGGCGCGATACTTGTTAATCATGATGGTAGCAGCAAGCGCGATATTGGTGTTGTGAATGGTCGTATTGTTGAAATTGGTGATCTCACACGCGCATCTGGTGGAGAGGTAATCGACTGTACAGGACTTCATATTTTGCCTGGTATAATTGACAGCCAAGTTCATTTTCGTGAGCCAGGTAATGAACACAAGGAGGATCTGGAGAGTGGTTCTCGTTCTGCTGTTTTAGGAGGAGTTACAGCAGTATTTGAAATGCCAAATACCAATCCGTTAACGATATCAGAAGAAGCTTTAAATGATAAGGTTAAACGTGGATTTCATCGGATGCACTGTGATTATGCATTTTGGGTCGGAGCAACACGTGACAATATTTATGAATTGGCAGAATTAGAAAGACTTCCTGGTGTTGCTGGAATTAAAGTATTTATGGGATCATCGACAGGTAATCTTCTGGTAGACGATGATAAAAGTGTACGTCTTATTTTGCAAAATACACGCCGTCGCACAGCTTTTCATTCTGAAGATGAAACACGACTTAAAGAACGTAAAGATATTTATATTACAAAAGACGTATCATCACATCCGGTTTGGCGTGATGAGGCTACGGCTTTACAATGCACACAACGTTTAGTTAAAATTGCACGTGAAACAGGAGCACGTATTCATATATTACATCTTTCTACAGCCGAAGAAGTTGATTTTTTGAAAGATTATAAAGATATAGCAACAGTTGAAGTCACTCAGCATCATTTGACTTTGAGTGCTGATGATTATCAACGGCTTGGTACATTAATTCAGATGAATCCGCCTATTCGCGAAAAACGCCACTGTGAGGGTCTTTGGTACGGAGTTCAGCAGGGTATTATCGATATTTTAGGTTCTGATCATGCTCCTCACACGTTTGAAGAGAAGCATAAGCCTTATCCTTCATCTCCTTCTGGTATAACGGGTGTACAGACAACAGCCGCAATCATGCTTACCCATGTTAATGCAGGAAAGATGTCTCTTGAACGTTTTGTTGATCTTACTTCGCATGGTCCTAATCGCGTTTTTGGTATAAGCTGTAAAGGACGTATTGCTGTTGGATATGATGCTGATTTGACTATTGTTGATCTTAAACGGGAGGAAATTATTAGGAATGCATTAGTTGGTTCACGTGCTGGTTGGACACCTTATGATGGTGAAAAGGTAAAAGGATGGCCAGTAGGGACAATTATCCGGGGTATTCGGGTTATGTGGGAGGGTGAAATTGTTATGCCTTCACAAGGTGAACCTGTTAAATTTGTAGAATCATTATCGTAATACAATTTGCAAACTGATAAATATTATAGCATAATTTTGTAATTTAAAATGTTCAATATAAATAAGTTTTATGCAATGTAATATATTGATTTGTTAGTATTATAGCACTTAGAAAGTTTATGATACGAATAGGATTTTTAAATATGTTTCTGTAAAGCATATTCTTTTTGCTAATTTTTTGGATTTGCTCAATTAAAGCAAATCAACTACGTAGTGATGCTCATATTAGTTGGAAGAAGATTTATGCGGTATTAAATCATTTTTTTAAATTATTTTGGTAAAAATAATAATTATTGGAATGTTACTTTTTCGTTGTAACGATTATGATACACAAGGAAAGTCACTTGAATTGCTTCTTCAGCTAATACATATCTTAATCAGCAGTTATCTAATAAGCCTTCATTTGATGAAGTTGGTGAGATTTGAAAACTTTATTAGTTTAGGATTTTTCAGAAAATTATAAAATATTTTTTTATAGTAGTTATATCTTAATGGTCCTAAGGTCTCCAGATAGAGTATATTTTCTAGTAATGGGAAAACGCTTGGTAAATTTGATAAAGAGGGAGAAAATTTAATCGAAAAATCTAGAGATATGGAGATTATAGAGATCTATAATAAAAAGGTAACAAAAAAGGCATGTTTATCAGAAATAAAATTTCTTATTTCCTATAGGTTAATTTATTTTTTTGTAATTACTTATGTAAATTAAATAAGAGTTTTGTCAGTTTTTTTCTAGTTTTCATTGTTGAAATGCTTAAGTAAATTTGTGGATAAGGCGTTTCCTTCTTTTACATATCTTTGATCTGCTTCGATTGCTGAATCTGTACAACGATGATAATTTTCTGAAAAGGTGCTATAAGCTGCATTAAACGTTTCATACAAATGAGCACGTATTTGTGGTGTTGGTTTTTCTGCTTCAATTAATGCAACCATGTGATCATGCCATTGGTTTGTTGGATGGCTACAAAGATTACGTAGATAGTGCAGAGATCCTAAAATTTCTACTAATCGTAAAAGTTTGATATGATAGGGCGGAAATTGTTGTGCAAAGATTGGTGTTGAAATTAAGAAAAAAAATAGAAAAATGATATTTATCAATACTTTATTCATTATTTTTATTGCTCACTTTTAACGGTATATCTATGAAACTTAATAATAGATAGAGGAGTCTTATCGCCAGCTATATGTTGATAAATATAGTTAAAAAATAGCTCACTCATTCTTATTCGCTATAGATGTACAATAATTAGGGCATGATAGACGATAAGAAAATAGTCATGAAAATATTAAAATTGAGTATTTTAAAGTATTTATTTTTTATTCATGATTCTATCTTTAGGAAAATTTTTTCATTAATAAAAATAGATTATTGTTTTTATCGTAAAATAGATGTCTCTTTGTTGAAATGCAAAAGAAAGTAATTCTGTATTTTATAAAAATGTATATATAGATTTTTATTTTTAAATTACATTTTTATCATTGATATTTGAAAATGGTAATCAATTAATCAATAATGTGTGATAAATTTTCATTCTACGCGACACTTCAGTAAGTGTCGAAAAGAGTTTTATTGCTCGATTTAAGGTGTTTTTCTTTCTAGTTATAATATTGTACTATCTCAATCTATCTTAGTAATTTACGATCGAGAATCTTATCAAGATACATCTTTTAATTTTCCTTTTCGTAATAGTTTTTTGCATGTTGGGGATTTATTCTTTCTTGGGTTGAGCAATTATAAAATTATATAGTTGGCCATTGACGTTCAATACTCATTCATAAACAGTTAAAGAGAAAAAATCTTTTGTTCATACATTTAATTATCGACACGTGATTATACCAGCAAGTGGATTTTTGAATGGAAAATATGATATGAAAAATCGCAACCTTATTTTATTCATTGTAAAAATATGGCGGGCTTATTGGTTTTGCAGGGTTTATGGAAACCTGGAATAGTGCAGGATACAATTGCAATTATTATAATTGGTTATTTGCTTTAATATCTTTATCTGCCATTCATCACCGTATGCTTGTTATAATAAATCGTAATAATGTTATATTGTGCGGTGGTTTGATTGTTTTCGTTAAAAGAGAAGTGATATTATGGATCTTATAATAAGTCTAGTATATGATGATTTTGAATTTTATTCTATTTCAAATAAGGTTAATAAGATAACTTATACATTACCAAATATTTTTAAAAGTTGTATCTTTTCCAAATCAAACAGCTAATTTTTCTAATATTCAAAAAAAATGAACGGTTTGATTTATTTTAATTGTCTGACACAGAGTTAGTATGTTTTTATGAACATTTCTTGCTATTTTTTTATTTTATATATGTGAAAAAATCGATGTTAGAAATCGATACAACAGGGCAATATTTCTTTTTAAACAGTGCTATTAGTGCGATGATATAACATATTTTTTAAGGAATAGCTAAGGAGTATCACTAATGGAGTGTGATGATGGGAAAGTTGCGGTTTTATAATACGCTTACACGAAAGAAAGAGGATTTTACACCGATCGATACTAATAGAGTACGCCTTTATGTTTGCGGTCCAACAGTTTACGATTATGCTCATATTGGTAATGCTCGCTCTGTTATTGTTTTTGATGTTTTATTTCGTTTATTACGTTATATTTACGGTGAGAACCATGTCATATATGCTCGTAATATCACAGATGTGGATGATAAAATAAATGCAAAAGCAGCTCTCCAGTATCCTGATCTAGAACTTAACGATGCTATTCATCAATTAACGGAGTGTACATTTTATCAATTTCAGCAAGATACATTGGCGCTTGGTTGTTTGCCGCCGACCAGTCAACCGCGTGCAACCGATCATTTAGAAGAAATACGGTCTTTGATTGAAAGGCTTCTTGAAAAGGGGTGCGCTTATATAGCAGATAATCATATATTATTTTCTGTCAGCAGTATGGGAGACAACCCTCGTTATGGTGCGTTTGCAAAACGATCAATTGACGAAATGAGGGCAGGAGCACGTATAGATGTGGCTTCTTATAAAAAGGGGGAAATGGATTTTGTTTTATGGAAACCTTCTGCTCAAGGGGAACCTGGCTGGATATCACCAGCAGGAATTTCTATTTTAGGTCGTCCTGGTTGGCATATTGAATGTTCAGCAATGTCAATGGCAAAATTGTTATCTCCTTATGGTGGTGGTTTATTTTGTGAAGATCCGACAGCAAATATTTTTGATATTCATGGTGGTGGTATTGATTTGATTTTTCCTCACCATGAAAATGAAATTGCGCAAAGTTGTTCAGCTTTTGGGATAGAACGGATGGCTAATTTTTGGATGCATAATGGTTTTTTGCAAGTTGAAGGCAAAAAAATGTCTAAAAGTCTTCAGAATTTTATTACTATTCGTTCACTTTTAGAGAATGATTTTTTCGAATTTGCAAATGTCTTAACAGACGAAATAAAACGGATCTGGGCTGGTTTGTCTATACGTTTTTCAATGTTACAAACGCATTATCGAGAACCTTTAAATTGGACAATGCAGCGTTTAGTAAAATCTAGTAGTGAGTTATATCGTTGGTATGAATTGCTTCGTAATGAAAAATGTTGTTTGGATAATAACGAATCTGTTGATTCTTCTTTAATTGAAACATTAAGTAATGATCTTAATACCTCCAATACAATTACTATTTTACGAAAATTTTATAAAGAACAAAATGCTATGGCTCTTGCAAATGGTATGGATTTTCTGGGGTTATTGCGACAAGAATTGGTTAAGGAAAAAGAATGTTCTATTTTCATTAGCGAGATGCATTTTGATTTACAATTTATTGATCAGCGTATTGCTGAAAGGCTTTGTCTTATCCATAATAAGGAGTGGGCAGCTGCGGATAAAATTCGTGATGAGCTTGCAGCAGGGGGGATCTTCTTAAAAGATAGCAAGGATCCGCAGACTGGTGAGCGTATAACCACGTGGGAGACGAAACGACTATAATTCCTATATTCTAGCAGCTTTCATATAATGTGAGGAGAGAATTTGATGGAATTATATAGTTATGGATATATCGCACTTAAACTAGTTGTAGGCCTTGTCGCTTTTTTGTTCATTTTAAGAACAACAGGTCGTGGTAGCCTCAGCCAAATGACACCAATTGATTTGGTGAGCAATTTTGTTATGGGAGGCATTATTGGAGGAGTTATTTATAATTCAAATATTAATATTATCCAATTGTTGTTTGTTTTATTTATTTGGCAAATCTTAATCACATTTTTTAATTCTCTTGCAAGATATTCAGTGTTTTTTCATCGGCTTATTGCAGGAGGAAATGTCAAACTTGTTGTAAATGGTGTATTTCAGCTCGATGAGATTAAGCGTTTAGGGATCTGTGTGAATGATCTGGTTACAATTGTTAAGTATTAAAGGGTGTAGTTTATATGAAGCAGGCTTTGTTCGATTAGAAACAAATGGTGATTTCTCTGTTGTTAAAAAAGAAGAGAGTAAAAAGTCTGTCATTTTAGTAACAAATGAGGAAATACTCGAAGAAAATCTTAAAGAGATTGGTAAAACAAAGAAATGGCTTAAGGCAGAGTTGAAAGAGAAAAATGTAAAAGTTGAAGATTTATTTGCTGCAGAATGGTATGAAAATACAGATAAAAACAATAAATTTTATAGTGGATTATTTCTTGTTCCTTTTCCAAAAACAGTTTAATTTTAGATATCGTTGTATTTATTGTGTAGTTTAATAGCGGTAAACAAGAGGTATGAATATGATCTATGAAAGAGTAATATAGGTATAGGCATTGTTGTTGTGCGTATTAAATGGGTAGTAAAGAAGTAAAGACTTTATGAAACAAAATAGAATCGTAAAAACTGTGTCAGCGGCTTCAGGTCAAACCCTACGCACACTTTATAATTTATGGCCTTATATGTGGCCATCAGATCGATCTGATCTCAAAATGCGCGTTGTATGGGCGGTATTTTACCTTATTTTAGCAAAGCTGATTCTCATATCCGTTCCATATTTTTTTAAATATGCTACGAATACACTTGATATGAGTCTTAATTTACCAGGGCTCCCATCTACTTGGGCGGTTCCTATCATATTAGTTTTAGCCTATAATGTTGCGCGTATTACTCAGGCTGGGTTTAACCAATTGCGCGATTCTCTTTTTGCGACCGTTGGACAATACGCTATTCGGCAATTAGCATATAAGACTTTTGTTCATCTTCACGGATTATCTTTACGTTTCCATTTGGAACGGCAAACCGGTGGTCTCTCTCGCATTATTGAACGTGGTACAAAGGGAATCGAGGCAATTGTTCGATTTTCGATTCTTAATACAATGCCAACCTTTGTAGAATTTATTCTAACAGCATTTATTGTTTATATAAATTATGGATGGTATTATTTTTTTGTAATTGTGATAACAGTTGGTTTGTATATCTGGTTTACGATTAAGGCCAGTGACTGGCGCATTAATATTCGGAAAGAGATGAATACGGCCGATACAGAAGCAAATACGCGTGCAGTTGATTCTTTATTGAATTTTGAAACAGTTAAATATTTTTGTAATGAAACTTTAGAAGCGAGTCGATTTGATGCTTCTATGGCCGGTTATGAAAAGACTGCGGTGAAGATTTGGACTTCTTTAAGCTGGCTTAATTTTGGTCAAGCCCTCATTTTTGGTATTGGGATGACAATTCTTATGTTAATGTCAGCTTACGAAGTAGCTCACGCGATGCAAACTTTAGGAGATTTCGTTTTTATTAATGCGCTTTTAATACAGCTATCTATTCCATTAAATTTTATTGGCTCAATTTATCGTGAAGTTCGGCAGGGTTTAACTGATATTGAAGCGATGTTTGATCTTTTGGATGTTCCGCAAGAAGTTATTGATAAACCGAATGCTAAACCGCTTGTGGTGAACCATGGTACTATCCGGTTTAATCAAGTGAAATTTTCATATGATTCAGCTCGTCCAATTCTCAAAGATGTTGATTTTGAAGTACCTGGGGGTAAAACAGTTGCGATTGTTGGACCTTCAGGTGCTGGTAAATCAACTATTTCTCGATTACTTTTTCGGTTTTACGATGTTAATGAGGGTTCAATAACTATAGATGGACAGGATATTCGTGATGTCACTCAAAAAAGTTTACGTGAAGTAATTGGCATGGTGCCACAAGATACAGTTTTATTTAATGATACAATTGCATATAATATTTATTATGGACGTCCAAATGCTACAGATGCAGAGATGCGCAAAGCTGCTAAAATGGCTCAGATATTGAAATTCATAGAGATGCTTCCAGAGGAGTTTCAATCCCTAGTTGGTGAACGTGGTCTTAAATTATCTGGTGGTGAAAAACAACGCTTGGCTATTGCACGAGCACTTTTAAAAGAGCCACCGCTTCTTATTTTAGATGAAGCAACTGCAGCTCTTGATACAACGACAGAGCAGGAAATTCAACAGGCATTGAATATTGTAAGTCGCGGACGTACAACTTTGATTATTGCCCATCGTCTTTCAACTGTGGTTAGTGCAGATGAGATATTGGTGCTCAAAAATGGTCGTATTATTGAAAAAGGGACACATGCTGATCTTTTATGTAAAAAAGGTTTATATGCATCAATGTGGAATAAGCAACTTGAGGCTTCACAAGCTGAAGAGAAATTACGAAAAATGCGTGAGGAGGGTGAATTAGGTGTTGTTAATCGTGGTAGATAGATTACATAAAATGATAGCCGAGTGTATGCATAGTAATTGATTAAATATACAATAGGGGGAAGAAAAGTATTTATTAGTTATTAAATATGAATAGGAAATTATATGACTATTGCACAATCTATCCAAAATGGTTTTGTCCCAATTCATAAAGAGGGTTATCCATTTATTGTAATATTTTTTGTCATTTCACTCATTTTAGGTTTAATCTGGAGTCCATTATTTTGGTGCGGTCTTGTTCTGACAATGTGGTGTATATATTTTTTCCGCGATCCAGAACGAGTGATTCCCATAAATTCGAATTGGGTTCTTTCTCCTGCTGATGGTCGTATTTCTTTTGTTGAGCCATATATTCCGCCTGCAGAGCTGGAATTGGGCGATCAAGAAATGGTACGTGTTTCTATATTTATGAATATTTTTTCATGTCATATCAATCGTGTTCCTATAAGTGGTACGATAGAGTCTATCGTTTATCATCCAGGTAAATTTTCTAATGCTGAATTTGATAAAGCTAGCCAATTTAATGAATTTAATGGAATGGTGATTGACAGTGAACATGGTAAAATTGGTGTTGTGCAGATAGCAGGATTGATTGCACGTCGGATTGTTTGTTGGCAAAAAAAAGATGATTTAATTGTTTCTGGGCAGCGCTTTGGGCTAATACGTTTTGGTTCTCGTCTTGATGTTTATATACCAGCTAATGTAAAATTACGTGTTGCAGTTGGTCAGGTAGTAATTGCTGGAGAAACAGTTTTAGGTTCTTTTGGTGATGATCCTGCTGTAAATGACTTTAGGCTTGATTAGGATGAGGTATGAAAAATTCTTCACCGTTTTCTTCGTTTGAATCTGAAAGAAAAAACGATAATGTTATGCATCGGCGGCGTTCACCTATACCTATGCGGTATATTATTCCTAATATTATCACTATTTTAGCAATTTGTGCGGGAATGAATGGTATTCGTTTAGCTTTTGAGAATTGCTATGAGTCAGCTATTTTGGTATTACTTTTGGCAGCAATTTTAGATGGAGCTGATGGTCGTGTTGCTCGTTTGATGGATGGTACTTCGTCTTTTGGGGCACAGATGGATTCACTTGCTGACGTTATTAATTTTGGTGTTACTCCTGCTCTTGTTGTTTATTCCTTTATTCTGACACAGGCTCATCAGGTAGGTTGGGTGGCAGCACTTGTTTATTGTGTTGCTTGTTGTTTGCGGTTAGCTCGTTTTAATGTGATGTTAGAGGATGCTGATATACCAGAGTGGCAGAAAAATTATTTTATTGGTATCCCTGCACCAGCAGGTGCGCTAATGCTTTTATTACCTATTTATTTAGGAGGGATAGGTTTAGTCCCTAATTGGGGATGGGCATTGTTCTTTAGTTTTTATACTTTAGTTATTGCTTTTCTCTTGGTAAGTCGTTTACCAGTATGGAGTGGAAAAACAATAGGTCATAATTTGAGGCGCGATATTGTAATACCTTGTATGTTGGCGATTGTTATTTATGTTGGTTTTCTAGCTACTTATATGTGGTATACTTTATTAATAACAGTTATTTGTTATATGGCTTTTCTTCCTTACAGTGCTTGGATTTATAATAAAAGGGCTGCTTTAGAAGGAAAAACAAAAAACATTATAGATAGCTAATTAACAACCGGATAGTTTTATAGTTAGTTGTAAAAAAGGAGAATGTCTGCTCTGAAAGACTTCAATGAGTTATGTAGAGGCAGATTACGGTTAATCAGGAAGATGATAGTTCATGAATCGTTTTTGATGAACATCAAAAAGCCTTCCTGTTTCTTTTAAATTAGGGGATAAGAGATGGGTTATTTCTGCTGCGACTTCTTTTGGAGAAGGTAAGGTTTGAGGATCTTCTCGGGGCATAGCTTGTGCGCGCATTGCAGTGCGTGTTGCACCTGGGTTAACACAATTAACTTTAATAGATGTTTGTTTGAGTTCTTCTGCCCAGCAGCGAGCAAGAAGTTCTAAAGCAGCTTTAGAAGCTGCATAAGGTCCCCAGAAAGCACGTGCATAATGAGCAACACTTGATGACAGAAAAACAGCACGTCCAGCGTCAGATTTGCGCAATAAAGGTTCAACTGCTTTCATTAAGCGCCATTGACTGGTGAGATTTATTTTTAAAATGTCTTCAAACATTATATTTTCGGTATGAGCTATTGGTGAAAGTGTTCCTAAGATTGCGGCGTTTGCAACTAAAATATCAAGTTTCTTCCAACGTTCATCAATTGATATATTTAATGCATCAATAACTTCCATATTATGCAAGTCAATTGGCACTAACGTTGCGGAAGCGCCTTTTTTTCTAATTTCGTTATCAAGTGCCGTCAAACCATTCATTGTGCGTGCAAGCGCAATAATATGGGCGCCACGTGCTGCTAGTTCTAATGCTAGATAATAACCAATTCCTCTAGAAGCACCTGTGACAAGTGCAACACATCCATTGAGATTAAAATCAGATTTTATCATTATTAATTTCTTGTTTTCAGGACAGGTAATTTATGAACTGTTGGAGTACTTTTTCGGTCAGTGAGATGTGTAGGATAATGACCTGTGAAATAATGATCAGTGAATTGTGGATGAGAATTATTCCGCTTTTCCCCTATAACAGCAAGATATAGACCGTCAGTTGAAAGAAAGTCTAATGAATCAGCACCGATAAAATTGCACATAGATTGCAGATCTGGATATTGATTAGCTAAAAGTTTTTCAATTGCAGGTGTATCGATACCGTAAAAATCAGGATATAAAATCATTGGGCTGGAAACGCGCATATGAACTTCTTTTGCTCCTGCACTGCGGAGCATTCTTACAATTTTTGTGGATGTTGTACCACGTACAATTGAGTCATCAATTAAAATAACACGTTTTCCTTCAATAATAGAACGGTTTGCAGAATGTTTTAATTTAACACCAAAAGCACGAATTTGTTGGGTTGGCTCGATAAAAGTACGACCAACATAATGATTACGAATAATGCCTAACTCAAAAGGAATTCCAATTTCTTGTGCATAGCCAATTGCTGCAGGTGTACCTCCATCAGGAACAGGAACAACAACATCACCATCACAAGGTGCTTCCCGTGCTAAATGTATACCCATATTTTTTCGGACTACGTAGACACTTCGCCCTCCGACGATTGAATCAGGACGAGCAAAATAGACATATTCAAAAAGACAAAGTCTTTCTGGTTTTTCTATTTCTGGTTTGATAATTTCTGTAGTGATTTGACCGTCTTTTTGTATTTCGCATATGATGATTTCACCATTTTTAACATCACGAATATATTTTGCTCCAATAATATCAAGAGCACAGGTTTCTGAACAAAAGATTGGTTTACCATCAAGCTCACCCATAACAAGCGGTCTAATACCTGTTGGGTCACGTGCAGCAATAAGTTTAGTACGTGTTAACGCCAACATAGCATATCCGCCTTCTAATTGGCGAATGGCATCGACAAAGCGATCAGATGATGATTCATGGCGTGAGCGGGCAATAATATGGAGAAAGACTTCAGAATCTGACGTTGATTGGCAGATAGCACCAGAGGCAATTAATTCACGGCGTAATGTAAGACCATTTGTTAGATTGCCGTTATGAGCAATAGCAATACCTCCAGCGTTTAATTCTGCGAAAAGAGGTTGTACATTGCGTAATGCTACTTCACCTGTTGTTGAATAACGAGTGTGCCCAATAGCACGATCTCCTGGCAGACGGGCTAATGTTGCAGAATCTGTGTAATGATCACCCACAAGCCCTAAATGTTTTTCTTGGTGAAATATCTTGTTATGATAAGAAACAATTCCTGCAGCTTCTTGTCCTCGATGTTGTAATGCATGTAATCCAAGAGCTGTTAATGTTGCCGCCTCTTCATGTCCAAGGATACCAAATACTCCACATTCTTCATGAAGCGTATCACCATCTAATGAAAATTCCTGACAAGAGATGTTGATTTTTGTCATGATATTCTTTCAATTATGACGTATGAAATAACTAATATCATACACCCCATATTATTTAAAGCTCATTCTTAATAAAAACTATTTCTTATTCTGTGAATGATAGCGTCGTTAATTGTTCTAATAATATTAGTTTTAATTGTTTGTAGTGTCATCTTTTTTAAAGAATTTTTCTATTGTTTCAAATGTATAATCGAGATCTTTTGGCATCATTTCCGCTATTTTTTTACTTAGTGAATCTAATATAGGTTTTGTTCTTGCATTTTTTAGCCAATCAGATTGTTGTTCAGGTTTTATAAGTGCATTAATGAGCAATACACTGATGACAGTAATCAATAAGCCACGGAATGCTCCAAAAATAAACCCAATAGTGCGATCAATTGCACCAATTCGACTATCAATAATAAAATCGGCAATTTTCATTGTGATAATAGAAGTAACGATAAGAACAATGATAAAAATCATGAAAAATGTGACAACCAATGCTATCATTTTATTAGAGAGATATTGTTCAGTGAAGGGTAATATAAGTTTAAATGAAAAAAATGTTGCAACAGCTGCAATTATCCAAGAAATGAATGATAGCACTTCACGTGAGAAACCCCGAAGCATGGCTAGAAAAGAAGAAAATAAGATAACTACTACGACAATACCGTCTAGAATTGTTACATTCATTTATTGATTCCTTATATATAATATATACGTTGCATTTTTTTAGTTATGTCCACTTTCTGTGTTTATATCAAGAATCTTTTGCGTTTTATAGAATTTTCTCTTTAATTATTTTTTTGTGGTACAGATCATTTTTTCCCTGAAGCAATAGCGGAAATCAATTCAGGAAGATCAGACAATGCATGTTGTTGAAAGCATTGTGATTTTATTATTTCGATTGCTCCTGTAGGTTGAAACGCTCCTTGAAAACCTAGTTTTTGAGCTTCTTTAACGCGTTGTCCTGAATGTGTAACGGCACGGATTGCCCCTGAGAGGCTGACTTCACCAAAATATACATAATGAGTCGGAAGAGGGATGTTTGCAAGAGAAGATACTAAAGCTGCTGCAACTGCTAAATCAGCTGCAGGTTCTGATATTCGATAACCACCTGCAACATTAAGATAAACATCATGTTGTCCAAAACGTACACCACAATGAGCTTCTAATACGGCTAGAATCATTGAAAGACGATTGCTATCCCATCCCACGACGGCACGTCGTGGTGTACCAAGTGAAGAGGGAGCAACAAGGGCTTGAATTTCCACTAATATAGGGCGTGTACCTTCCATTCCTGCAAAAACGGCAGTTCCTGGTGCTTTTTCATTACGTTCACTTAAGAATAGTTCAGATGGATTCGAAACTTCCCGTAATCCTTTATCAGACATTTCAAAAACACCAATTTCATCTGTTGGTCCGAAGCGATTTTTTATAGTTCTTAAAACCCGATAATGTCGTCCACCTTCACCTTCAAAATAAAGAACACCATCAACCATATGTTCAACAACACGAGGTCCGGCAATTTGTCCATCTTTTGTGACTTGACCAACGAGAATAACAGCGACTCCTGTATTTTTTGCAAATCGGATCATTGCTTGAGCACTGATGCGAACTTGTGTTACAGTTCCAGGTGCTGAATCTGCTATATCCGACCATAAAGTTTGAATAGAATCAACGATAACCATATCAAGTTTTTTATGAGTATTTAAGGTTGCAAGAATATCTTCAACATTAGTTTCAGCAGCGAGTTGAACCGCTTTGTTTGTTGCTTCAAGCCTCTTTGCACGTAAGCGAATTTGTGCAATAGCTTCTTCACCTGAAACGTAGATAACGTTATATCCTTTTTGTGATAAGTTAGCTGCTGTTTGTGTTAGCAATGTTGATTTTCCAATACCGGGATCGCCGGCAATAAGTAATGCTGACCCACGAACAAAGCCACCACCGGTGACACGATCAAGTTCAGCAATGCCAGAATGAATTCGCGGAGCATCTTCAATATCTTCAGAAAGAGATGTAAGTACAACTATATGACCTTTACGAATATTTTTAGGAGGACCACTACCTACACCACTATTCATATTCTCTTCGGCAAGAGAATTCCATTCTCCACAGGAATGACATTTTCCAGTCCAGCGCGAATGGACAGTACCACAATTTTGGCAAATAAATTGAAGACGATTGCGTACCATAATGGTTTAACCATATTGTTCTGGAAGATAATTACTGTCTGCCAGATCACTGAAGCGTGTAAAATCAGCTTGGAAAGAAAGTTTGACTATACCTGTTGGTCCGTGGCGTTGCTTGGCCACGATAATATCAGCTTTCCCAAAAACTTCATCCATTGATGCTTGCCATTTTAAATGTTCTGGACCTCCTATCTTAGGTTCCTCATTTTTGAGATAATACTCTTCACGATATACAAAAATAACAACGTCAGCATCTTGCTCAATTGAACCAGATTCACGTAAGTCTGATAGTTGTGGACGTTTATCTGTTCGATTTTCAACTTGGCGCGAAAGTTGTGAAAGAGCAATAATGGGAACATTCAGTTCTTTAGCTAAGGTCTTGAGACCTGTAGTGATTTCTGTAATTTCTTGAACACGGCTTTCAGATGAACGTCTTGAATTGCTTGTCATTAATTGTATATAGTCAATAATCAATACATCTAAACCGTGTTGTCGCTTGAGACGACGTGCACGTGCAGCCAATTGAGTTAGCGATATACCACCAGTTTGGTCGATGTAAAGTGGGACTTTTTGTAGACGGTTCATTATGCGTAATAATTTTGCAAATTGCTCTTCTGAAATATTACCACGACGGATATCAGAAGAAGAGACCTCTGTTTGCTCAGAAATAATACGTGTCGCAAGTTGTTCTGATGACATTTCAAGCGAAAAAAATCCGACAATTCCTCCTTCATTTTCTTGCGATGAGACTTTTTTTGCATCACAATTATAAGTATTGGCAATATTGAAAGCAATATTGGTAGCAAGAGAGGTTTTGCCCATACCAGGACGTCCAGCAATGATAATTAAATCAGATGGCTGTAATCCTCCCATTTGTTCATCAAGTTTTTTTATGTGGGTAGCGATCCCTGATAATCGTGAAGATCTTTTTTTTGCAGCTCCCGCCATATCAATAGCTTTTTTGACAGCTTCGTCAAAACTCTCAAATCCACCACCATATTTCCCTTTTTCTGCCAGCTGAAATAAATCACGTTCGATTCTTTCAATTTGTTGAACTGGTGCAAACTCTACAGGGGCATCAAATGCTGTATTGACAACTTCGTTTCCAAGATTAATCAAGGAACGTCGGATGAAAAGATCATAAATTACTCGTCCATAGTCTTCAGCATTAATAATTGTTACTGCTTCTTTAGCCAAACGAACAACATAATTAAATACGGTAATATCTCCAATTTTTTCTTCAGCTGGAATAAAAGATTTGATAGTAACAGGAGTGGCTAATTTTCCTTTTTTGATAATTTGCGATAAAATTTCAAAGAGTTTTTGATGCAATTGTTGGAAAAAATGTTCTGGTTTTAAAAAATCTGATACGCGATCAAGTGCATCGTTGTTAATAAGAATAGCGCCAAGAAGTGCTTGTTCAGCTTCAATATTATGCGGCATTTGCCGAAAAGAGATGGGTTCTTCTTTTTGCTGAGAGATGGGATTAAAGATGTCAGTTTTTTCCATAACAATCTTCCTATTAAAAATATTCAGCAAAGAGGCTAAATATTATTATGATATATAAATCTTAATGGGAAAAAAGAAAAAACAAATAGCCAAAGAAGTAGATATTCATTAACTTTGGCTTTCTTCATCAGGATTTTTTTCTTTATGATTGTCAGTTTTTTTTGTTAATGGTTTCTCTGGAGCATCGTATATCGCCTCAATAGAAGTGAGATTTTCACCTTCCGCTTGACGCTGCGCTTCATTAGTTGAACGTGCGATATTAATTGTTACGGAAACCTGAACTTCGGGGTGTAAGTTAATAGGAATCGTATGAAGACCGATAGTTTTAATTGGGTGATTAAGCTCAACTTGATTACGTCCAATAAAAAAGCCGCTCTCTGTTATAATATCGGCAATATTACGTGTTGATACGGAGCCGTAAAGCTGTCCTGTTTCACCAGCTGAACGTATAATAGTAAACGATTGTCTATCAAGTTTTTCGGCAACTTTTTGAGCTTCATTTTTACGTTCAAGATTATGTGCCTCAATCTGTGCACGCTGTGTTTCAAAATGCTTTTTGTTAGCTTCGTTAGCACGTAAAGCCTTGCCTTTAGGTAATAGAAAATTACGTGCATAGCCGTTTTTGACTGAGACAATATCACCAATCTGACCAAGATGAGTGATGCGTTCAAGCAAAATAATATTCATAGTTTTTTCCTTTCGAATAAATCAATTAGTAAGATTTGCGTGATTGGCTATTATATTGAATAGTTGCCCAAATACCCATAAGCAGAAGCATAAAAGAAATAGGCACAGTAAAAATAACAGTTAAAATAGCAATATAAACGAGAGATAATATTATTATTCGACCGCTTATTTCTTTTGTAATATTATGGAGATATGCTAAACCACTAACCGATATGGTCAATATATAGGCGGTAGTAAAAACATTTGCACTCAAATTAAATATAAAACTAATTTCAATCATTGAAGCTATAGAAGCGACAATAAAAATAATGAGCGCAAAAATCGGAAGACGGAAATTTTGTTTCCAATCATCATAAGGTCTTCTCAGCCATTTTATATGGCGCGCTATTGTCATTGAAAAGTAGAGATTAGCAATAAAAAAAATTAAACTATAAACAGTTAATGCTACTGCTATTAAAGTTGCTGTATGTGTTGTTAAAAGTTCACTAAAAGCAAAGATATCAGTTTCTTTTATAGATTGCGATTGTCGCATAGTTTGCACTATGTTTTCAGTAATTCGCTTTGCAATAATAGGGGCAGCTGGATGATTTTGAACATAAATTCCAATAAGAGTTGATATACAAGCAATAAAGTTAGTTAAAAGAAAAATGACTGATGATAATGGATACCATATCAATGAATTTTCTTCTTTTATTGGTTGTGCAAGCCCAAGGAGCCAGGAAGCATAAGCAGAAGGAAGAAAAAACAACAACAAAAAACCAAAACCAATATAAATATTATTGATTATGGAAAGAATAAAAGTAGCACTAATTAAAGCGAAAAAACTAGATAACGTACCATATCTGAATGCGGAAAAAAAGATTGGAAGTGAAATAAAACAACCAAAGAAAAGAGAACAATAAGGAATGACATTTGATATGCTGATAATTGCCATTCCTATGACAGCAGTAAATAATCCTGCTAAAATACCAATTATCGCTTTATAAGAATAAGAATTTTCCATTGATTGCTGTCCTGCTTTTTGCAGTTAGGGGTATATAATACCCCAACTTTGGATATTATAATTAAAATGTTTTGTTAAAACATCAAGGAAAAATAATAAATGGCCAGAATTTATTCTGGCTACTCAAAAATTTAAAAACTTATTTGACAACGTATGGAAGTAAGCCAAGAAAACGGGCACGTTTAATAGCATTAGTTAACTCACGTTGTTTTTTTTGACTAACGGCTGTAATGCGCGAAGGAACAATTTTGCCACGTTCTGAAATATAACGCTGTAACAGCTTAATATCTTTATAATCAATTTTAGGAGCATTTACCCCTGAAAATGGACATGTTTTACGACGGTGATGAAAAGGACGACGTACTGAAGTTTGATTAATGTCAGTCATCATTCTGTTCCTTCTATTGGATTTTCACGTTGGTGACGCAGATTTTGAACCTTCTCTTCATTTTTACCAGGGAAGTCATCACGATTAAAGGATGAAACTGTAGTAGATTGCTCTTTTTCATGTTTTTCTACGCGGATAGTCATATAACGCAAGATGTCTTCATTAATACGCATTTGGCGTTCAAGTTCAGAAATTGCTGCGGCTGGAGCATCAATATTCACCAATACGTAATAAGCTTTACGATTTTTGCGAATTCGGTAAGCAAGAGAACGAAGACCCCAATTCTCTATACGCCCAACTTTACCACCCTGTGCTTCGATAACACCTTTATAAATTTCTAAAAGCTCATCAATTCGCTGCGGTGCAATATCCTGTCGGGCAAGGAAAATGTGTTCATAAAGAGCCATTAATTTTGCCTTTCTTCAATTAAATTCTACTAGTTTTGGCGCAAAGCCCCTGCGACTTGTCTTTATTGGAAGACCCAAAGAAGAAAGGACGCGTTTGCAATTTGAGACACTCGAGAGCGGAGATACGGGAGGCCGAAATTATTATATTCCTACTGGTTATTTCCCAGCCCTCCGTTCAACCCCCAGCCAAACACCGGTAATGAACACTAGGTATTTACAGCTTATATTTAAAAATAGCAAGTTGGTGTTTACAAAAAATATGATTTATTGTGTCTTAGGATATTTTTTATGTATTTCGCGTTTTATTTCTCTCTATCATATTAGTAAATATTGATATGATAGAGAGAAATATAGCGATATTTAAAGATATAATGAGTGAGATAAAAATGAATTTTTTACACCAGATTGATGTAGTACTTTTTGAAATGCTTGCTAATAATCATCAAACGTGGTTAGCTTTAATTTGGTTTGGTATAATTTGTGCAAAGTTTTTGATTTATATTATTCCCATACATCTTTGTGTGTTATGGTTTTGCGGTAGATATACTGGAAGATGTGTTGTTTTAAGTATTTGTGTTAGCATTTGTGTTACCCTTTTTGTAGGCTATCTTATTTCTCTTATTTATTATCGTCCGCGTCCATTTGTTGCAGGTCTTATCAAGCCTCTTATTAAACATCGGGAAACAGCTTCTTTTCCGAGTAATCATGCATTAATTATTGTATCTTACTTTGTTAATCTTTATTTGTATCGATGCAAAATTGCTTCTAAGTTTGCATTGATATTTTTGTTATTAATCTGTTGGGGACGTGTTTTTACAGGTGTACACTATCCTCTTGATGTTTTGGCTGGTGTGTTTTTAGGAAGTTTCATAAGTTGGTTTATTATCCGGTTTGTTGCATCATATTTTCCTAAATTTTTATATCAAATTCCGCCCTTGAAATATAATTTTCATATAGGTATTCATTCTAAATAAGTTGATTTCTTGTAATTTATGTTTATTGAATTGGCTAAAGAGCCGATAAATCTGAAATTCAATTTTGGAGATCATGATGATAGCAGCATTCACTTTCCCAGGACAGGGGAGTCAAGTTGTTGGTATGGGAAAAGTACTTGCAGAGCAATTTGCTGAAGCACGTATGGTCTTTGAGGAAGTTGACGATGCTTTGGGTGAAAAATTATCACAGATTATTTTTGAAGGTCCAGAAGAGGCTTTAACATTAACAGCAAATGCACAACCAGCATTGATGGCTGTATCTATAGCAATTATTCGTGTAATGGAAAAATTAGGACTTGATATAGCAAAAAAGGTGAAGTTTGTTGCGGGTCACTCTTTAGGAGAATATTCAGCACTTTGTTCTGCTGGTACATTTAGTTTAGCTGATACAGCAAAACTTTTACGGATTCGTGGAAATGCTATGCAAACAGCTGTTGCTGTTGGTGAAGGTTCAATGGCGGCAATTATTGGTTTGAATGAACAAAATGTTGAAGAAATTTGCGAGCTTGTTTTAGGAGAGGGTTTGTGTCAGATCGCCAATGATAATGGAGGTGGGCAGATTGTTATTTCAGGTAAAACAAAAGCTATCAAGGAAGCGATCAAGATTGCTTCACAAAAAGGAGCTAAACGCGCGTTGCTTCTTTCAGTATCAGCACCTTTCCATTCAATTCTAATGAGTCCTGCGGCCGATGCAATGAAAGACGCCTTTAGAAAAATTAATAAAAGAGCGCCTATTGTTCCACTTATTGCAAATGTTTCTGTTACACCGGAAAGTGATCCGGAACGTATTCTTATGCTTCTTGTTCAACAGGTAACTGGGCGAGTACGATGGCGTGAAACAATCGAATGGTTTGGAGCTAATGAGGTTGATGTTCTTTTTGAAGTTGGTTTTGGGAAAGTATTAACAGGTTTGGCGCGCCGTATTAATAAGGATATCAACGGTTTAACGATTGGTAATGCTGAGGAAATTGAAACAGCATTACAAGTGCTAGGTGTTTAGTTTTAGGGAGTCTAAAAGATGTTTGAATTAACAGGTCGTAAAGCTCTTGTGACGGGAGCATCAGGAGATATTGGTGAAGCAATTGCACGTGTTTTACATGAACAAGGAGTCATTGTTGGATTGCATGGAACGCGTGAAGAAAGACTCAAAGAAATTGCTGTAGATCTTGATAAAAACGTTTTTATTTTTCCTGCTAATCTTTCTGATCGTGATGCTATTAAGAAATTGGCTGAGACAGCTGAAAAAGAAATGGATGGAGTTGATATTCTTGTTAACAATGCTGGTATTACTCGAGACGGTCTTTTTGTACGTATGCAAGATCAGGATTGGGATGATGTGTTGTCAGTTAATTTGACAGCCGCCTTTATTTTAACACGTGAACTAACATATAGCATGATGCGGCGGCGCTACGGACGTATTATTAATATAACTTCTATTGTTGGTGTTGTTGGTAATCCTGGACAAACGAATTATTGTGCTGCGAAAGCTGGTTTAATAGGCTTTTCCAAGTCATTAGCGCAAGAAGTTGCATCACGGAATATAACAGTTAATTGTATTGCTCCAGGATTTATTAAATCCGCGATGACTGATCAATTGAATGAAAAGCAGAAAGAAAAAATTATGGCTACAATTCCAATGAAACGTATGGGAATGGGGCAAGAAATAGCTTCTGCAGTTGTTTATTTAGCAAGTGATGAGTCAGGGTATGTGACTGGACAAACGATACATATCAACGGTGGTATGGCAATGATTTGAGTATTCTACATTGATTTATAACTATTATTATTTTAGATAACGATGAATGAAATAGAACAATAAGTTTATTTCTTTAAGTGTGGTAATTGTTCAACTTATCAGGATATCAATTTAGTACATTTAAGAAGAGAGATCCATGGAATGTCCTATATTTTATCGCTAAAGTTTTGGAGCAATGCATCTATTACTTGATTATATGAACTTATATCGCTAACCAAGTACAGGAAAACAATACAAATTCGAGGATTGAATATGAGTGATACAGAAGAGCGCGTTAGAAAGATTATCGTAGAGCATCTTGGAGTTGACGCAGATAAGGTAGTAGAAAATGCAAGCTTTATCGATGATTTAGGGGCAGATAGCCTTGATACGGTTGAGCTTGTTATGGCTTTTGAAGAAGAGTTCGGTATAGAAATCCCGGATGATGCTGCCGAAACAATTTTCACAGTTGGTGATGCAGTGAAGTTTATTGATAAGGCTTCTGTATAATTTTATTAAAGGGCAAAAGTATTTTATGCTTTTGCCCTATTTTCTAGTTATAGTGTATTTTGACAATGTCGCTTCTAGGGATCGATGATTCAAGGTTAGAAATATGAGACGTGTTGTTGTTACTGGTTTGGGATTAGTATCTCCGCTGGGTGGTGATGTTGAATGGAGTTGGAAGCGGCTTCTCGAAGGGAAAAGTGGTGTTCGACGCATCACTGAATTTAATGTTGCTGATTTACCATGTCAAATTGCTGGTCGTATTCCTTTAGGGGATGGAACAAGTGGTACATATAATGCTGATCTCTATATGGAGCCTAAGGAGCAGCGCAAGGTTGATGCATTTATTACTTATGCAATAGCTGCTGCTGATCAAGCACTTGCAGATGCTGAATGGTTTCCAAAAAGTGATGAAGATCAGATTCAGACGGGTGTTATGATTGGTTCCGGTATTGGTGGCATTGGAGGCATTATTGAGGCTGGTTATACACTTCGTGATAAAGGTCCACGACGAATTTCTCCTTTTTTTATTCCAGGGCGTTTGATTAATCTTGCTTCTGGTTATGTTTCTATTAAGCATGGTTTGCGTGGTCCTAATCATTCGGTTGTAACAGCTTGTTCTACCGGTGCTCATGCGATTGGTGATGCAACTCGTTTAATTGCACTAGGTGATGCAGATGTGATGGTGGCAGGGGGCGCTGAATCTCCAGTTAATCGTATATCTCTTGCTGGTTTTGCTGCCTGTAAAGCTCTTTCTACCGGGCGTAATGATGAACCTGAGCGCGCATCACGGCCTTATGACGCAGATCGTGATGGTTTTATTATGGGTGAGGGGGCTGCTGTTATCATTTTAGAAGAGCTTGAACATGCAAAAAAGCGAGGTGCTCGCATTTATGCAGAGGTGATTGGTTATGGTTTGTCTGGTGATGCTTATCATATTACAGCTCCTTCGGAGAGTGGTGAAGGCGCGCAGCGTAGTATAATATTTGCTCTTAAGCGTGCTCAAGTGAATGTGTGCGATATTGATTATATTAATGCTCACGGTACATCAACAATGGCTGATGTTATAGAATTAGCAGCTGTTGAGCGTGTTTTAGGTCATCATGCGTCGCAGGTATCAATGTCGTCAACAAAATCATCTATTGGACACCTACTTGGTGCGGCTGGGGCAGCTGAAGCTATTTTTTGTATTTTAGCTATACGGGACAATATAGCTCCGGCAACGCTTAATCTCGATAACCCATCTGTTGAAACAAAAATTGATCTTGTACCACATACACCACGTGAGAGAAAAATTGATACAGTTCTTTCTAATTCATTTGGTTTTGGTGGAACGAACGCATCTTTAATAATGCGGCGCTTTAGTTAATAATAAACATTTTCATTTTTTATAGCTGTTTTGATAAACTTTTTGATTATAAGATTTTGGTGAGAAATTATTAATGAAATACTTAAAATTATTAAGGTTGGTAAGTTATGTCTGATGTGAAAAATAAATTATCATTGCAGGATGTAGATGGTTTTTCATTAAATTATTCACCAAATAATAATGATAGATTGCTGCATGGAAAGCGCAAAAGATCGCATATTTTGCGTAATCCGTTTATTATTCTAAGTAATTTTTTTATAATGCTTATTGTGGTTGTTCTTTTAGCAATCGGTATTCCTCTTTATGTTGTAAAGAACATTTTTGAAGGTAAAGGGATAGCTGAAAAAGAACAAGTTATTCTTATCGATTCTGGAAAAGGAATTCGTGAAATTGCATCATTGCTTGAAAAACGTGGTCTTATTCGATCCTCTGATATTTTTATTTATGGAGTTGCTTATTACAAAAACGCAACACGCCTTAAAGCTGGTGAATATTTAATTCCAGCCTATGCTTCAATGCGTGATATTATGGATATTTTTGTAAAAGGAAAGTCTATTGAATATACTTTTACAGTGCCTGAGGGTTTAACCGTTCAACAGGTTTTTGATAGATTAGCAGCCAATGAAATTCTGATCGGTGATCTTCCTGAAATTTTACCTCCAGAGGGCAGTTTAGTGACTGATACTGTTCATTTTGTTCGTGGTACAACACGTATGGAAATTATAAAAAGGCTGCGTGAAGAACAAATGAAATTGGTTAATGCAATATGGGCTACTCGTTCACCAGATTTACCTATCAAGTCTATTGAGGAATTTGTTATATTGGCATCGATTGTTGAAAAAGAGACTGGGATTGCAGAAGAGAAACTGCAAGTGGCTGCAGTATTTTATAATCGTCTTGCTAAACGTATGCGTCTTCAATCTGATCCAACAGTAATTTATGGCATTTTTGGTGGAAAAGGTAAACCTGTAGATCGTCCGATTTATCGTTCAGATCTTGAGAGGGAAACGCCATATAATACTTATAAAATTGATGGATTGCCGCCAGCAGCTATTGCAAATCCAGGTCGCGATTCTTTAAAGGTGGTGGCCAGTTTCCCAAAAAGTGATGCGCTTTATTTTGTAGCTGATGGTTCCGGTAGACATATTTTTTCTAAAACTTTGGATGAACATAATGCAAATATTCGTAAATGGCGTGCGTTAAAAAAACGATAAATCTTCTTAAAATTTAGAATTCATATTTAGAAAATTTTGAAAAAATTAACATTATGACATTATTTGATAATGAATTTAGTGCTCAAAAAAAAAATCAACGTCGCGGTTTCCTATTTATTCTTTCTTCACCTTCAGGTGCTGGTAAATCAACACTTTCACGGTTAATTCTGAAAGATAGGCAGTTAGAGCTTTCTATCAGTATGACAACGCGAGCAAGGCGACCTAGTGAAGTAGATGGTATTCATTATCATTTTATTTCAAAAAAGGAATTTGAACGTAAGTGTGCAGGAGATGAATTTATTGAATGGGCAGAAGTGCATGGGAATTATTATGGAACTTTACGTGAAAGCGTTGAAAATGCATTGAGCACTGGTCGAGATATGTTATTTGATATTGATTATCAGGGGACCGAACAACTTCAAAAAAAAATGCCAGGAGATACTGTTTCTGTTTTTATTCTTCCTCCGTCAATGAAGGAGCTCGTTAGTCGTTTGCATCGTCGAGCAGAAGATAGCCAAGAAATTATTAATTTGCGATTAAAGAATGCGCGAACAGAAATTCAACAATGGCACTCTTACGATTATATTGTGATTAACGAAGATTTAAATCAGTCTTTATTGCTTATTAAATCAATTTATTTAGCAGAAACGATGAAACGTAAGCGTTGTTGTTTTCTTGAATCTTTCATTGATGAGCTTATTGCTGAAAAAATTGATTAGTATGCTTATCATTTTAAGGAAAGCTTCAAATTAACAAGAACTTTAGTTTTTAAATGATCAGGTTGGCTAAAGTTACAAATTCAGAGATAGAAAGTGTTTCTGCTCGGCGTGTTCCATCAATACCAGCTTTTTTTAAAAGCGTTTCACCTCCAATAGTTTTAAGACTTTGGCGTAGCATCTTGCGTCTTTGTCCAAAGGCAATTTTTGTTACAAGGCTTAATTTTTGTATAGAACAATCGAGAGGTTGTAAGCGTGGAATGATATGAACAACAGAAGAACTGACTTTTGGCTCTGGTATGAAGGCTTGAGGAGGAATATCAAAAGCAATTTTTGCGATGCTACGCCAACCAGTTAATATGCTGAGACGACCATAGTAAGGAGATTGGGAAGTTGTTGTAATACGCTTTGCGACTTCACGTTGAAACATTAAAGTCATTGACTCATAAAAAGGAGGCCATGATTTTGTTAAAAGCCAATTTAATAAGAGTTGTGTTCCAATATTATATGGAAGATTTGCAATAATCCTTGGTTTTTCTTGATATACTTCAAAAAGTTTTGAGAAATCTTGTTTTAGTGCATCATTAAAAATAAGTTTGAGTCTTTTTGGATAGTGCTTTTCTATTTCTAAGAGAGCCGGCATACAACGCTCATCACGTTCTATCGCTGTTACAATAGCACCCTTTGCAAGTAAGGCACGAGTCAAACCTCCAGGACCTGGCCCAATTTCAAGAACAGGTTTTCCTTCTATATTTCCTGCTTGATGAGCAATTTTAGTTGTTAAATTAAGATCAAAAATAAAATTCTGTCCCAAAGATTTATTAGCTTGTAGCTTATGTGTATTGATTACATTACGAAGAGGAGGAAGATTATCTATTAACATGTGATTGGATTATTTTTCGCAAGTTGGTCTGCAAGTTGAAGAGCAGCAATAAAACTTTCAGGAGAGGCTATTCCTTTATCTGCAATATCAAAAGCAGTGCCATGGTCTGGAGAAGTTCGGATGAAGGGTAATCCTAAGGTAACATTAACAGTAGTATCAAAGTCTAATGTTTTAACAGGAATAAGAGCTTGATCATGGTACATACAAAGAGCAGCATCATATGCATGCCTTGCACGTTCATGAAACATTATATCAGGAGAGAGAGGGCCTATAATATTAAGACCCTTTTTTTTAAGATGTTCAATAGCAGGAATAATAATTTTTGTCTCTTCTTTCCCTATTGTACCATTTTCTCCAGCGTGAGGATTAAGACCAGCAACGGCTAAGCGGGGTGAAGCTATTGCAAATTTAGTTTTTAAATCGTTTTCAGTAGTCAATGCAGTTTTAATGATTAATTTGCAAGTAAGATATGAGGAAACTTCATTAAGTGGAATATGAATAGTAATTGGTACTGTTTTTAATCGAGGTCCAGATAACATCATAACTGGATGATATTGTTTATTGGAAGATTTTTGAGCAAGATAAGCAAGAAATTCAGTATGACCTGGAAAGTGAAATCCAGTGTCATAGAGAGTTTTTTTGGCAATAGGACAAGTAATTAGCGCACGCGCATAACCATTTTGAATTAACTGAACACTGCGTTCGATTGCTTCAATGATTCCAGCAGCATTATTCGGTGAAGGTAATCCTAGTTGATCACTTTGTCGATTTTTTAAGGGAATTATAGGAAGAGATATTGGAAAATCTTCTACAAGATTGTGGGTAGAAATAGATTTTATATCAATATTAAGTCGTAAAAAACGAGCACGCGAACGAATAACTCCAGGATCAGCTAAAAGAGCAAAAGGCGGAATTTTACGTATATTACGCATATTCCAAGCTTTTATAACAATCTCAGGACCAATTCCTGCTGGGTCGCCACTGCTAACGATTAGTGGAGCCATTATGAGTTTTGAATACGCGCTGTTTGTCTCAATTCTTTTAAATATTTTTCACTGAGAGCTTCAAGAAGTTGGGGAATATTTTTTTTTTGATGATCTTGGATGGAAAATATAAGTCGGGCTACGCGATCATCAGAAACTCTTTTTATTTGACAGACAGCAAGAGCTTCAATTCCATATTGAGTTTCTTGGAAGTTGGTCATTTTTCCAGCTGGTGTTGCAAGGATAGCTTTTTCCCAATTTTGAGGAAGCTGAGGCTCCAAAAATTTTCCTAAATGACGAATAGTAACATCTAAAATACCTTTTGCTTGGTTCTTAGCGTTATGACATCCACGGAAATTTGAACGGAACTTATTTGCTTCTTTCTTACGTTTTTCTAGAATTGCTGACCGACGATGTTCAGGAATAACAAAAATAATTCGTTGTAATGTATACTCGTTTGTTGAAGGTTTTACACCACCATTTTTTAATATTCTATGCGCAGCTTCTTGTTCTGTAAGTGCTCCACCTTCAGCTTGATAACGAGCATTAACAAGACGTCCCCAACCCATTTGTCCCGAAATATATGCTTTAAAGTGCTCTACTGTAACATCAGTTTGAGTAAGCATTCGATTGAGTTGATCAACAGTCATATTATTTTGTGCTGCAAAATTTTCAAAAGCACTTTCAATTTCATCTTTGCTAACTTCAATATTCCGCCGCTTTATTTCATTATTTTTGAGAACTTCATCAATAAGTTCGTTTTTAGCTTGTGCGGCCAGATTTCCTTGTTTCTGTTGCAATTTGAGAAAAGCAATACGCTTTTGAATATCATAACTTGTAATAGCATTGCCATTAACTGTGACGACAACTGAAGTTTGTGCGAAAACTGGTGATGTAAAAAATGTGCTTACCGGTAAACTGCTTATATTCAAAGAAGTGATACAGAATAAAGCAAGAGCACTATTTTTTAGTATATTCATGTAAGTAAACCTTTACATTGTTAATCAATTCTCATCTATTACCTAAAATATATGTTTTTCTGAATAAAAACAATGATAGGTTAAGATCTATATGTTCTCTATTATAAATCTGATTTTATTTTTTGCCAATATCTGCGATTGTACGTAATGAAAAAGAAAAATTAAAACTTTTTAAAGCTATATTGCTTTCTGGATTAGTTACCTTTTGATAGCCGAACTTTATCCCAAAACATTCATCCATATAACTGAGATTTATTCCTTGTTTTACCAAAGTATTAGATACTAAATCATAACTGGCATTATTATTTATAGACCAATAGTTGGAAAATTTAAGTCCCACTTGAAAGGAAATCTCTTGCCGATCTTGCCTATGTTCATCACTTGGTTGATTTGAAATATAAGCATATTGCATAGATGCCCAAAAATTCGACCATTTTTGTGATGCTTCTAATTCACCACGGCGAATTTTCCCTGTTTTTTTATAAAAACGTCCACGAGACGCTATAGAAAAACCATGATTATGATTTGCCTCAAACATTGTCACATAATCTGAACGTGCTGTCTCAAGGCCGGAGTGAGCACCTACGTTGATAAAGTCTTGTTCTACGAACGAGTTTTTTCCTGCGAGATGAAATGATTGTCCAACAAGTCCGTAAAGCGACCAATTATTATTAAAACTTCCGGAATATCTAAGACCTATATTTGCTCTTGTTCCACCTTCTGTACGATCATAGCCAGAGAATTTATCTCTTTGAAATAAGGTAGTTGTATCAAATACAAGGCTTTGAGCATCTTCATTTGGTAGTCGTCCGACATATTGTTCGTTATTACGGATAAAAATTTGTGCTATTGGCTCTAGTATATGTGCTGAAATTCCAGCATTGATAAGAAAAGGATAACGCAATTCCAAACCTGCTGTTGCCATGCTACGGATTGTTGAGGAAGCAATATTAAAATTTTTAAAAGAGCCATTTTCTATGTTAACAATATAGTTATTGTGAGTATTTATTATACTTGTATCAATGCGTAAAGCAAAGATGGGGGTTAGTATTAAGCCATCTTTGGTATTGAAACGTTTTTTCCATTCTAGTTCGCTAGTCAAACGAAAACTGTTTCCAGCTATACCGGAAAGTTGAGGAGATTTGAGCGGATAACCTTGCCAATTTTTATTACTCAAGTCAGCATGACGACGATAAATTGATTGCATATTACTAAGAAAGGTAAGCTTTCCAGTATAGACTGATTTATTGGGTGTAAAAGAATAATCAATGCTGGGTAAAGTCCATGCTTGTTGAGAATGACGTTCTTTGAGAATATCTTTAAGCGTCGAATTTTGGATATTGAAACGGTAGAAACGCATATCAAAGTAATTTTGATTTGCAAGGCCATTTAAATAAAACTGGGAAATTTGTACAGGGTTGCTATAATTTTCAAGTTTGTATGTACGACTAAAATCTCGGTCAGACTGTGTAAAGATATTCCAACCATAAACCCAACGTGAATTAATACGAAAGTCACCTTTTGTTGCTAACATATAACGATTTGTGTACTGTGAATCAATTTTATCATTACCGAAGTTATTAGGGTTGATTTGGTATATATGAGCAAAGTGGATGTTATAATAGCCTGTTTTTAAACGTTGATGCCATGTTCCCTCAGTTAAAAGTCCTTGTTTTTTATAGATCGTAGCAGAAAGTGTGAAATCATTATAAAGTGATAAATTCCAGAAATAAGAATTTTTTAAGCCAATACCAAGATTACCAGCATAAGAAAGATGAGGAGTAAGAAGACCGCTGGCACGTTTTAATGTTGGATCGGGGAGTTCGATAATTGGAAAGTATAAAATTGGGACGCCGAAAGTTTCAAAATAGCCGTTTTCAAATCGAATTGTTTTTTTTACATTGTCCCATATGATCTTTTTTGCTTTGATTTGCCAAGAGACTGCACCATTTGATTTGTTATGGCAAAGCTCACATGCTGTATAGATAGCATTATTGAAAATTGTTATTTGATTCCTGCTGCGTTTAGCATTTTCAGCTTCGAAGTGTGTATTGTTAGTTGTTTTAATACGTAAAGAATTTACAAAACCTTCTCCAAAGTCTTTTGTCATGTCAATATAATTAGAATAGATTTCATTTCCATCTTTTTGAATGATCTTAACATTTCCTTGCGCTATGACACGTCCTGTTTTTTGATTGTAAATGATTCTTTGAGCGATAGCTCTATTATCATCATATTTAATTTGGACATTTCCTTGTGCAGAAATAGTGTTTGCATCATGATTGTAAATGAGTTTATCAGCAGAGAGTAAGAAAGGACTTTTTGTATTTTGGAGATGATTTTGAAGAAAAGGATTAGGATTTTGTGCTGTTGCAGAATGAGATATAAGGATATCTCCAGAAAAACTGATGAGGCTTTTTACAATCAATATTCTCAGTTTTGTTAAAATTCTCCTTTTACTTGCTAACATTTTTACTTAACCATCCTCTGTATAAAGTAAAAAGGAAATTCCAAAAAACAATGCCACTATAACTGGTACCCAAGCAGCAGTGATTGGAGAAATATAACCAGCGTTACCAAAACTTCGAACGAGCACAGAAATAACATAAAGTATAAATCCTGCAATTACACTACCAATAATTGATGTTGAGGATTGTCCAAACCTTGTAAATTTTAATGACACGGTTGCTGCAATGAGAGTCATTGCCACAAGTAACATCGGTAACGCAATTAGTGATTGTAAATGCATATCAAATTGATTAGCAGAATAACCAAATGAGCGTGCAACGGCAATTTTTTTTGGTAATTTGTAAAATGGAATAGTTACAGGGTCAGCTAAATACTCAGTTAAAAATTCTGGTTTTAAGTGAGTTTTTATTCGTAATTCAGTAAATTTTTCAGGTGTTTGTCCTATTTTATAGATTGTTCCATTTGTTAATAACCAAGTACCATTTGTCAATGTTGCTTTTTTAGTATTAATCCAGTTTTTTACTGTTTCATTCTCATTATATTGTACAAAAGTTGCATCAATAAGAGAAAGACAAAGACCTTGATGTATGATTGATTTGGCTCCAATGGTTGTTCTTCCTAAATTTGTGTGTTGTGTTAACCATGGAATGCGTGTGTTGCTGCTAGATATTTGGATATTATTATTGCGCCATGCTGCTATCATTTTTTCTGCTTGGTAAGAGCTCCATGCAGCAAGTGGATTAACGAGAAGGATAGAGAATAGTCCGAAGAGAAAAGCTCCAAAACAAGCTGGTGTAAGAAATTGCCATGCAGAAATACCAATTGAACGAGCGACAACAAGCTCAAATTTTCGGTTAAGCGAGATAAGCATTGTCATCGCAGAAAATAGTGCAATAAAGGGGAAGAGTTGTTGCATAATAAAGGGGATGCGCAGCAATGAAATAAAAAATGCTCCTTTTACAGTATAATGAGGGAGCAACGCTAATCGGCTAGAGTTTTCTGTAAAGTCAATTAAGAGGGTGAGGATAAAGATACCCAGTAAAAAATAACAGATTGTTTTGAGATAAAGTACGAAAAAATATCGTCCAAGCGTCGATCCAATCATGATAGCTTATCCAAAGGATATAAGAATTGCAATGTGTAGATATCATGATGCATGTGAATATTCAATAAAGCGCAAAGTAGCTTTGCCATAAGAGTTTATAAACTATATGATTGATATGCTCTTATCACAAAATTACAAAGGGCTAATTAAGGTTTCTGTATTTTGAAACTTTACCGATACGATAAATCACTAATTTGATTTATATTAGCAAAATAATTGCAAGAATGATTTTGTATAATATGCAATTTTTAGATAATAATGATCTTTGAAGATTTTTCATATATTTACGTTGTAGAAAAAAATCTTGTAATTTGTCAAAAATTGTAACTTTCTATAACTATGTTTCGATTCAACCAATATAATCCCTATACTTAATATTTTCTCTAGAAAATGGTATATCAAAAATAAATTATGTACCACGTTGAGATTTAGGATGGAAAAGTAGCTAAGTAATAAACTTAGCTATTGCTAGCTTTTTTCATTATCATTATAAATTAATTTGTTGTGATTTTTTTTGAAAAATTTTTTGAATGGTATCATTAAATTTTGCAAAGACAACAATTTTACGGTTTGTAAGCAACATAAATAAGGTTAATATGCTTATTCCTATCGGAATGATATAAAGTAGTGGGATATAAACAGGGTTATTTTCTATTTTTTGCGCAAAAAAATATCCTAACCAATAAATTAATAAGGAGAAGCTAATTACAGAAAAAGTTTCAGATATATACGCTTGTCGATATGAACGTGCATTTCCCGCTATAAATACTGCGATTAATGCAAAAACGATAGGATGGAAACATTCTGTAAGACGACGGTGAAATTCTGCTCTATATTGAAGTGGTTTTCGTTGATAATGAGGATCATTTGGATTAGGATTTAATAAATAAGAAAGAGGTCGATCTTTAGGATAAATATTCGGTATTCTCTTATTGGAAATAAATTCGCTCAGATTAAAGGTATGGGAGCTAAATTTGATAATTGAAACATTATCATTTTTATAATCAATCCTTTCTATTTCGCCATCGTTGAGAATTAAAAAATTGCCTTTATTATTAGTAATTATTCCTTTTTTTGCATAATAAAAAAGACCAAACTGAGGATCACGCTGATCAGCAATGAAAAGGCGCTCAATGGTTCCGTTGGTATTTTGTTTACCAATTTCTATGTAAAGATTTTTAGTTAATTCTTGGAAGCTACCTTCACGAATGAAAAGATTAATAAGATCAGAATGAGTATTTGCTAACATTTGTCGCATATTAAGACGCGCATTAGGAGCAATAAAATTAGTAATAGAAAAGGAAATTAATGAAGTAAAAATGGCTAAAAGAAGAATTGGCTTCCAAATAATATTTTTTGATATCCCTGATGCGCTGATAACAACTAATTCTGAATCTTTATTCATTGTTGAAAGAATGATGGTAATTGCAATGACTAATGCGAATGGCATAACAAGAGAAGTAACAGAAGGAATTAATAGGGATGAAAAATGTAAAACTGTTAAGAATGTTTGTCTGCTCGTTGTAAGAAAATTGATTTTTGCAAGGATTTGTATTGTCCAACTGATACCAATTGCTCCAATCATTACAGTACAAAAAAGAAGAAAAATGCGTTTTAATATATATAATTCAATAATACGCATAAAATAGATGTTATCCTTAGTCTTTCATTCATTTTAAAATAGGTATTCTATCATGCGTTAAATTAAACATATAATCAAAATTTAAAGATTTTCTTTATTATATTACACATGTTTCTAATGGATAAGAGAAGATGGTTAACCAATCTTCATTTATTGTACTATATTATATTTTCAGTTATGGTCTACACAAAAAGTATAGATTATGAAATAAATAGGCTTTTTAACTTATCTAAAACATTATTTTAATTATATAAATAACTGATTTATAAATATAATTATTAATTCATTAATTTGAATAATAAGTTTCAAATAAAGCAATATTTTTTCAATTTCTCTTATTTTGAATTAAAAAAACATTTTATTTATATCTCATAAAAAAGACCGATCTCTTAATAAGATCATTTGAAAAAGAAATCAAGACGTTTCGTTCTGAACGATTTGGATTAGAGGCAATTGTAATATTAAGGATGATTAAATATGATGAAGGTGTTAGCTTATTACTATATAAAATAAATATAATATTATGCTTATTTCGACATTTATGAATGTTTTTGAAAATAGTAAGACTTAAAATTAAGCTGAATTAACAAGAGAAGACGATGAATCCAGATATTATTTTTTATATTTAAAAGTTTATATTCTGTTTACATGAGTATGTATCTTTGTTCTTGAGATAAATTAATGTATATCTGCGATATTTCCAACTCAATTTGATACACAAAAGCTGAAACTGTGGACAAAGCATGAAATAATCTTAATAGAAACAATAAGAAAATAATAAAAATCTTCTAAGATTATTTAGATTAATAAGACGAAATTTGCTAGATTCAGTTTTTATGATTACTATGTAAATTTTTAGATTAGTTGAAATATCAATATAGAAGTGAATGGTACAATATAAATACTAGAAATAGTAAAAAGAAAATATATTAATAATCCTATTTTTTTACTTAAATAAGAATAATATGATCTTATAAATATCAAGATATGATATTATTTTAAAGGATATAATTATTAAAGTAAGATGAGATTTTCAACTCTAGCTTACTTTATTGTATCAAAATGCTAAAGCCTTAATAGTGCTTTGTGATGAAAAGTATTGAGGATTAAAATGGTCGATATTCTTTTCTATCATTTGACGAAGTCAACTCTAAAAGAGACTTTACCTGTTTTAGTTGAGCGTGCATTAAAGCGTTTTGGTAGAGTAACAATACAATGTATGAGTAAAGAACAATGCAATTTTATAGATGTTTGTTTATGGGTTTATGCTGATGAATCATTTATTGCACATGGAACAGAATATGATAAATATCCAGATTTACAACCTGTATTCCTTACTACAGGACAAGAAAATCCGAATGATTCGAAAGTGCGCTTTCTTATAGAGGGAGCAGTTTGTTCAGATATTGATATTTATCAACGACTTGTAATTATGTTTGATGGTCATAATGATGCTCAATTGAATCTTATTCGTAAGCAGTGGAAAGAATATAAAACAAAAAATTATAATTTAACTTATTGGCAGCAAACTGAAGATCATCGTTGGGAGCAGCGAGTTTGATGAACAAGATATCTTTTTTTGATTTTTATCAGTATTTAAGAAACATAAATTCAGAGTTCTTTATTGTGAAATAATCAAGAAGAAATTGTTGAGTTTTTTATGGTTTTTATTTTAGAATTGATGAAAATAGCCTAAGATTAGAATATTCAAATGGAATGATGATGATATTTGACCGAGTTCTATTTATTCTATGGGCAATAATAATAGCTTTTTTTTGCGTTTCATGGTTGGGCACAACAAATATCCTATCGCAGATATTTTCTGTCTCTTATATTAATACTATTGTCGATATTTTATTCTTTTTCCTTTGTGCATTATTTTCTGGAATATTATGGTGTATTTTACCTCAACCAATATCTTTACAAATGAAATTAGCGGCATCTCTGCCACTAATATTAGTTTTATTATTCATTATTGTATTTTAATTTGATATTTCTTCATCTGTAAAGCCAATAAAGCAAATGAGTGAGATAAAAGAAGATAGGAAGAGATAATAACTAATGTAAGAGACATTGAAATGTTGTACTAAATATTCCGCAATATAAGGTGCAATAGCTGCACCAAAAATACCAGCTAAGTTAAAGGTTATAGAAACACCACTATACCGAATTTCTGTTGGATATGCTGATGAGAGAACCGCGCCAATTTGACTATATGTCATTCCCATAATAGATAAACCAATGGCAGACATTGCGCAAACACCTAAAATTCCATTTTCAAAGAAGTAAGGAATTGCAAAGGAATAGATAGCAGTAGCCATTGTCACCCAAATCATCAAATTTCTGCGTTTAATATGGTTGGCAATTTTTCCCGTCAGAATAGTGAAAATACCAAAGAAAACAGCACCTACCATTTCTACTTGAAGTGCTTGATTGAATGATAATTGCAGATGATTTGTTGAGTAACTTAGCAAGTAAGTCGTGACCAAATAAAATAAGACAAGAGCTGTTATGCTACAGAATGTACCAAGAAACAAAATTCGTGGGTGTTTAAGGAATACATCTAGCACAGGTATTTGGGAGGATTTTTTGTGGTCGACTTTTTTGAATTCAATTGTTTCATTGATCGACATACGGATCCATAATCCTAAAACGATGAAAAAGATTGAACCGACAAAAGGAATACGCCATCCCCATGAGAAAAGCTGCTCTTCATCAAGCGCATGCCATAGTGCTAAATAAACTATAATAGACACGCATAAACCAATTGGAGCGCCTAATTGTGGAAACATTGCGTACCAACTACGTTTTTCTGGGGGAGCATTTTCTGTTGCGAGCAGGACGGCTCCTCCCCATTCTCCTCCTAATCCAATTCCTTGTCCAAAACGACACACTGTTAAAAGGAAAGGTGCTAGCCAACCAGCTGTTTCATAAGTTGGTAGGATACCAATAATAATTGTTGAAATACCCATTGTAAGGAGAGAGGCTATGAGTGTTATTTTTCGTCCAATTTTATCACCAAAATGTCCAAAAATAACTGATCCTAAAGGGCGAGAAAGAAAGGCGACACCAAAAACGAGAAAGGATTGCAAAATAGCGAGTTGCTCATTTTGAGATGGGAAAAATAATCGAGGAAATATGAGCGCTGCAGCGGTTGAAAAAACATAAAAGTCAAAATATTCTATTGTTGTGCCAATAAAACTCGCGAACAAAATTCGACTGGGTGAAGATTGTCGATTAGTGCTGCATTTTTCTATGTTTGTATACATGGATAAAAAGTTCCTTTTAGTGTATAAAAATTAAATTACAAAGCTTTTATGATTATAAAAAATTCATATCAGTGTCGAGTCATTATCTTTATCGATTTTAATGATCGCTGTAGATTATAAATATATAAAAGAGAATAAAGGATTACATATTAATAGTATTGTATTTCTAATCAGATATCACATATTATATTTTGCTATTTATGATAAGTGAAAGGATAATTTGAACAGGTATCAGTTATAAGTTAAGAAGGATATAATACTATATTATATTTTTTAATAAAATATCCTCAGTTTTAACTTTTTTATTTCAAAATTAAGAAAAATATTTTAAAATATTAAAAAAGTCTATTGTATGAGTTGTTGATTACTAATCTTTTTTTGCGAAATTTTATGGTTTATTCATAATTAGTTAGAAAAAGGAGCTTTCTGATAATTTTTTTAGAGAAGTTAATGTATGAAGATGTGTTTGTCATCTATGTTTTGACTGAAATTGAAGAGAGTTAATGATGGGTATAGGGGGGTATTTAGAATGAAAAATTAAGTAGGCTTCATAAAAAGCTGAAGATATTTATGGCTGTATCTCAAAAAAATCTTACAAAGACACCGTGAGGGCTGTGATCTGTTTTCAGTAATCAATGCGCATGTGATTGAATGGTGTATTCTTGATCCTAAAGTGCTAGAAATTTTAGAAAAACCTGTGAACAGTGATTATTCGCCAGAGGAATTAAATACTCGAATGGGTAATTCTATGGAATCTGTGAGAAAAGCAACTACAATAAAAGCAAAAACACGAAAAAAACATTTAACTTTTGATAAGTTTATTCTATTAGCAAATAGCAAATAAATATGAGATAATAGATTTAGATACTCTTCATAAGAGAAGTGAACATGAGGTAGCAAAAGCATTCATTAATCTGTGCTAAAAAAGCGTTGCTGGAGTGGTTTGATTCCTCTTAATCTAAAAGGGAGATGCATAAGTGCTTATTTGGAAATGTGTTTAAATGAGCTGTGTATACTTGTGATGAATCTTTTAAATTTTCTGATGGTACAGCTGCTGATACGTTAGCAGTAGGAGAATTGAATGCAGAAATTAGCTTTATAAGCGGTAATAAAATTCAAAGAGGTTTAAAAACCGACCAAATACTTAGCTGAAAAGAATAATTTGAAACGCTTATCTCATAAAAAGTTTATCCATTATTCAGAAGAAATATTTTTCTCAATAATATACATTTTTTAGAGTTGGAAATAGATATAAACAACAGTTGTTTATTAAAAAAATTGTTAGATTTACTAGTTATGGGCTTAATTTTCAGTTGTAACAGAAGAATGCATGAAGTTTGCCAATAGTACTGTAACAACGCTAGAAAATAATTTAAATTATATGATTTTTATTAAACATCCATTTGAAGACATTTCTACTCCAGAGAAGTGCAGCTGCTGAAGGAGTTCATAAGCAATAATAAGGACGAAGATATAAAAAATAAAGCCATTTTAATTGAGATGGCGGATGTTTGCTTCTGTATTTTATTAAGTGAAATAATTAAATTATTAGAATTTAGCAATTCTCATAAATTTTGTAGATACATAAATTATTTCAAATAATAAGCCTTTAATGAAAAAGGTAGAGTTTAAGTTTTGATAGTTCACTTACGAAAATAACTTAATTTTATTTTGTGATATAAGTTTAATATCAGATAAATTTTATTACCACTAGTAAAGTCTTATTTTACAGTTATCTAGACTATGATTATTTTGTACCAAAATTCAGAATAATGTGTTGAAGTTAATATCAAAAGATCTGGTTTTTGATTTTTTTATGTACAGTATATTTTTTATAATCACAAAAATAAACAGTTTGATATTTTGAAAAATATTAAATGTATCGTCTAATTTATCCAAAATGATTTTAGAAAAGATGAAGCGAATAAAAATTATGCTTTTATGATATCGCTTGGTAAATTTTGATAACTTCTAGTTGAAATGTGATTTTGCAAAGCTACTTACTCCCATTAATTTATCTAAGATAGAATATAAGGATGTAGTTATGCAATACAATTGGAAATTAGGTTATTGGGTATTCATGATCAGTAGCTCTTTTGTGGGAGGTGCAAATGCAAATTTTCGGTCTTTAAACTATGACATAAATGTAATTTATAATGAAGAAGTAGCAAATCGAGGCAATATTACTCTGCCAATTTCTAATGAGTTAAACAGTTTTAGTATTTTTGATTGTTCCATTATGGAGCGGAATGTTGAGATGTTGAACCCTGAAATACATAAAAGTGATATTATTTATCTTGATGGTAATATTGTATATTATGACGATGATAGTGAAAAGGAAAAAAATATTCAAATTGTTAGAAAAGGTGAAATTGAAACTGTTCAAGCTTCAACAGGTAAACAAGGCTTTTCAAGGAATACTATTATTTACAAAGGTGAACAACAAAAGGTTGAAAGTGGAGGAGAAGTACAAGGAACACAAATTTATGGTGGTATACAGTTTGTTTTCGGAGAAGGTAATGTTGGAGGCCAAATGACAGGGAGTGTTGCTAATGGCACTGTGATTTATGGTCAAGGGGAAGAAAAGGGAAAACAAATGGTATATGAGGGGGGGTGGTATGGAATACAAGAGTGATGCAAGGAGGAGTGCAAATTATTGGTAAAAAAGATGAAGATGCAGAAAGTGATAGTTTTGCAATAGATACCGAAGTTTTTAATGATGGTAAACAATATGTTCTGAAAAACGGATCTGCTCTTAATGTGACTTTAAATAATAACGCTTTTCAAGGAATATATACTGGTGGATATGTAGTAAATCTAACGATTAATGATAAAGCAAAATCATGGGCGTATTTTGGCTCAGTATTAGAAGGGGATACAAAGCTTAATAATCAAGGGCATTTTTATGTTTATGCTACAGATGATGAACATCGTACAACAATAGAAAATCTTATTTTAAATGGAAAAGAAACAAAATTATTTGCTATTTCTAATGTAAATAGTGATACGGATAGCACTTTTATTAAAAATTTGAGCGGTAGTGGAACTGTTCATTTTACCTTTAATGATAATAAAATGAACTATTCTCGACTTTATGTTGAAAACCTTTCTGATGAATTAGGAAGTTTACATTTTAAGTTTAATACTGCTATTGCAGAGAAACGTGGTGATTATCTCGTTATTGATAATGGTAATGGTAATCACACAATAAGTGTTGTTGATTCTGGTTCTGAAATCGCAAATCCTCTTTCACAACAACTTGATTTAATTACTGATAAAAGTGAAAGTGGAGGAGCTCATTTTAATCTGGTAGATTTTTCTGGTGCGAACATTAAAGCTGTTGATGGCGGTACTTATATGTATGGTTTGAAACAAAGAAAAGATAATTCTGAAAAGATTTGGTATTTAGCTGCAGATCGTACTGATGAGGTAGATCCTCTAGTTCCAACACCAATGCCAATACCTACACCGCCAACTACTCCATCAACAGATGCCGTGTTATCTTTGGCGGTAGTTCCTGAACTTGTTTTTAACAATGAGTTGCAAAGCTTACGTGCTGGAAGAGGCATTTTAGGAAAAAATAAGAAAAATAATGCTTTATGGACATATGCAATTAAGGGGCAAGAACGTTTGGCTACGGGCCATGCACATTTTACACTTGATCAGACTGGTATAATATTAGGTGTCGATCGGTTGAAAGAGCTGATGAATGGGGATTTTTATGTTGGTGGTTTTGGAAGTTATGATCAAGCGCGTATTGCTCATGCACGAGGTGGTGTCAGTAATATGGACACTTATAGTGTTGGAGCTTATGCCACTTATTTTGATAATCAAGGTTGGTATTTAGATAGTGTTTTGAAATATAATTATTATAAAAATAATTTGAAGACTATTTCAACGAGTGGTTTGGATATTAAAGGCGATTATAATCAATGGGCATTAGGTACGTCATTTGAAGCAGGTTATCATTTTGAAGCAGCGCAAGATACTTGGATACAGCCTTATACTCAATTAATAGGAATACATGTTAAAGGTGAGGAAATACGGCTTTCAAATAAGATGACAGGTGATATGAAGAGATCTACTTCAGTGCGGAGTGCAGTTGGATTATCTATAGGACATAAATTTAATTTAAATAGTGATACTCATTTAATGACTTATATAACAGCTGCGTGGTTACGTGAATATATAGATAATAATAGTACGACAATTAATAAGCAGCATAAATTTACTACTGATTTATCTGGGGATACAGGTAAGTTAGGGATTGGTTTAAATAGTTTCGTTGGCGAAAATTTATCGCTTTATGCTGAAACTTATTATCTCAAAGGACAGAAAGTTAAACAATCGCTTCAAGGTATTTTGGGATTACGCTATAGTTTCTAAACTAGATATATTTTGTTTTCTGATCATCTTAGAGTGGTATTTGTAAGGCAAATATTAATGATCAGAAAACTCTTTTTGAGGGAATGTAGACCAGGCATGATGCTTCTATATTCTAATTTACAACATCGATTTTTTATCAGTTAAATTCATTTTGGTTTTTTATAAAACGTGTAGCATACATGTTTTTTTCCTCTGATTTTTTTCTAATATTGAAATTATTCAATAAATTTTTCATCATAGCTCTTAATTAGATATTATTATATTGTAATATAAAATACATTATGATACATTATAAAACACATTATGATAAATTAGAAGCGAGCTGCTTGATAAATAGGGGTATTAATCTAGCTTTTGATGATGGAGTGTAGGTCATGCAATATTACAAGTTAAGTTTTTCAGTATTAATGATCAGTACTTTTTTCATACAAAGCGCAAGTGCGCGGGAAAAAGTGGAGAAGATGTCTGATGGTTTTTTTGATTTCAGTGAGGGAGATTTAAGTGAATTAATAAAAAAATTTTCCTCTACTTTTACAAAGGATAAAGTATTGAAAAACTCTTCAAGTATTACTCAGAGTATTAGTATGAATACCAAAATTGAAGAAGGGGGGCTCGAGGTTATTGAAAATAATGGAACTTCAACGAATGCTGTTATTTATAAAGATGGAAAACAGCTCGTTACACGGGGAGGGACTACAATATCAACTCAAATTGATGGGGGCTCGCAGTTTGTTTTTGATGAAAGTCCTGGAAATATTGGGAGAACAGGTAGAAAAAGTAGGGCTTATGATACTGTGGTTTTTGGTACAAATGGAAATATTGGTCAACAGAATATATATGATGGGGGAGAAGCCTGGAATACAAAAATCAAGAGAAATGGGATGCAACACCTTTATAAAGGAAAAACAACAAAAGGTGGTACTGCATCAAATACTGAAGTTTCTTCAAACGGTAAACAGCTTGTTTTAGCAGGGGGAGAGGCTTTGAATGTTATCTTGAAGGAGAAAGCTCTTCAAGTAGTATATCCTGGTGGAAGAGTGAAAAATCTAACAATTCAAGATCAAGCGCAATCTTGGATACATGTTGGTGCAAGTTTAACAGGGCCAGTAAAAGTTAATGAGCAGGGGCACCTTTATCTTTATGCGGGTGATAATATAAGTCATGTTACAAAAGAAGAAATTACTTTAGAAGGGCGAAGTTCTGAGAAATTGTTTTCTGTTGGTGCCCAGAATAGGAGCCAGAGTTCTGAAATTGATATTGAAGATTTAAGTGGGAATGGGGGAACAATAGTTTTCTCTTATGTTGGATATGATAAACGGCATTCTAAACTTAATGTTGGAAAACTTTCAGGGGGTATGCATTTCAAGTTTAATGTTAGTGATGTAGGGAGGGGAAATGATTATATAGTAATTAAAGATGGTTCAGGTACTCATACAATAAGTGTTACCGATTCTGGCAGTGAAATTGCAAATTACTTTTTGCAAAAATATGGTCGTGTTAGTGAGCTCAATTTGGTTACTGATACAAGTGTAAATGGAGGAGCTACGTTCACTTTGGCAGATAGTTCTTCCGGTAGATCAATTGGTGCTGTTGATGCTGGAGTTTATATGTATACTTTGCAAAAGAGAGAAAAAAGTGGAAATTTGAAAACTTGGTTTTTGTCTTCCAATTCTAACCAGTCTCGCCAAATAAGTTCTCCTTCTAAGCGCTTTATCGAAAAAAAACTATTTGTTGATTTTTTATCTACTTCATCCAATTCTATGGGTAATGGTAAACAAAATAACGGCAAATCAAGAGGTCAAAAAAGTCAAACTTCTCGTAAAAATTCAGAGTCTCGACCTCGTCCTCCTCGACATTTGCAGCGCTCTGCAGCGAGTTCTTCAGCGTTTGATTTGAGAGAGACGCAGAACGATGAAACACAAAGTAGTCATGAGCCAAAAAGTCGAAGACGTTTTTTATCATCTAATGATATCGTTGTGGAAAACTATCCAATACTGGATGGTTCTCCAGTGGTGGAGCTTGATGGTTCTTCCGTATTGGATTTAGAACAATCGCAAATTCCTGATTTTGAAGTGGTTCAATATATACAAGAGCCCCAAATTGATGATTCAGTTATAGCTGGTGATAAAGAAGAGGATTCTGTCCTTGATTTAATAAAACCGGTGTATCCAGAAGACAATGAAAATACTGATTTAGAAGATCAAGAGAGTTCTTCAGAGTTTGTGAATCATGATGATGAGGAACAGTTTCCAGTATTTAATCCGATTTCTGAGGTTGTATCTGCTCCATTTACGACTCCATCGACGGATGCATTGCTATCTTTGGCGGTGGCCCCCGGGCTTATTTTTAACAATGAGTTACAAAGTTTGCGTGCTGGAAGAGGCTTTATAGAAAAAAATAAGAAGAATATAGCTCTATGGACATATGGGATTAAGAGCAAAGAACATCTTGCTACAGATCATACGCATTTTAAGCTGGATCAAACTGGTATAATGGTAGGAATTGACTGGTTAAGCGATTTAGTAAATGGGCAGTTTTATATTGGTGGTTTTGGTAGTTATGACCAATCAAATATTTCTCATGCACGGGGTGGTGTTAGTCATGTAAATATTTGTAGTGTTGGAACTTATGCGGCTTATTTTGGTGATCGCGGTTGGTATTTAGATAGTATTCTGAAATATAATCATTATCAAAATAATCTTCAAGCTGTTTCAACAAACGGTTTAAATATCAAAGGAGATTATAATCAGAAGGCGATAGGTGCTTCCTTTGAAGCAGGTCGTCGTATTAAGTTAGCACAAGATAGTTGGACTCAGCCTTATGCTCAATTAATTTGGTTGCGAGTTGAAGGTAAAGAAATAAAGCTTTCTAATGAAATGATAGGTGATATTGATCCATATACTTCATTACGTAGCGAAATTGGGTTATCTATAGGGCATGAGTTTAATTTAGGTACTCCTACTCAGTTAATGACTTATACTAAGGCGGCTTGGTTACGTGAGTATATAGATAACAATCATACAACAATTAATAAACAGCATAAATTTAATACTGATTTATCTGGTAATGCTGGTAAATTTGGTATTGGTTTGAATGGTTTTGTTAGTGAAAATTTGAACCTTTATGCTGAAGCACATTATCTCAAAGGGAAAAAAACGAAACGATCACTTCAGGGGATTGTAGGGTTACGCTATAGTTTTTGAATAAGAGGTGTATTTTGTTCTCTGATCTGTTTCTACATAAGTTTTTTGTGTCAAGTTAAGTTTCTAATTATCAGAGAATATTATGTGAAGCGCTGTGTGTGCTTCAAAAACGACCTCATTCTTTATTTTGATTTATGCTCTGTAGTGATGATTGAGGCTACTTAATTCGTAATTTTTGACAGTGGAGTTTAAACATGCAATGTAAATTAGTTTTTGGGATATTAGTCGCTAACATTTCTCTTGTACAAGCTACGAGTGCAGATTCATCTCCATCTGACATAGAAGTAGAAGTAATATTACCTTTTAATTCAAAAAATTCTCTCAGAACTGAGAATTTTCCTACTTATTTCGATGTTAATTCTGTCTATGTTGATGGTCATATTGTTAGTGATATTATTCTTCATGATGGTAGTAGTTATAATGAAGGGGATAGCTTTTATTTACAGAATGATTCTCTTACTGTTAATGAAAATCAAAGACAAAAAGTTCAAAGGGGACAAACTGCATTTAATGTTAACATTAATGGGGGTGAGCAGTTTGTTTTCGGGATGTTAGATGATGAAAAAATTATCAATAGTCATGCTTATAACACTGTGATTTATAGTCAAGATGAAACACCAGGACAACAAAATCTCTATGAAGGTGGGGTAGCGTGGAATACGAAAGTGATGAAAGGAGGAGTACAAAATATTTATAAAGGAAATAACGAAGAGGGTGGTTTTGCAGTAGATACTGAAGTTTTTAAGGATGGGAAGCAGCGTGTTTTTGCAGGAGGTACAGCCATCACTGTTATTTTACAAGGTAATGCTGTTCAAGAGATATATCCGGATGGTTATGTATACGACTTAACTGTTAATGATAATGCGAGTTCTTGGGTATATGCTGGTGCAGTGTTAGAAGGGAATACAATAATTAATGATTCTGGAAAGTTTTATCTTTATGCTGGAAGTGCAGAGCGTAAATCTACAATAGAAAGCTTTGTTTTAAATGGAAAAGATACAGAATTACTTGTTATTAGTGCACGCGATGCAGACAGTGCTTTGATTAAAAAATTAAGTGGTAAGGGGACAGTTACTTTTACCCTTGATCAGGTTCAGGCACGCTATTCTCGACTTTATGTTGAAAACCTTTCTGATGAATTAGGAAGTTTACATTTTAAGTTTAATACTGCTATTGCAGAGAAACGTGGTGATTATCTCGTTATTGATAATGGTAATGGTAATCACACAATAAGTGTTGTTGATTCTGGTTCTGAAATCGCAAATCCTCTTTCACAACAACTTGATTTAATTACTGATAAAAGTGAAAGTGGAGGAGCTCATTTTAATCTGGTAGATTTTTCTGGTGCGAACATTAAAGCTGTTGATGGCGGTACTTATATGTATGGTTTGAAACAAAGAAAAGATAATTCTGAAAAGATTTGGTATTTAGCTGCAGATCGTACTGATGAGGTAGATCCTCTAGTTCCAACACCAATGCCAATACCTACACCGCCAACTACTCCATCAACAGATGCCGTGTTATCTTTGGCGGTAGTTCCTGAACTTGTTTTTAACAATGAGTTGCAAAGCTTACGTGCTGGAAGAGGCATTTTAGGAAAAAATAAGAAAAATAATGCTTTATGGACATATGCAATTAAGGGGCAAGAACGTTTGGCTACGGGCCATGCACATTTTACACTTGATCAGACTGGTATAATATTAGGTGTCGATCGGTTGAAAGAGCTGATGAATGGGGATTTTTATGTTGGTGGTTTTGGAAGTTATGATCAAGCGCGTATTGCTCATGCACGAGGTGGTGTCAGTAATATGGACACTTATAGTGTTGGAGCTTATGCCACTTATTTTGATAATCAAGGTTGGTATTTAGATAGTGTTTTGAAATATAATTATTATAAAAATAATTTGAAGACTATTTCAACGAGTGGTTTGGATATTAAAGGCGATTATAATCAATGGGCATTAGGTACGTCATTTGAAGCAGGTTATCATTTTGAAGCAGCGCAAGATACTTGGATACAGCCTTATACTCAATTAATAGGAATACATGTTAAAGGTGAGGAAATACGGCTTTCAAATAAGATGACAGGTGATATGAAGAGATCTACTTCAGTGCGGAGTGCAGTTGGATTATCTATAGGACATAAATTTAATTTAAATAGTGATACTCATTTAATGACTTATATAACAGCTGCGTGGTTACGTGAATATATAGATAATAATAGTACGACAATTAATAAGCAGCATAAATTTACTACTGATTTATCTGGGGATACAGGTAAGTTAGGGATTGGTTTAAATAGTTTCGTTGGCGAAAATTTATCGCTTTATGCTGAAACTTATTATCTCAAAGGACAGAAAGTTAAACAATCGCTTCAAGGTATTTTGGGATTACGCTATAGTTTCTAAACTAGGTGCGTTTTTATTGTGATTTCTATTTTTTGAGAAGTTTTTAAAATATTTTTTATGAATAGCCATCATTCTATTACGGAAGAAGGTTAATGGTGTGGTGGCTATGTTTTTATGTTACTTTTTATTTTATATTGATTAGATAAATCAAACCAGAGTGTTTCAACTTCTTCTAGTTTTTTAACTCCTTTGGTGCATTCTTTTTCAAATAACTGATTATGGAAAAAATAGGGATTAAATTTTTATCAAATTATTCAATTTGTTTTTGAAGAGAATTTATCAATGATTCAATGTCAGCAATTCTTTGCGTAATGGTGCAAGAATAGAATGTTTTGTAAAGTGATTTTTCTTTACTCATTTGAGAAAGCCCAAGAACTATCTATAGGATAAGTATTTATATCATCTTTATAAGGCAGAATAGTTCTATTTTTTCAAGCTAAAACTGCTCTATTGTTGCTTTAATAAGGTGGCGATCATGAGAAATTAGTATAACTGCTCTATTAAATTATTGAGTGTATAGATTAATTGCTTACAACTATTAATGTCAAGATGATTAGTAGGCTTATCGAAGATGAGAAGATGGGGCCCACGGTGATCATTATCAATTCTCAAATTTAATTCTTTAATAATAGGTTTCTCTTTTTCATAACCAATATTTATTTGATAATTCAATAGTAGAAGAGGCTAAAGATTTGTCTTCTTTTAGAAAAGTGAAAGATTGAATATATTTGGTTTTCCATGGCATGATTAGTTTAATTTTTTCTAGTGCCTAAGGTATGATTGTGCTTTTCGCATTACCTGCTTTTGCAAGAAAACGGTTAATGAATTCTCCATATGTTTTTTTGTGCTTCTTATTTTTCCTGTTCTGTTTGCTGTAATCTGGTAAGTTTACACTTTTTGTTGTTTAAATTGATCGTCGTTACCACACCAGAAAGTAAGTTTATTACTTATCAAGATAAATGTTAAAGTTAACTGTGTATTTAAGAAATCGCGATCTTGGCTAATTAGAATAATTGTATAGGGATATTGGTGTATATATTCGATGAGTCATAAAGTGCTTTCAATATCAAGATAATTTGTTGATTCACCGAGGAGTAAAAGGTCAGGTTCAGTAAAGAGTACAATTGCCAATGCGATGCGTATGCGCCATCCACCAGAAAAAGAGGATATAGTTTTTTTGTGTATGAGGATCAAATCCTAGAACAGAAAGAATTTTATTAGCGCATGCTTTTGCAGAATAGGCATTAATATCACTTAAACATGTATGAATGTTAGTAATGCGTATCGGGTCAGTGGCATTTCTGTTTCACAGAGAAGATTAGTAAAGTTCTTTATTTGCATCTAAAAACAATTTCGAGCGAGAACTGTTCAGTTGTTGGTGCTTCTTGGGAAACTAAATCAATTCGTGCTTTTTCTTGTATGAGAATATCAGCATTTTTTCAGGGGAGATATCGCTCTGTGATGAAACGAAAAAGGCTGATTTATCGGTTTTATTATTTCCAAAAAATTCAGTTTTGAGCTAAACATTAAGTGAATATTAGCGCGATCGATTAAAAAACATCCTGCCATCCATATTATAATATCATTCAACACCAACATCATGAAAAGTTTCTTTTATATGATTTTCCAATAAGCACAAGTTTGTTCAATTTTTGAATGAAAAATGATGATGTGATTATTAAGGAAAAATGTAAATTACCACTAACATTTTTGTTTTATGAAGGTGAATCTTAAAAAGAATTATACAATTGAAAATTAATACAGATTTCTTTGCTGTTATTTGGTAAAAGCTTTTTTACTTGTTATAGAGAAGTGAAAACAGTTTTTAAATGAAAGAAAGGTAGTATCAAATGGCTATAGAACGCACTCTATCAATGATTAAACCTGATGCAACACGTCGTAATTTAACAGGGGCAATTACAAAAATGCTTGAAGATGGTGGATTACGTGTTGTCGCATCCAAGCGCTTGTGGATGAGTCAACAGCAAGCAGAGGGATTTTATGCGATTCATAAAGGACTTCCATTTTTTGAAGAATTGGTAACATTTATGTCTTCTGGTCCGACTGTTGTGCAGGTTTTAGAAGGGGAAAATGCAATCGTTAAAAATCGTGAAATTATGGGTGCTACAAATCCTATTGATGCACAGGAAGGAACGATTCGTAAAATACATGCTTTATCAATTAGTGAAAATTCTGTTCACGGTTCAGATAGTGCTGAGTCTGCAAAAACGGAGATAGCTTATTGGTTTTCCGATATTGAAATTGTTGGTTGATGATGAAATAACATATAGAAAATGAAAATTCTCTGAAACTTGTTACGGGGCTTTTTTAGCAAGATTGCTTGCTTTAAAAACGTAATATTACTATGCCTAAAAAGTATTTTTCTAATACATTGGATTTTATAATTCTATATTTGCATAATTTCCCCAATATTCTATGTGTCATGTTTAAACAATGATAAATACTTACTTAGCGTGATGAGCTGTAATCTGGTCGTTTATTTTTTTATGTGATAACATGTTTCAAACCGGCGCGGAAATAATCACATCCTGTCCATAATGTAAGAAGAGCTGCAATCCACAGCATGGCAATACCGAATTCCGTTGTGTAAGGAACTATTTTATTACCAGCAGGCCCTGCTAAGAGTAATATAATAGCTATCATTTGTACAAAAGTTTTCCATTTTGCAAAACGAGAAACAGGCACACTAACTTTTAATTCAGCTAAATATTCACGTAATCCAGAGACAAGAATTTCTCGACAAAGAATAATAATTGCTGCCCAAAGTGTCCACCCAGCGATAGTACTTTCTGCGGCGAGTAAGAGCAGGCAGGCAGAGACAAGAAGTTTATCTGCAATTGGATCCAACATGCGGCCAATATTAGATGTTTGTTGCCAAATACGAGCAAGATAGCCATCCAAAAAGTCGGTAATGGATGCAATAATAAAAATAGAAACAGCAATCCAACGAGCAATATCACTCGATTGTAGACGCCCTTCTAAGAAAAAACACGCTACAACCAATGGAACAGCAATGATTCGTGCATAAGTCAGAATATTAGGGAAAGAAAAAGTATGATTTTTCATAGAGCTATTTTCAGTTTTTAGAGTACAGGATATTTTATGAACGTAACAAGGCAAAGCTTATGAGACAAGCTTTATTTTTCATTAAAATAATTATGAATTTTTTGTGCAATTGCATTAGAAATACCTTGAACTTTTGTTAAATCTTCAACGGATGCTCTAGAAACTGCTTTAGAACTTCCAAAGTAGTTAAGCAAAGCATGCTTTCTTATAGGGCCTATTTTTTTGATTTCATCAAGTGGATTCTTAAATGCTTCTTTTTTTCGTTTTACTTTGTGAGTTCCAACTGCAAAGCGGTGTGCTTCATCGCGTAGACGTTGCAAAAAATAAAGAATAGGATCGTGTGGAGAGAGCGTAAAAGGTTGTTTCCCTTTTATAAAAAACCTTTCTAGACCGGCTTTCCGATCAACGCCTTTAGCTATACCGATTACTGTGACAAAATCATTTAAACCTAATTCAGATAACACTGTATTAGTAATATTTATTTGTCCTTGTCCTCCATCAATTAATATAAGATCAGGCCAAAAAGGACAAGATGATTCATATCCAATATTTTTATTCTTATTAGGTAAACCATATGTTTTGAGAAGACGTAAAAATCTTCGTTCAATTACTTCTTTCATCATACCAAGATCATCACCAGGTTGGATATTGGTCGAGCGAATGTTGAATTTACGATATTGATTTTTAACAAAACCTGTTTGGTCAACAACAATCATTACACCTACTGCATTAGTTCCCATAATATGTGAGTTGTCATAGACTTCTATACGGCGTGGGGTATGAGATAGTTGAAATGTTTCAACAATACTCTGAAGAAGTTTTTTATGTGTTGATGTTTCAGCAAGTTTGTGTTTGAGTGCTTCATAGGCATTAGTATAAGCATGATTGACAAGGGCTTTGCGTTCCCCTTTCTTTGGTAAAGATAGAGATATTTTGTGATTTGCTTTCAGACTTAACGCTTCTTTAAGAATTGCTTCTTCTGCAATTGTATCAGATAAAAGAATAAGTTTTGGAATTGGTTTATTATCATAAAATTGTGTAAGAAAACTTGCTAAAATTTCAGCTCTAGAAAAAGATGGATCTGCTTTTGGAAAATAGGATCGATTTCCCCAATTTTGGCCCATACGGAAAAAGAATACTTGAATACAAGTTATTCCTTCCTGTTGGGCAATTGCAAAAACATCTGCTTCTTTTACGGTTTGAGGATTAATGCTTTGATGACTTTGTATGTGAGAAAGAGCTGATAAACGATTACGATAGGCTATAGCTTGTTCAAAATCAAGATTTTCTGCAGCTTTATGCATAGCTTGAACCATATCATTTTTGACTAATTGACTTTTTCCTGAAAGAAAAGCTTTTGCTTTTTGAACCAGTTGTAAATAATCATTGTCACTAATTTCATGTGTACAAGGAGCTGAACAGCGTTTAATTTGGTAAAGTAAACAAGGTCGTGTACAGTTTTCAAGAACTGAATCAGTACAAGTTCGTAATAAAAAGGCGCGTTGTAAAACATTGATTGTTTGTGTAACCGCTTCCGAAGAAGCAAACGGACCAAAATAATGAGCTTTTCGTGTTTGGATACCACGGTGTTTGTAAAGCGCAGGTGCTCGATGGTCATCTGTGATAATGATATAAGGAAAAGTTTTGTCATCACGCAATAGTACATTAAAACGTGGGTGTAATCTTTTAATTAAATTAGCCTCTAAAAGGAGTGCTTCTATTTCTGTATGGGTAACGACAAATTCCATATGATTCGTTTCACGAATCATACGTGTAATACGGTTATTGTGTCCTTGTTCACGGGTATAATTTGAAACACGTTTTTTTAAGTTTCGTGCTTTTCCAATATAGAGGATATCACCATTTTCATTTAACATCCGATAAACGCCTGGTTTATGAGGGAGGTTTTTGACAAGTTCTTGGATGAGTGCAACACCTTTAGATTGATTATTATTGTTTTTTTGATGAGCATTATGCCATGTAATGTCGGATAAAAAAGGCAATTTTTTTCTATTGTTTGTACAAGTAAGCATATATTTTCTAAACTCATTAATTTACCTAAAACTATTTTATATTTGAAATGTGAAATGATTTTTTCTAATCAAGCGCTTTGTTTATTAATTGCTGTTTTTTCTATAAATAATCGTATTATGGCATCAGAATTAATAATTTTTAGAGTGAGTTTTATTAAAAATACAAATAATAAAGATCATAAATTAGTTCTATGAAAGCCATTTTTGTATGACTTGTGCATGCTTATCCTGTCCAAGATGATTGATAAGGAAAGGACTGATTTTTTTCATTTCGTTTTCAAGAAGATGAGGAGGATTAATAAGGATCATGCCACTACCATGAATTGTAGGTGGGGATGCGCTTTTTCGAATACGCATCTCGAGTTGTAAAATTTTTGGAATTCCTGTTTTGTGAAGTGCATGAAGAAAAATTTCAATCTCTTTATTATATTTAACAGGATACCATAAAGCATATAATCCTCCAGGGAAACGCCGATATGCTTTCACTATTCCTTCAATAAAACGGGAAAATTCTCCTGGTTGTTCAAAAGAAGGATCAACGAAAATAAGCCCACGTTTTTCTTTTGGTGGTAGATGAGAATTTAAAGAGAGCCAACCATTTAGATGCAGAATTTTTGTTTGATAATCACCAGCAAAGTGACTGGCTAAAATTTGGTAATCTTCACGGTGCAATTCAATTGCGGTTAGTCGATCTTTTTTACGTAATAGTTGGCGAATAAGAATAGGTGATCCAGGATAGAAAGTAACTTCTTTATTTTCTTTATTGATTGCAAAAATAACTCCATACCATGGGGCAAGAAGCTCTTTTAAGTCTTCAGGGATAGAAATTGAGAGAAGTCGTCCGATGCCTTCACGCCATTCTCCTGTTTTATATGCTTCTATAGAAGAAAGGTTGTAGAGCCCAATACCCGCATGCGTATCTATAACACGAAAGGCTTTTTCTTTGTGTTTGAGGTATTCTACGATCCGTGTGACAATAATGTGTTTAAAGACATCAGCAAAATTGCCAGCATGATAAATATGCCGATAATTCATGAGTAAACTTTATCATATATAAAATTGTTTACCAAATTTCTTTTTAACATAAATAAAGACTTTTTATGCTAGAAAAAGATCCAACAAAAGATCCAAAATCCAGAAAAGTTTAAATTTTCAAAATCTATAAAGATTATTAGAATTTTAAAAGCATTTAGAATTTTATTTATGTTTTTTCACTAACCAATTGATTTTATTGGTGGGTGATGAGGGAATTGAACCCACGACCCGCTGATTAAGAGTCAGCTGCTCTACCAACTGAGCTAATCACCCACAGTTTTTCAAGAGATAAAAATAAACAATCTTCTATAACGCTCCTAAAAGAGGATGTCTAGATAGACTCATTGTTTTTGATATATTTATGAAATGAATAGTGTTTATATTATAGTTACGCTATAAATTAAAAAATATGCTTCTCCTCTTGATATTATATAAAAATAAACCTATTAATTTAAGAAGTTTTATAAATAGTTGTTCTAGTTAGTGTAGAACTATAATTGGAGGATCGTCGAGCGTAATGCCCGGACAAGATTCAGGAGAGTCTTCTTCTTGTATTAAATGGTGTAGGTTGTTGTTTTTTATGTATTTTATCAACAATCGTACCGATTTAAGCACTGCTTTGAAGGTACCTATTTTTGCATGTAATTTATTTATATTGAATATTATTCATTACTTATGCGGATGAAGGTTTATGTTTTTTTTCATCAGCAAAGTGCATTTAAGCTTTTTAATTTTTAAGATATTTTTAAAGGGTGGGCTATAATGGAATGGATCACTGATCCCCATGCGTGGTTTGGCTTGGTTACATTAATTTTTCTCGAAATTGTTTTAGGTATAGATAATCTTGTCTTTATTGCGATCTTAGCAGAAAAATTACCTTTACATTTACGTGATCGTGCATGTTTTATAGGTTTAGCTTTAGCTTTATTGATGCGGCTTTGTCTTCTGACAGTTATTGGTTGGGTAATGAGTCTTGATAAGGTAATTCTTTCTATTTCATCCTTTGTGTTTAGTTGGCACAACCTAATCTTGGTTAGTGGTGGAGCTTTTTTGTTAGCAAAAGGAACATTGGAGTTACACGAAAGACTAGAAAGTACGATGCATACACAAAAAAAAGGAGTTATTTATGCTGTTTTTTGGCAAGTAATTATTCAAATTGTTGTGCTTGATGCAGTGTTTTCTCTTGATAGTATTATTACTGCAACAGGTATGATTGTTAAAGAACAAGCAATGGTTATGTATATAGCGGTTATTATTGCTATGGGTGTTATGATGTGGGGATCAGGAACCCTTATGCGTTTTATTAATCGTCATCCTACTATTGTGATTCTATGTCTTGGTTTCTTAATGATGGTTGGTTTTACTCTCATTGTTGAGGGATTTGGCTTTCATATTCCGAAGGGTTATTTATATGCCGCTATTGGTTTTTCGGTTGTTATTGAAGCTTTTAATCAAATTGGACGTCGTAATCGTGAAAAGATGATTACAACAAATGATCTACGTGAACGGACAGCTGATGCTGTTTTGAGGCTTTTAGGAGGTGGTAAAAAAGGTAGTAATCTTAGTGAAACTGTAGACGTTATTGTTGAACAAGCTGCTAATTCAGAAATTTTTCGGCCAGAAGAAAAAGAAATGATTCGCGGTGTTCTTGACTTAGCAGATCGCCCCGTACGTTCTATTATGTCACCGCGTAATGAGATCGAATGGTTAGATTTGAGTGGTGATGAAAGTGAAATGCGTGAAGAATTGCAACGAGTTAAACATAGCCGTTTAATTCTTGCGCGTGAAAAAATAGATGAATTTGTTGGTGTTGCTTTGACCAAAGACCTTCTTTTAAATTTAGCTGAGGGGAAAAAGATTAATTGGCAAAAAGCTATGCGTGAGCCTCTTGTTGTTCATGAGAATACGGGTGTTTTACGATTAATGGAGAAATTACGGCATTCTTCAATTCAACTTGCTATTATTGTTGATGAGCATGGATCTTTGAAAGGTATTGCAACACCAACAGATATTTTTGAGGCGATTGCAGGTGATTTTCCTGATGATGATGAAGAATCTGTTGTGGCAGAAAAACTCGAAGACGGAAATTTACTTGTTGAAGGATATGCTGATATTCGTCGTTTAAGTGGTTATCTCGAGCGTAATCTTGTTGATGAATCAGACCGTTATACTACACTTGCAGGATTTATGCTTTGGCGTTTGGGTCATTTACCAAATGAAGGTGAAAGTTTTGAAGCGGAAGGTTTATGTTTTAAAGTCATTGAAATGGATCGTCGAAATATCTCTAAAGTTCTTATCTCTCAACTTATTTTGCAGGAGAAGTACTAATTGTTAAAGTAAAAAATGAATAATCGAAATTATTATGACGAATAATTAAGATGATAGAGAAATTTTTTTATCAATTGTGTGAGTGTTATCATTTTAGCAAATTGCTAATTGCATACTAGCCATATGCAAAGATTTAGCTAAGTTTTTAAGATATTAATCTGTATAAAAATAAATAAAGTGAAATTGTTTTTTATTCAGAGCGAGTTTTCTGTGTTCGTTTAAGATATTGTTGAGTTTCAAAAATCGCTATAAAGAATAATGAAATGATAAGTGGTATGATCAAATAGAGGATTCTAAATACGATAAGTGCAGCAATAACATCAGTAGGGTCTGTATTGGGCATACCTGTTATAAATAAAGCTTCAAGAATTCCTAAACCTCCTGCAGGGGCATTGGAGAGAAGAGTTATAGAAAAAGATGCAAGAAAAACACCGAGTACAGAGATAAAATTAACGTCAGTATCGTTTGGTAGCACAGCGTATATAATTCCTGCTGCTCCTAAGATCTCTAGTGGGCTAATGATGAGTTGTCGAATGACAATTTTAAGCTGCGGATAGGAAAGTTGTGTCTTTTTGTTTATACGTAATGGTTTTAATTGCAACCAACTGCCTAAAATATAAAGAGCTATACAAGTAAGTAAAATCAAACCGATTATTACGCCTAACCATTTGGGAAAACCATTATGAATGAGGGTTATAATTTCTGGTTGTAAGATTAAGACGATGCCAGAAAGTAAGATTGTGCCAATTGCAAAAGTAAGTGAACAAAAACCTACTAATATAGCAATTTCTGTTCCACTTAGCCCTTTTATTGTATAAGCGCGATAACGTACGACGGCGCCCGAAAAAACCGATGCGCCAATATTATGTGAAAGTGCATAGGTGGTGAATGAACATATAGCTATAAATGTCCAAGAAATTTTACGACCGAGATGTTGCAAAGCAATGCGATCGTAACCAGCAAGAGCTGAATAGGCGATAAATGAGCAAAAACAAGCTAAAAGCCAGTGATGTATGCTTAAATTAGAAAGACGTTCTAATACATCATTGAACGAAATAGCAGATAATTTCATATAAAGAATGCGGATCGATATTAACATCGCTAAGATGCCAATAAGTGGCCATATAAATTTCTTTAAGTTACACACTTCTGTATCCATTTTTGCTTTTTTATATTTTTTGTAAAGTTAATTCATTATCAGACGTATTCCTTATAGATCTCTGTCCAATTATATATTCAATAAAACCATTAGCGATTTCTTTGTCGTTTGTCACTACAATATCCGCTCCTAAATCGACTAAGTAAGATGTTTCTGACTCAGACAATGCATGAGCAATTATTTGAAGATTTTTGTTCAGATGGCGTATATTTACTATACATTGTCCTGCTTCAATAGTGCTTCGCATTGTAATAACGACTTTACATGCCTCTCTAATATTTGCTGCATCAATAATTTCCTCTTTAATAATATTACCACAAATTGTTTCAATACCATCTGCTATTGCTTTATCAGCAAGACGCTTTGATTCTTCAATTACTATAACAGGCTGATCTCTTTTCATTAAAAATGATGTTATATATCTTCCGACACAGCTATAACCAATAATTACGATATGATCAGTTTTTGAAGTAGTTGGTAGAACTTCTTCATCAGAATCCTGAGGATCGATAGTAATGACTGTTTGCTTATCTTGCAAGTTGGCAGAAGAATTTTCTAGATGTTTTTTAATTTTATCAATGGCAAAAAAGACAAGAGGATTGAGCAAGATAGAAAGAATTGCACCTCCAAGGATTAAGTCACGAGCGTCATTGTTTAACAGTCCAAGGCTTGAACCCAATCCTGCAAGGATAAAAGAAAATTCTCCGATTTGTGCTAGACTAGCTGAAATGGTCAAAGCTACTCCATTAGAATAGCGGAAAGCTTTAACAATGAAAAAAGCAACAGCAGATTTTCCTATGATGATAATCGATAAGGTTGCGAGAAGAGAAAAAAAGTTAGTTAGAATTTTCATAGGATCGAATAACATGCCCACAGAAACAAAAAAAAGAACGGAGAATGCGTCTCTCAGTGGTAAAGATTCTTCCGCTGCACGATGACTTAATTCTGATTCACTCATCATCATGCCTGCAAAAAAGGCACCAAGAGAAAACGAAACACCAAATAAGTGAGCTGCTCCAAAAGCTACTCCTAATGCAATAACAAAAACACTAAGACGAAATAATTCACGCGATCCAGATTGTGCACTCACTTTTAATAACCACGGGATAAAACGCTTTCCAATAACAAACATGAGAGCAACAAATACAATGATTTTTAAAATCGTTAATCCAACAATTTCCCAAACATTTAAATTTAACCATTGAACAAGAGGGTCGATTGGTTCCTTTTTTGTATTACCAAGGATATTTGCTAATGCAGGTATGAGAACTAATATTAGAATCATGGCTAAATCTTCAATAATTAGCCAACCAATTGCAATACGTCCCTTTTCTGTTTCGATCAAGCATCGTTCTTGCAGAGCGCGTAACAAGATTACAGTACTTGCTGTCGATAGTGCTAAACCAAATACTAAACCATCACTAAGTTGCCATCCCATGATCCAACCGAGGCATAAACCAAGAAAAGTAGCAAATACCATCTGTGTAATGGCTGCAGGGATAGCAATGGCTTTAACAGATAAAAGATCTTTTAATGAAAAATGTAGTCCAACACCGAACATCAGCAAAATAACACCAATTTCAGCAAGTTGGTTGATCAGAATAGAATCTACTTTAAAACTCCCTATATTGGGTCCTACAATGACACCAGCTAATAGATATCCTACTAATGGAGAGATACGCAAACGGTTAGCAATCATTCCGAAAATAAATGCTAAACATAAACCTGCAACAATAGTTGTAATTAGTGGCGTATCATGAGGCATAATTATAGTATAGTGCTTTCTTTATAAAGAGTTGTCACGATGATTATATTTTAAAAGAAAAGAATAACATATTATATAAATTAACACGCTATTTTAATTTGGTATTTATATGATTTTAATTGTTATTTCCTTTATTCTTTTTATACCACCAATTATTTAATAGTAATAAAATGGGAGCTGCAATAAAAATGGAAGAGGACGTTGCAATAATAATACCAAAGACTATAGGCCATGCAAAATTATTGACAGCACTTCCTCCCCATAGAGCCATAGGTAACATAGCTAATATTGTGGTAGCTGATGTAAAAATACAGCGTATAAAAACCTGGTTAATTGAAAGATCAATTATTTCACTCAGTGGTGTTTTTTTATAAAGGCGCATATTTTCACGCATTCGATCATAGACAACAACCTTATCATTGATCGAATAACCAACAATTGTTAAAAGGGCAGCGATGGCTGTTAAATTGAAATCAAATTGAAATAAAGCAAAAAAACCAACCATTTTTATAATATCAAGGATTAGTGTAACAATTGCTCCAATTGCAAAAAACCATTCAAAACGCCACCAGATATAGAGAGACATAGCAATCGTTGCTAAAATGACAGCAGTAAAACCAGCTGTAGCAAGCTCGCTTGAAATCTTAGGACCAACAATTTCTGTTTGATCAAATGTTGTATCTGGATAGATGCTTTGCACAGTTTTTTTGACTTTATCAATAGCGATAGTTTGTTCCACTTCTCCACCACTTTGTTTCTGTATGCGAATCAGTACTGTGTTTTCATTATCAATATTTTGCAGTGTAATTTCACCGATATTAAGAGCAGAAAGATTTGAACGCAAACTTACCAGGTTTGTCGGTGTTTTTGTCGTAATGCTTATTTGGCTACCACCAACAAAATCAATTCCAAAGTTTAAACCAGGTTTAAAAAACAAAAAAATTGAAAACAGTGATAAAATGATTGAAATACCAACACCAATGAAACGGACATTCATGAAATGAAAGGTTGTATTTTTAGGAATAAAATTGAAAAAAGACTGAAACCGCAGTTTTTTTATTTTCCATTTATTCACTACCCAAATCATCATAATTCGTACTATGGTGATTTCAGTAAACATAGATATAATAATGCCAAGTAACATTGTTACAGCGAAACCGCGAATTGGACCGGTTCCAAACAAAAATAGTAAAGCAGTTGCAATGACAGCTGTCACATTGGCATCAAGGATAGTTGAAAAAGCTTGTTTAAACCCACGATCTAAAGCAGCGAAAGTGCTTATATCTTTTTTACTTTCTTCGCGAATACGTTCATTAATCAAAATATTGGCGTCAACAGCGATACCAATACCTAAAATAATACCAGCAATGCCAGGCAATGTAAGCGTTGCACCAAGAAGGCTTAGTGCAGAAAATATCAAAATAGTGTGCAGTGCTATCGCTATATCAGCAATAATACCCCAGATACCGTATAAAAGAAAAATAAAGATTGTAACAAAAATAAAGCCCATAATACCTGTATACAGGCCCATTTTAATAGAATCAGCGCCAAGATTTGGGCCTACAGTTCTTTCTTCAATAACGGTTAATGGTGTAGGCAGAGCACCAGCGCGTAGCAAAGCAGCAAGGGTTGATGCTTCTTTAGGATCAAAATTTCCTGTGATTTGTCCTTGCCCATTGGGGATGACGCTATTAATGACAGGAGCAGTTAAGACTTTATTATCAAGAACAATTGCAAAAGGACGGTTAATATGTTGGCGTGTTATTTCTGCAAATATCTTTGAGCCGATAGAATTCATAGTGAATGAAATGATAGAGCGCCCAGGTATTTGCGGATCGAATCCTGCGCGTGCATCTTTAAGAACATTTCCATCCAAAGCAATTTGATCATAAATTGCATAATGTTGATTTGAGTCAGTATAACCAGGAAGAATTGAAACACCTACAGGTGGATTATTGATATCAACATTAGCAGGTACAAGGTGAAAAGTCATTTTAGCAGTAGTTCCTAGAAGATCACGTAATTGTTTTGGGTCTTGTAGGCCAGGCAATTGCACCATAATACGATTGGTTCCTACTTTTTGGATAGCAGGTTCAGTAACACCAACTTGGTCAATACGACGGCGAATAATTTCTAAGCTTTGTTCAACAGCTTTATTAACACGATCATTAATACCAGAGTCAGTTAATGTTACACGAATAGTTTCGTTTTGATTACTGACCACAATGTCATTAGCTGTGGTACCAAAGCTATTGGTTATAGGTATGATTAGTGTTTCTAAAGCAGTGACAGCTTTTTTATTTTGTGTAGTATCAGAAATAACAACGACAATACTATCATCTATAATACGAACACTAGATGTGTGAATTTTTGCTTCACGCAATTTTATACGTACATTGTTTAAAACCGTACGTAACTGATCTCGTTTTAATGTTTTGATATCTACTTCGAGCAAAAGGGAGGACCCTCCTTGAAGGTCTAGCCCAAGTGTTACATGGGTATTAGAGAGGAATTTCGAATTTTTGATTTGTTCTTGCGAAAATAAGTTAGGTAAGGCAACGTAAATGCTGCTTAAAAGAATAAAACAGTAAAAAGTAGCCAGCCATCTAGGTGTACGCATGATATATTCCAATTAGTAGACACGTTAAAATAATCAAAGTTAAACGCGAAAGAAAAAGGTAAAATAGAATTGTTGTTTTATAGATCAAGTAAGGGGAGGGGCATGTTGATTTAAAAAGTTGCGTTTGAAGGCTATGAAATTGTGTAGGAGAAATTATGGCAGGAATTGAAAATACATTCAATACTAATATACTTTGAAAAAGTACAACTATTAAAATTATATGGTCAGTGTGTTATTGTTTGATTAGTGTGAAGCCTAGATCATAAATTATTGAAATTTTAAAGCTGGATAGAAAAAATAGATTATATAAAGAGAAAAAATTTTCTTTTTTGCAATATAAATGCAAAAAAACATATTAAAGTCCTTTTCTTCTATTGTTGAGTTTGACTTATTTCTTATTTACTTTTTTATCAGCATTATTTGATGAAGGAAGGTTTTTTATAGGCTTTTTTATAAAAATTTGGAATGCTTATCATATATCATATTTTAAGGGAGTACTTAAATAAATGTTTATTCTTAGGATGAAGATGTATTCACTTTTAAAGAGAGCCTTCCCTTTTTTCTTAATTTTTTTGACTAATATTTTCTCTAGTGCTTTTGCATGGGGAGATTTAGAATCAACATCACAATCGGTTGAGATTGATAAAATTATTCAACAGCAAGGAATGATTATTGAGTCTCTTGTGCAAGATATTAAAATTTTACAAGTAAGCTTAAAAAGTAAACCAGAAGATGAACATGTTTTGACAAAATGGCGGTTGCAGGCACGAGATATCAGTAAGAAAGCTTTAGAAGGAGCATCTATTTTACGCATTTCTCTTAATGATATTAATGAGATTATTAATCAGTTGACTATACTAGGTGATAATACAAAAAATTTGGAAAATGAGAAAAAAGAGTACTCAAATATCACAGAACAAAAAAATAAAATTAATAGTGCACTTAATAAATTGGAAGAAATATTTTTAGCTGCAAATAAGATAGCAGAATTGACGATTTCTCAGTCTCGAGAGCTTTTTGCACGTATGCTTACACAAAGGTTTGAATTTTCAATATCAATGGTTCAAGATGTTATTGAAAAAACCAAAGAGGTCTTTGGTGATTTTTTATTATTATTTGATTCTTGGTGGAAATTTGTACTTTACTTTAAACCTTTACAATTATTTTTTGCTTTTTTTATTCCATTTATTGTTACTTTAGGTCTTTCATATTTTTCTAGTAAATCTATTGCTTATGTAAAGTTTTATTTTCTCAAAAAGAATGATGAGATATCTTATTTACAGCGTTTATTGATTGCTTTGATTTCAATTTTACTTCCTTCTTTTATATGTGCTATTTATGTTTATCTGACATTATTTTTATTTCGCAGTCTTGGTTTATATCTAGGAATACTTACAGAAGTATTTTATACGATAGGACACCAAATTATCTTAGTCTTTTTATTGAATCGTATAACAGTTATTCTTTTATCGCCATATAGAGCGCATATACGTCTTTTGAACGTTGCACCGTTGGCAGCATATCAATTGATAGTTTGTCTGACTCTTTTAGGTATGGTTTTTGCATTAGATACTATTATAGATAGTATTTATCGAATAATATCAGTATCTTTTTCTTTGATTATTGAGAAAAGCTTTATTTCTGTTTTCCTTATGGCAGTCTTGTTATTTATTATCTCGTTTGTACCTTTGCAGTTTAGGCGTCAAAGTACAAGAGAGGAAGCACCGTCTTGGCTGTTTTGTATACGTATTCCAATCATTATGCTTGGATTGTTGCTGATCATAATAGCTTTCTTAGGTTATATTGGTTTAGCTCGTTTTATTATGCAACAGGTTGTGATCTGTAGTGTATTTTTGGCGTTGATGTATTTGGGTGTGCGAAGTGCTTGTGCTATCGGAATTGAAGGGGAGTTTATCAGAACGAGTGTTGGTCGTTCTTTGGTAAGACGGTTTCATTTAGAAGAAAAAACAATGAATCGATTGGGAATTATTAGCAGTATTTTTCTCAATTTGATTGTTATTGTATTTTGTACGGTGCCGATTGTTATGCAATTTGGTTTTTCATATTCCGATATAGGTACAATATTGTTGCAATTAATGACCAGTATTCAAATTGGTAGTATATCTATTTCTTTGATTTCTGTTGTCATGGGAATAATCGTTTTTTTTATCTGTTTGTTTTTTAGCCGCCTATTTGTTAGGTGGTTAGATATTACGGTGCTAGTGCGTGGAGAGTTCGATTCTGGCGTACGTAATTCTATCAAAACAGTCATAACTTATGGTGGCGTTGCCATATCAACCTTAATAGGGTTATCAATAGCAGGTTTAAATGTTAGGAATTTTGCGCTTATTGCTGGTGGGCTTTCGCTTGGTATTGGTTTTGGTTTGCAGAATATCGTCCAGAATTTTGTATCTGGTCTTATTATTTTGATTGGGCGACCTTTTAAATTAGGGGATTATATAGAAACTGGATCAGTGCGTGGTATTGTAAAACGCATCAGTGTACGTGCGACAGAAATTGAAACATTTCAGCGTCAGACAATTATTGTTCCAAATTCAAGCCTTATTAATAATAATGTGAGCAATTGGACGCGTCCTAGTAAAATAGGGCGAATTGATATACCTCTTACTGTTTCAACTACCCTTGATCCAGAGCGTGTTGTTGAAATGTTATTGGAGGTTGCTTCAGTAATAGAAGGAGTTTTAAAAAATCCTGCACCACAGGTGAGTTTTACAGCATTTGATAGTAAGAATTTTTCATTTACTTTAGCTGTTTATGTACCTAATATTACTTCTACTTCTAAGGTAACTAATGCACTTCATTTTATACTTTATAAGCGTTTTGTTGAAGAAGGAATTTTGCAATGCTAAAACATAACTATATTTTTATTGCGATGAGCTTATAGAGAACTTTTACTACAAAAGTCTTTTTGCAACCATAAAAAATGCTGATTCAAAAATAAAATTTCTTATTGTTTCTGAAGGGAGAAACCTTCCAAATATTTCATTAAATTCTGATTGAACAGTTACAATTTGTATAGGGCTGTTTTGTTATTTTCTCTAATCAGGGTTATAAAGAATTTTTCAAATAAGATAATTTAAATACTAATATCAAAAATTTTAATTATTTTTTCAACTTTAGGATCTTTTTGTTTACAATATGAAAATTTAAATTTATTCAGATGCCACTTTATCCATAAGTCGTGGTGTGACCATCTGCCAAATATGAAATATAATATACTCAAGGAGAGATTACTTTCTATCCGCAAAAATTCTGAATTTCAATTTAAATATTTCTATGGGAAAGTATTATTATGCGTGTTTATTATGATAGTGATGCAAACGTTAATTTAATTAGAGAGAAGAAAGTAGCTATTATTGGTTATGGTTCTCAAGGGTGTGCTCATGCATTAAATCTAAAAGATTCTGGTGTTAAAGATATAAAAGTTGCTTTGCAATCAGGATCAGCAACAGTTAAAAAAGCTGAAATAGATGGTTTTGAGGTTGTAAATGTTGTTGATGCAACAAAGTGGGCAGACTTTATTATGATGGCGGTGCCTGATGAATTGCAGGCGGATATTTATAAAGATTCTATTCGTGATTATTTGCGTGATGGTGCAGTAATTGCTTTTGCGCATGGTTTGAGTATTCATTTTGGTTTAATTGAAGTCAAAAAAACAGTTGATATCGTGATGGTTGCACCAAAAGGGCCAGGCCATACAGTACGTAGTGCGTATCAACGTTGTGTTGGTGTACCTTGTTTAATCGCAGTTGAACAGGATAGTTCAGGGAATGCTCATGATATAGCATTATCTTATGCTTGTAATATTGGTGGTGGACGTGCTGGTGTGATTGAAACAACATTTAGAGAAGAATGTGAAACAGATCTATTTGGTGAACAAGTTGTACTTTGTGGCGGACTTGTCGAGCTTATTCGTGCAGGTTTTGAAACACTTACAGAAGCGGGTTATGCACCAGAAATAGCCTATTTTGAATGTTTAAATGAGGTTAAGTTAATTGTTGATCTTCTTTATGAAGGTGGTATTGCGAATATGAATCGTTCAATTTCTAATACAGCTGAATGGGGCGAATATATATCTGGTCCACGTGTGATTACTAGTGAAACTAAGGCTGAAATGAAGCGTATTTTGAAGGATATTCAGACAGGTAAATTTATATCGGATTGGATACAGGAATATAAAGCTGGCGCTGCACACTTTAAAAGTATGCGGCGTTTAAATGATATCCATTCTATTGAAGAAGTTGGTAAAAAAATTCGTGCTATTATACCACCGATTAAAAAGTGCAACTGAATTTTATATTGAACTAGTGAAAAACTAATAAAAAACACTATACAAAGAGTAATAGAAGAAAAATTACCCTTTTAGGATGTTGTTTTATTATTTGTTTTTAATAAAGTTTTTTTCCAAAAACAGAATACATGATTCCTAAGAAAACAAACCATAGTGGAGTATATTTTAAAGCTATTAAGGTATCAGATTCTAGTGTCAGTAAAAAAAGAATAAAGATAAAGAAAGCTAAAATAACCCAACACATAAAAACACCGCCTGGCATTTTATAAGTAGAAGTAATATGTTGTTTAGGGTAGTTGCGGCGATAAGTAATATAACTAATTAAAATTATAGACCATACGAATATAAATAAAATTGCTGCAATGGTAGTAATAATTGTAAAAGCACTTATAGTAGTTGGGGATAATGATAAAAGTGTATAGCTTAACAAAACACATAAACAAGAGAAAAATAATGCATTCGCTGGAACATAATTATTAGAAAGTTTTCCTAAAAAACTAGGTGCTCCTCGTTTAGTGGCAAGACCATATATCATACGGCTAGTAGAAAAAATGCCACTATTCGCTGAAGATGCTGCTGATATTAGAACAATAAAATTAACTAATCCAGCAGCAGTTGGAATACCGACTAGTAAGAACATTTCTACAAATGGGCTTTTATCGGAAGCAACTTGATTCCAAGGTGTAACTGACATAATTACAATGAGAGAGAAAATATAAAAGAGTACGATACGAATAGGAATTGAGTTGATTGCTTTTGGCAAAATTTTTTCGGGTTCTTTGACTTCAGCTGCAGTTATTCCAGCTAGTTCAATACCAACGAAAGAAAAAATACTAATTTGAAATCCAGCAAAGAATCCGGCAATACCTCGAGGAAAAATATCTCCATTATTCCATACGTTACGAAGAGAAGAAAGAGTGCCATTTGGAGAGGTGAAGCCAATAAAAATCATATAAAATCCAATAACAATTAATGCTAAAATTGCTACGATTTTGATAAGACCAAACCAAAATTCAAGTTCACCAAATAATTTTACTGCTACGAGATTAAATATTAAAAAGAAAACAATACAGATGAGAACAGGAATCCAGGGATTCAATTCAGACCACCAAAATTGTGCATAATTAGCTATCGCAATAATATCTGCTGTTCCAGTTACAATCCAACACAACCAATAAGTCCAGCCGATAAAGAATCCAACTTTTGGTCCTAGAAGATGAGCTGAAAAATCAATAAAAGACCGGTATTGTGTATTTGAAAGAAGCAATTCTCCCATAGCACGCATGATAAAATAAAGAATACAACCGATAATAGCATAGACTAATATAATTGAAGGGCCAGCAATACTAATTGTCTTCCCTGATCCCATGAATAGACCGGTTCCAATAGCACCACCAATGGCAATCAGTTGTACATGACGATTATCTAATCCACGTTGTAATTTCCTTTGATGATTTTCAGCTAAATTTTTTTTATAGTCCATTTTTGTGAAGACCTCCTTATTATTAAGGCTAAATTACGCTAATAAAAAAGGCAATTACTCATATAGGAAGCATGATATAAGTGAGTCGTAAAAAAGAAAACATTTTTAATAATTTTAGCTGACTTAATAGATTCACAAAATTAAGCTAGTTGATAAAGCTTTGATTGCTGTGTTTGGATGAGTAACAATATAAACTTAGATATAGTTTTTTAATTACTCTTCGGAAATCTATATTGTTTTTTTACTTAGGTAATGTGAGAATATTAGTTTCATTCATATATAAAAACTGTTTTTATACTTATCAATATATTCTAATATCTATTCGGTTGCAGGAGCCTTTGAATTAGCTCATATCATTTTTTAAAGTCATCAGTTGTACACACTTCATTACATTTACTATACTTTAGATCCAAAATAGTATCAATACTGTAATTATAGTTTATAATATTTTTTATTATTGACTTTACTAGGAAGAAATAATTTTTTTAAACAAAAAGTTCTTCAAGCGGATAATGTAATTATTAGTGGAAAAATAGGTTTTAAAACTAAGAGTAGAACTATTAATATGCAAAACAGCAAAATTATGGATAGTTCTCCTGAATTAAAAGTTAGAGTTGTTGTTCCAAAAGTTCCAAACTGTCTTCTTTATACCTAATCTGTTTCCCATACGAGTTGATGGGTATGAGAAATCAGCACAAGGTGTTGGAAATCATGCGGCCTATATCAATGAACTTAGGCAGAATAGCAAAAAGTTTTTGTACATGATTATGATGGTAATTGCTACTATATTTCCAAACTGACTCTATTTAAATATAGTTATAATGCAGATTTAGGATGTTAAATATAGTGAAAAGAGTGCGTTTGGTAAATGGTTAATAACAACTAATTTAGTATACAACATAAACAATTTTATGCAAATGGATTTGTATCTTATAGTTTGTTTTAGGACAATCTTTTGATGTAAGAATCTTGAGGGTAAATATCACGTTAAGGGGTAAATCATTTGGTTACCTTCTTTGATGGGAGTTAGTCTGTAATGACAAGTTATACTGATCTTGTTGTTAAGACATAGTTTCAGATCACTGATTAATACTTATGTTTGAGAAAATAGTAATATTGATCACTTTGATATGAGTTAAGAAGGTATGATTAATCTATAGTGCTTGTTGATAAGCTTTTAATTAGAATGGTTACTTAACTTTCTAAAGGAACATGTTGTTTTCTTTTGTAGAAAGCTTTATTTTGTACATAGTTATATGAAGTAAAGGGGTTATACATTTTCAAGATATTTTTTAGTTTGGAGCATTTTGTTCGATACTGAATCATCAGGTTGGATGTTGAGATCGAAATGTTTAATAATGTGAAATTTTATAGTGATCTGTTATACCGTTATAGGCTTACCAAAATAGAATTCTCTGAATTAGTTTTTTAATTTAAAATACATTGTCTTACTCTCTATAGTAAAATAGTAAACGATCACTTCTTACGAGGCGAATAAAAGTTCCGCTGAAGATCTTCATACGAACCAGATTAATTGACTGTATATCAACGATTGATAATAAACTCCACATTCTGATAAATAAGTATATATTTTATTTAGATAAGAAAAAATATTATAATTTTAGTAGTTTAAATATTATAATTTTAGTAGTTTATTGAAAAGTGCTGAAAATGCGGCTGTAATTTAAGTTATTAATTTCTATAGGATGTTCTTTATTTGCAACTTGTAACATTTCTAATTTCAAATCTTCTCTTATCATCATGTCTATATTAGTACGTACATCAGATAAAAGAGTGTGAGCTGTAATATCCTCAGGTATGATTAATGTTGTTATTTTATAAACAATACGATTTGTTGTGTCTGCACCTTTTACCACGCCATAATGATCTTTGGCACCATGAAAAAGTGCTTTAATTCCTTCAATGCCAAGGACTTTTGATGAATCTTGGCGTCGGAGAGCTGGAGTGGTTTTTTTTGTGATACTAAGCTCAGTTGCAAGAGAGTCAAGACTTTTTCCTTTAGCTAGTTGTTTGAGAACATCTTGAGCTTTTTCGTCAAGAAAACGTTGGATTTCTTCCTCTTTCCATTGAACAATGGCGTTTTGTTTAACTTCTGAAAGTATCCTATCACGGGCAGGAATAATCATATCTACTTGATACCAGAGGTATCCTCCTTCTGGTAGAGAGAGTGGATCCATGTCAATGTCTTCACGTGATTGGTAAATGGCATTTAATAAAACATCTTTTTGAGGTAAATCCGTGAGTGTTATTCCTTCAGTTGTCTTGCCTGTTTTATCAATAGTAATTTTGCGTAATGACAATTTATGTTGTTTAGCAAGCTCTGTGAGAGAAGTACCTTCAAGACGGGCATTTTCAATTTCTATATACTTATTACGTATATAAGTTTTAGCATGATTTTGGGCAAGTATTTGGCGAATATCATTTTCTACCTTTTCAAGGGGAATTTGAGTTGAAGGTGTGATATGTGTAACGCGAATAATTACAGGACCTTGTAGATCATTAATGACAGCACTAATTTGTCCTTTTTTGAGTTCAAAAATCTCAGATGCTAAATGACTAGGAAGCTCATTTTCTGCTAGAGGACCTTTCGTTATCTCACTGAGAGTTTTTTTCTCTTCTTTAACTAAAACATCAAAACTCAAACCACCGGCTATTTTTTTTGCTGCATTATCGGCGGCTTCACGTGTAGAGAAACGGAGTTCTTCAATTGTACGTTTTTCAGGAGTAATAAAACGCGAGGCATTTTGAGTATAATAAGTCTGTATTTCATTTACTGAGATGTCTTGTGGTTTTAAAAATTCTTCTGATGTCATAGAGAATAAAGAGACAGTACGATATTCTGGAGCACGAAATTTTTCTTTGTGAGTGTCAAACCATTTTTCTAATATCTCTTGATTAGGATCAGCTATTTTTTCCTCTTTTTTAAGATCAATAACAAGATAATCAGCGATACGTTTTTCTTCTTGGTAAGTAGCAAATGCTTTGTAGAAAATATCTGGTGCTTTCATGCCAGATAATGAAGCTAAAATAAGCTGATTACGTTTTTCTTTTTTTGTATAATAGTTAAAAAAATTACTTTCGTTAGTATGTAATTGTCGGAGATAGTTGAGAAATAAGTCGCGGTTAAAGATTCTATCGCGGTGAAAAATGTTGTCATTACCAATGATACGGGCTATTTCATCTTTTGAAAGATTAATTTTCATTTTACGCACTTGTTCATCAAACAACACGTCCTGTTGCAACTGATTGAGAACAAAAACAGGAATTTTATATCTCTGTATTTCATCTGGTGTAAACATTCGTCCAAGATGAGAAGTAATGGCTAAACGTAAACTTTGATCAGCAAGTGCGAGACGATAGGTATCAACAGTTATTGCGGACTTTCCAGAAGTAAGAAGCTCTTTTTCATTTATTGTATGTAATTGCGGTAGACCCCATAAAAGGATAAAGCATAAAAGCAAAACGGTAAGAAAGATCTTGGCAATCCAAGAATTTACAGCATTTCTTATAGTCTCAAGCATTATTCAATAGTCCTATAGTTGGGCATATTTATTATCAACAATGATAGAATTTGCAATAAAGATGAGTAAGATGCAAGCTTAAAGACTTGCTTTTGTTGTATAATTTGATACTTAATAGTGATAAAAGTTTATTCAATAACTTTTGAGGTGAAAATATGGCTCCGGATATTCAGCCGTTAGTTGCTGGAAATTGGAAAATGAATGGGACAGTCGAATCTCTCGGAGAGTTACGTGCTATTGCTGCTGGTGTTAGCTCTGATTTAGGCTATTTGTTTGAAGCACTTATTTGTATTCCAGCTACACTTTTATCACGTGCTTCTGATATACTCCAAAGCGAAAAGCTTCTTTTAGGAGGGCAGAACTGCCATTTTAATGATAGTGGTCCTTATACTGGAGATGTTTCGGCATTTATGCTTAAGGAGGCAGGAGCTAGTTATGTTATTATTGGACATTCAGAGCGCCGTATAGCCTATCATGAAAATGATGCTATTATTTGTGCTAAAGTACAAGCTGCATGGCGAGAGAGTCTTGTTGCTCTTGTTTGTATTGGTGAAACGTTAGAAGAGCGCGTAAATGGTAAAGTCTTCGATATACTCACACAACAGCTTGAGAATTCTTTGCCAGATGGTTCAACAGGAAAGAATGTAGTTATCGCTTATGAGCCAGTTTGGGCTATAGGTACAGGAAAAATTCCTACTTTGGAAGATGTTGGGAAAATCCATAGTTTCATTCGTGAGAAGATTAGTTTTCGCTTTGGTGATGATGGGTGTAAAATACGCTTGCTTTATGGCGGATCAGTAACACCATCTAATGCTTTTGAGCTTTTGAATATTTCCCATGTTAATGGTGCTTTGATCGGTGGAGCAAGCTTAAAAGCAGTTGATTTTTTAAATATTTGTGAGGTTTACCGTAGATTATAAGGAGAAAATCATGATTTCCTCTTCGATTATACTTAAATTTGTGTGTAGGTAGTTGTGAGTAGTTATAAAGAGCAGAATTTATGCAAACAGTACTGATTGTTATTCATTTTTTAGTTGTTATTGCTTTAGTAGGTGTTGTATTGCTTCAACCTTCAGAAGGTGGTGGGTTTGGCGGTGGCTCAAGTTTTATGAGCACTCGTGGTACCAAAAGTGCGTTAACGCGTTTGACGACTATCTTAGCAATTTGTTTTTTTGCGATATCGATTGGGCTTGTTGTGGTTGGAAATTTATCAAATTCTGATTCTGATATTCTCAATCGTATTCCAGTTAGTTCAGGGAAAAATTCAACAAAAGAAAGTACGTCAGAAAGTAAGAGTGAAGATCAGCCTTCTATTATTGATCAATTGGGTGGTGTTCCTGCATCTTCTCAACAAAAAAATGACCTAGTTACACCTACAAGTGAAGATCCACTTCCTCCGCCAATGGGTGATCCAATTTCTAATAGTAAGCCTGAGTAATTTGTGTAAAGTTGGTGTGGATCATTAAAAAGATGGTTTTTCCACATTTTTGTTTTGTGAAAGAAAGAGTATTTTTTCATTTTTTACTGGAAAAACCATCATGAACTATTTATTATCTTAGTTCCATGGCACGTTATATTTTTATTACTGGTGGTGTGGTTTCTTCTCTTGGAAAAGGAATTGCAGCAGCATCTTTAGCTGCATTACTTCGGGCTCGTGGGTATCACGTAAGGATCCGCAAGCTTGATCCTTATTTGAATGTTGACCCAGGAACAATGTCACCCTATCAACATGGTGAAGTATTTGTTACTGATGACGGTACAGAAGCAGATCTTGATCTTGGCCATTATGAGCGTTTTACTGGGTGCTCTGCGAATAGCCAAGATAATATTACGACAGGGCGTATTTATCGCAATATCATTGAACGAGAACGGCGTGGCGATTATTTAGGAGCGACTGTCCAGGTTATTCCTCATGTTACAGATGAAATTAAGAAATTTATTACTACAGGCAACGAAGAGTTTGATTTTATTTTATGTGAAATAGGTGGGACTGTTGGTGATATTGAAGCAATGCCTTTTCTTGAAGCAATTCGTCAACTGCATAATGAGTTGCCAAGACAAAGTGCTATTTATGTGCATCTTACATTAATGCCTTATATTTCTTCTGCAGGAGAGTTAAAGACCAAACCGACACAACATTCTGTTAAAGAATTACGTGCAATTGGTATTGTTCCTGATATTCTTTTAGTGCGTACAGATCGGCCTATCCCGGAGGCAGAACGGTACAAATTATCACTTTTTTGTAATGTTCATCCAAATGCGGTTATTCAGGCATTGGATGTTCCAACGATTTATGATGTTCCTATGGCATATCATAAAGAGGGCTTAGATTTACAAGTTCTTTCTGCTTTTGGAATTGTTTGTGCTCCTGAACCAAAAATGGATTGTTGGGAAGATATCACACATCGGATTCATCATCCTGAAGGGGAAGTTACGATTGCAATTGTTGGAAAATATATTGGTTTAAAAGACGCTTATAAATCTCTTATCGAGGCAATTATGCACGGTGGAGTAGCAAATAAAGTGAGAGTTAATGTTGAGTGGATTGAAGCAGAGCTTTTTGAAAAAGAAGATTCTGCATCTTATTTAGAAGGGATACATGGGATTTTAGTTCCTGGAGCTTTTGGTGTGCGTGGTGCAGAAGGTAAAATCGAATCAATTCGATTTGCACGAGAGAATAAGATTCCCTTTTTAGGTATTTGTTTTGGTATGCAATTGGCTTGTATTGAGGTTGCACGCAATGTCGCGAATATTAAAAATGCTTCATCAAGTGAATTTTGCAAAACAAAAGATGCGGTTGTGGGTTTAATGACCGAGTGGATTAAGGGAGATGTTCTTGAAAAGCGCACTGCATCTGGAAATCTTGGTGGCACAATGCGTCTTGGTTCTTTTGTAGCTGAATTAAAAGAAGATAGCCATATCTCGAAAATTTATGGTACCACAAAAATTTATGAGCGACATCGTCACCGTTATGAGGTGAATATTCAGTATAAAGAGAAGCTAGAGGAATGTGGATTAATTTTTTCTGGTCTATCCCCAGATGGTATGTTAACAGAAACAGTAGAATATATAAATCATCCGTGGTTTATAGGTGTTCAATATCATCCAGAATTGAAATCGCGTCCATTTGATCCTCATCCGCTTTTTGCTTCTTTTATTAAGGCCACTATAAAGCAAAGTAAGTTACAATAGTTCATAAATTTATTTTCTTAACTTTTGAGGAATGAGATGTTTAAACCAAATGCCATCGTTAAAGTTGGGAATGTTGTTTTTTCAAATGAAACACCGCTCTCTTTGATTGCAGGTCCTTGCCAGATGGAAAGCCGAGATCATGCTTTTGAAATGGCGGGGCGAATTAAAACAATTGCTGATCAATTTGGTATTGGTTTTGTTTATAAATCTAGTTTCGATAAAGCAAATAGAACATCTTTGAGTGCAATACGTGGTATTGGTTTTGAAAAAGCGATAGCTATTTTTTCTGATCTTAAGGAGGAATTTAGATGTCCGGTACTGACTGATGTGCATACAGAAGAGCAGTGTATGGCAGTTGCTTCAACAGTAGATATTTTGCAAATACCAGCTTTTTTATGTCGTCAAACAGATCTTTTAGTTGCAGCAGCTAGAACGAGATGTGTTATTAATATTAAAAAGGGACAGTTTTTGGCTCCTTGGGATATGGAGAATGTCTTAGAAAAAGTAACCCAAAGCGGTAATCCTAATGTTATGCTTTGTGAACGGGGTACTTCCTTTGGTTATAATCGTTTAGTTTCTGATATGCGTTCATTGCCAATTATGCGTTCATTTGGTGTACCTATTATTTTTGATGCTACGCATTCTGTGCAGGAGCCAGGTGGTAGGGGGAGTTCATCTGGTGGACAACGTCAGTTTGTTGAAATATTAGCACGTGCTGCTGTTTCTATTGGAATAGCAGGTATTTTTTTGGAAACACATCAGGATCCAGATAATGCGCCGTCTGATGGTTTGAATATGATAAAAATTGATAACTTATACAGGTTACTTGAAACTTTGATAGATTTTGATTGTTTGGCAAAAAGAGCAAATTGAATATCGAGCATAGGAAATATTTTGGTACTATGGTATTTGTGAATAAACTTAATAAAGATTTTTGTTGGATGAGGAACTTCGTATGACTATAATTGTGGATATTATTGGGCGTGAAGTGCTTGATAGTCGCGGCAATCCAACTGTAGAAGTTGATGTTCATTTGGAAGATGGAGTTTTTGGTCGTGCCATTGTTCCTTCAGGAGCATCGAGGGGTGCGCATGAAGCTGTAGAACTTCGTGATGGTGACCTACGTTATCAAGGTAAAGGTGTTGAAAATGCTGTTGCTGCAGTTAATGGTGAAATTTTTGAAGCCCTTATCGGACAAGATGCAAGAAACCAAAGAGCAATTGATCAAGTAATGATTACTTTGGATGGAACACCTAATAAAGCTCGTCTTGGTGCTAACGCCATTCTTGGTGTTTCCTTGGCAGTTGCAAAAGCCGCAGCCGAATCATTAAACTTACCTTTATATCGTTATATTGGTGGTACGCAAGCGCATGTTCTTCCTACGCCAATGATGAATATTATGAATGGGGGTGTTCATGCTGATAATCAAATCGATTTTCAAGAATTTATGATTATTCCAGTTGGGGCACCTACACTGAAGGAAGCAGTTCGTTATGGTGCTGAAATTTTTCATATGTTAAAAAAGCATTTGCAAAATGCAGGCTATAATACCAACATTGGTGATGAAGGTGGCTTTGCACCTAATCTTAGAAGTTCTTATCAAGTAATTGATTTTATTATAGATTCTATAGTAGAATGTGGGTATAAGCCGGGTGAACAAATTGCTATTGGTTTAGATTGTGCTTCAACAGAATTTTATAAAGATGGTTCATATCTTTATAAAGGTGAGAATAAATGTTGTAATACACAAGAACAAATAGAATATTTGACACAACTTGTTGATTCTTACCCTATTATTACAATTGAAGATGGAATGGCTGAGGATGATTGGGAAGGTTGGAAGCTGCTAACTGATTCGATTGGTAAAAAATGTCAACTTGTTGGTGATGATCTTTTTGTTACAAATTCAGCGCGTTTACGCAATGGTATAAAAATAGGTGCTGCTAATTCTATTCTTATTAAAGTTAACCAGATTGGTACTTTAAGTGAAACACTAGATGCTATAGAAACAGCTCATAAAGCAGGTTATCGTGCTATTATTTCTCATCGTTCGGGTGAAACAGAGGATTCTCTAATTGCGGATCTTGCAGTTGCGACTAATTGTGGACAAATTAAGACAGGTTCATTGGCACGTTCAGATAGATTGGCTAAATATAATCAACTTATTCGTATTGAAGAAATGCTAGGAACACAGGCTCGTTATGCAGGTGCTTTTTAAATATTAATGGCTTTGAACAGAAAGGTAAAGATATTGTATTTTAAATAAATAATTATATTTACAATGATAAACTCAAGTCTTTATGACTAGCATAGTAATATACCGATTATGTGAGAGATGAGAATGAGAGGTATAATTATTAGTTAAGATCAGGGAGCTTGTCTTATATCAGATTATAATGGTAAGCGTTATCAATTCCCAGCATGGGATTGGTTAGGAAAAAATCTCCCCAAATTGCTGATTATCTTGACTTTGTATGTGAAGATGGTGCTGTTAAATCTGTTTTTCCAATCTTAAAAAAAAAGAAACAAAACAATTAAAATTGATGCTTACACTTATTTGTTGGTTTACTGGTGTATTTGGTATTCATCGTTTTATAGTTGGTAAAATTTGAACTGGTTGTAATGCTTGTTCTTTACTTTATCGGTTGATTGATGGTTACTTGGATTTGAGTGGTTGTTGATTTTATCTTCATTTTAGCAGGAAGATTTACTGATAAAAATGGAGATAAAATTACGCATTAGCGGATATTTTGTAATAAGATAATTTAGGAAGTGACAATAAACTAGTTGTATATGGTTGTTTTGGTAATGAGGTGTTAATCAAAGTAATGCATAGTTGATTAAATCTTAAAAAGACTGTGCTCTATGTGGACGAAACAAAAACAGAGATCAATCAAGTCGCGCTTTGTACTACCGCTGATAACAACGGGAGTTTTGAGTTATTTCAGTTATCATATTTATCATGGTGAATATGGGCTTTATTCGCGTAGCAAAATTAATCAACATATCATTGAGTTGAAAGAGGAATTTCATCAGATAAAAACTAAGCGTGTATCTATTGAAAAGCGTATTTCTCTTTTGCGTGATGGGCATATTGAGAAGGATATGCTCGATGAGTATGTGCGGAAAAATTTAAACTTTTCTAAACCAAATGAGCTGACAATTTTAACTTCTCCTCTTGGTTTGAATGAACTAGAAATTAATTAATCTAAAATAGGCATTTTAAAACAGTTACCATAAGTATGGCTTGAACTGATTTATAATGCTTGTAACTTTTGTTTGTAGAGGTTATTTCTAGATAATCATCGAAGGGAGTTTAAGTATATGGCAGGACGGGCTAAAAAAAAATCTATGTCGGTAATGCATGCTGCATTATCAGATACGACTAAAATGGCACAGATAGCTAATTTTACCAAAGAGGAAGAAATTGATGCTTATCGTGAAATGCTTTTTATTCGCCGTTTTGAAGAAAAAGCAGGACAGCTTTATGGTATGGGCTTGATTGGTGGCTTTTGTCATCTTTATATTGGACAAGAAGCTGTTATTACTGGTACATTGAAAGCAACAAAAGCAGGTGATCAAATTATCACATCTTATCGTGATCATGGTCATATGTTGGCTGCTGGTATGAGCCCACGTGGTGTGATGGCAGAATTAACAGGGCGTCAGGGTGGTTTTTCTAAAGGGAAAGGGGGCTCGATGCATATGTTTTCTAAAGAAAAGAATTTTTATGGTGGGCATGGTATTGTTGGCGCGCAAGTTCCAATTGGTTCAGGTCTGGCGTTTTCGAATCAGTATCTTGGTAAAGATAATGTGACATTAGTTTATTTTGGTGATGGGGCTGCAAATCAAGGACAGGTTTATGAAAGTTTTAATATGGCCTCGCTTTGGAAGCTTCCTGTTATCTATATTATTGAGAATAATCAGTATGCTATGGGAACATCGGTTTCGCGTGCATCTGCAGAGACTGATTTTTCTCGCCGTGGTCTTTCTTTTGAGATTCCAGGTATTGCTGTTGATGGCATGGACGTTCGCGCAGTAAAAGGGGCTGCTGATGAAGCAATTGTTTGGGCACGTTCGGGTAAAGGACCAATTATTCTTGATATGCAGACTTATCGCTATCGTGGCCATTCTATGTCTGATCCAGCAAAATATCGATCAAAAGAAGAAGTAGAGAAAATGAAATCAAAGCACGATCCGATTGATCAAGTAAAAAGTCGTTTAATTAAACAGGGTTGGGCAAGTGAGGATGATTTAAAATTTATTGATAAAGAAGTACGCGCGATTGTCGCTGATGCAGCAAATTTTGCACAAAATGACTCAGAGCCAGATTCTTCTGAGCTCTATACTGATATTCTAGTTTAAAGCAGGGGAAGCACAAGTATGTCCATTGATATTTTAATGCCTGCACTTTCGCCAACAATGGAAGAAGGCAAATTGTCTAAATGGCTTAAGAAAGAAGGCGATAAAGTTAACTCTGGTGATGTGATTGCTGAAATTGAAACTGATAAAACAACAATGGAGGTAGAAGCTATTGATGAAGGTATTGTTGGTAGAATTTTGTACCTGAAGGCACTGAAAATGTGAAAGTTAATACTGTTATTGCAGTATTATTAGAAGAAGGTGAAAGTGCTGCAAATATTTCACGAGCTTTAGAAAAATCAAAGGGAGGAGAGATTGCTACTGTCCTATCAATCCCAGCACAACCTACTTTTGAAATCTCTTCTGATCCTGATATTCCTGTAAACACCGAGATGGTTATGATGACAGTGCGTGAAGCACTTAATCAAGCTATGGCTGAAGAAATGCGACGCGATGAGACAGTATTCCTAATGGGAGAAGAAGTAGCCGAATATCAGGGTGCCTATAAAGTCAGTCAAGGTTTATTAGAAGAATTTGGTGCACGACGGGTTATTGATACACCTATTACAGAGCACGGTTTTGCAGGGTTGGGTGTTGGTGCTGCATTTGGAGGTTTACGTCCTATTGTTGAGTTTATGACATTTAACTTTGCTATGCAGGCAATGGATCAAATTGTCAACTCAGCAGCAAAAACTCGTTATATGTCTGGTGGGCAAATGTCTACTCCCATGGTTTTTCGTGGTCCCAATGGCGCTGCTGCGCGTGTTGGTGCTCAACATTCGCAGTGTTATGCTGCATGGTATAGTCATGTACCAGGCCTTAAGGTAGTTATGCCTTATAGTGCTGCAGATGCTAAAGGTTTGCTTAAGGCTGCTATTCGTGATGATAATCCTGTTATTTTCTTAGAAAATGAAATTCTTTATGGTCATCAATTTGAAGTGCCAAAGATGGATGATTTTATTTTACCTATTGGCAAAGCACGAATCTATAAATCTGGTAAGGATATAACAATTGTTTCTTTTGGAATTGGGATGTATTATGCGGTTCAGGCATTGCCGGAAATTGAAAAGCTTGGTATTGACGCTGAATTAATCGATTTACGTACTATTCGTCCGATGGATTTACCAGCAATTATTGCTTCGGTTAAAAATACAGGTCGTTTGGTAACAATTGAAGAAGGGTATCCTCAGTCATCTGTTGGCACTGAAATAGCAACGCGTGTTATGCAACAGGCTTTTGATTATCTTGATGCACCAGTTGCTACAATTGCTGGAAAAGATGTGCCTATGCCTTATGCAGAAAACCTTGAAAAGTTGGCTTTGCCAAATATTGCTGAAATTGTCGAAGCCGTTAAGGCTGTAACTTATAAAGCATAATTGAGGAGAATACTATGCCTATTAAGATTACGATGCCTGCACTTTCTCCTACAATGAAAGAGGGAAATTTATCAAAATGGAATATCAAAGAAGGTGATAAGGTTACATGTGGTGATATTATTGCTGAAATTGAGACAGATAAAGCAACAATGGAAGTAGAAGCTATTGATGAAGGGACGGTTGCTAAAATTGTTGTACCTGCTGGAATGCAGGGAGTTAAAGTCAATAGTCTGATTGTCGTCTTAGCAGAAGAAGGTGAGGATCTATCTGAAGCTGTAAAGGTTGCAGAAGAAACTTCTTCTGTTACGATGAAAGAATCAGTCATTAAACAATCGTTGGATTCAGCGAGTATACAAGCTTCTCATTCATTAAAAAATCAGCAATTAGTACAACGAAATGCAAATAATAGACGTCTTTTTGCATCTCCTTTAGCAAGACGATTGGCAGCTCAGGCGGGGATCGATTTATCACTGATTTCAGGTACTGGTCCTCATGGGCGTGTCATTAAACGTGATGTGGAGAAAGCTCTGAATAATGGTATTGAAAGTTCTCGTTCATTACACATCGATCAGTTAATAACTTCAGGTATTTCTGATGAACATGTTTTGCAATTATTTAAAGAGAGTGAATATACATTCGCACCCCATAATAATATGCGTAAAACAATTGCTAAGCGTCTAGTTGCAGCAAAGCAGATGGTACCACATTTTTATGTAACGATAGATTGTGAATTAAATGCGTTATTGGAATTACGTACGCAACTGAACGCTGTTGTTCCAATGGTTGAAACACAAGAAGAAATGAATCCTGCTTATAAGCTATCTGTTAATGATATGATCATTAAAGCTGTAGCTCTTTCTTTAAAAGCTGTACCTGATGCTAATGTGTCATGGCTTGAAGGTGGAATGCTTTATCACAAACACTGTGATGTTGGTGTTGCTGTTTCTGTTCCAAATGGTTTAATGGTACCAATTGTTCGCTGTGCAGAAGAAAAATCTTTGTCAATCATTTCTAATGAGATGAAAGATCTTGTAACACGTGCTCGTGAACGTAAATTGAGAATGGAGGAATATCAGGGAGGGACGACAACTGTATCCAATATGGGGATGTATGGAATAAAAAATTTTTCTGCCATTATTAATCCACCACATGCAACGATTTTTGCAATTGGTTCAGGTGAGAAGCGTGCTATTGTTAAAGATGACGCGTTAGCAATAGCAACAGTTATGTCGGTTACTCTTTCAGTTGATCATCGCGCTGTTGATGGAGCACTAGCGGCAGAAGTTGCTCAGACTTTTAAGAAGATAATTGAAAATCCCTTAACGATGTTAATTTAATTATTTTTTTTAATCTTACACTTAAGAGTGTGAAAGCACGTGATGGGAAAAACGGATCTCAATAATTTAATTGATGATTTATAACTTCTTTTGATTTAATAAAGTTTTTCTATAATATTTGAAATGGTACACATGAATGAAGCTTATCTATTAATTTTCGGTCTAAGATTTGGATAACAAATATACAGTTTTGCATATATCCATGGAGGGATTATTGTGGCAGGTCTTTATGATATAATTGTGATTGGTTCAGGGCCAGGTGGATATGTAACCGCGATTCGTGCGGCACAATGTGGTTTTAAGACTGCGATTGTTGAACGTGAACATTTAGGCGGAATCTGTTTAAATTGGGGATGTATCCCAACAAAAGCGCTTTTGCGTTCAGCAGAAATGAAGCATTTTGCTGAACATGCAAAGGATTATGGATTAAAGCTTAATGGTTCAATAGAAGTTAATATTAAAAATGTTGTAGCACGTTCTCGTGGAGTTTCGGCACGTTTAAATGCCGGTGTTGGTTTTTTATTGAAAAAAAACGAAATTGATATTATTTGGGGTGAAGCGAAATTAACGAGGGCAGCTCACGGTAATCAGCTTGCAGAAATTATGGTTTCTTCATCATCAAGAGAAGTTATGCAGCCACAAAATCCAGTTCCTAAAGGGGTATTAGGAGAGGGCGCTTATCAAGCAAAGCATGTGATTATTGCAACTGGTGCGCGTCCTCGTGTTCTTCCTGATATTAAACCAGACGGAAAATTCATTTGGACTTATTTTGAAGCTATGGTTCCAGTTGCTATGCCAAAGTCTCTTTTAGTGATAGGATCTGGAGCTATAGGTATTGAATTTGCTTCTTTTTATCATGATATGGGTGCTGAGGTAACAGTTGTTGAAATGATGCCTCAAATTATGCCGGTTGAAGATGTTGAAATTTCAACATTTGCTCGTAAACAGCTAGAGAAGAAGGGTATACGCATTCTTACTGAAGCAAAAGTGATAAAGGTTGAAAAAGCTGCTGATTTTGTTACAACACATATTGATATTAAGGGTAACATAGAAACAATAATGGTTGATCGATTACTTTCAGCAGTTGGGGTTCAAGGTAATATTGAAAACCTTGGATTAGAAACATTAGGTGTCAAAACTGATCGTGGATGTATTGTTACTGATGAATGGAGTTGGACAGGAGTTAAAGGAATTTACGCTATTGGTGATGTCGCCGGTCCTCCTATGTTAGCTCATAAGGCAGAGGAAGAAGGTGTAATATGTGTTGAACATATTGCGGGTTTGAAGAGTATTCATTCGCTTGATAAAACTAAAATTCCAGGATGCACATATTGTACGCCGCAAGTTGCTTCTGTAGGACTTTCAGAAATGGCGGCAAAAGAAGCAGGTTATGATATACATGTTGGTCGTTACTCTTTCTCAGCAAATGGTAAGGCAATTGCTTTAGGAGAAGATCAAGGATTAGTTAAAACTATTTTTGATAAAAAAACAGGACAGCTTCTTGGTGCGCATATGGTAGGGGCAGAAGTAACAGAGCTCATTCAAGGTTTTGTTATTGCTATGAATCTTGAGACAACCGAAGAAGAATTAATGCACACTGTTTTTCCACATCCAACATTGTCGGAAATGATGAAAGAGAGTGTATTGGATGCTTATGGTCAGGTTTTAAACGCTTGAGATTAGGTTGTATAGAAATCTTGATGATGTTTTTATCAACATTTTCTTTCTAAAAGACAGAGGTCTTGAATGGTTACGGTGCTTGATAGAGTTACGAGTAGACGTATGCGGCATCCTGAAAAGGCGCATCTTCCAGATACAAGTGTTCAGAAAAAACCGAATTGGATTCGTGTAAAAGCACCAGTGTCGCCAATATATAAGGAAACACATAATGTGGTACGTACCAATAAATTGGTTACTGTATGTGAGGAAGCAGGCTGTCCAAATATTAGCGAATGTTGGAGTAAGCGACATGCCAGCTTTATGATTTTAGGTGAAATATGTACACGGGCTTGTGCTTTTTGCAATGTTGCAACAGGTATTCCATTTTCTGTTGATGATAACGAGCCGAAACGTGTAGCAGATGCTGTTGCGCAAATGGAGTTAAAGCATGTTGTTATTACTTCTGTTGATCGTGATGACCTTTCTGATGGTGGTGCACAGCATTTTGCAAAAGTTATTTATGCTATTCGCCAGAAAGCTCCAACGACAACAATTGAAGTATTGACACCTGATTTTCGCAATAAGGATGGTGCATTGGAAATTGTTGTTGCTGCTAAGCCTGATGTTTTTAATCATAATTTGGAAACAGTGCCATCAAAGTATTTGAAGGTACGTCCAGGAGCACGCTATTTTCATTCGATTCGGTTATTACAACGTGTTAAAGAACTTGATCCAACAATCTTTACAAAATCAGGAATTATGGTTGGTCTTGGGGAAGAGCGGAATGAAGTTCTTCAACTGATGGATGATTTGCGTTCTGCAGATGTTGATTTTATGACAATTGGACAATATTTGCAGCCTACACGAAAACATCATCCGATCATTCGTTTTGTAACGCCTGAAGAATTTGAATCTTTTGCCAAAATTGGTAAAGTAAAGGGTTTTTTACATATGGCTTCCAATCCTTTGACACGTTCATCTCATCATGCAGGAGATGATTTTGAGGCTTTGCAAAAAGCACGTGCTGAAAAATTTTCCTAATAGAGATAATTATGCCGACTTTTACAATACATCGGCAAATTGCTCATACTGCTCATGAAATGTTTGAGCTTGTTGCCGATATTGAATGTTATCCTGAATTTTTACCGATGTGTGAGGCTTTAATTATACGTTCTCGGAAAGAACGTGAAGAAAAGGCTTTGCTTCTTGCTGATATGACTGTTGGTTATAAGATGTTTCGAGAAACTTTTACAACTCAAGTATTTCTGCATCCGAAAAAAAATCTTATTGAAGTTAAATATATTGATGGTCCATTTAAATATCTTGAAAATCGTTGGGTTTTTCATGATATTAAAAATATAGATGCATGTGATATAGAATTTTTTATTGATTATGAGTTTAAAAGCAAAATGCTTGGATTGGCTGTGGGATCAATGTTTGATATTATTTTTCATAAATTTACTGATGCTTTTGAAAAACGCGCACATGAAATTTATGGTTTTCCAACAGTATAATTTTATTAGTTATGAAGGAATATTATTGGAAATATGAAAGAATGAGTTTTAAAGCATTTTCAACAGCTGTATGGCGAATAAAATTGCGATCAGAATTTCCAAAATACATTTCTTGATGCGTGGTTGCGTGCTTTTTATAAGCTGCTGCACAATGGACAAGTCCCACTGGTTTATCTAAATACGCTTTTCTAGGTCCAGCTATGCCTGTTACAGCAACTGAAATTGAAGCTCGCGAGTATTTCAGTCCACCTTCAGCCATTGCAATAGCGACTTCTTTTGAGACTGATGTATATATTTTGATAAGTTCAGGACATACGCCAACGAGATTAGTTTTAGATTCATTTGAATAAACAATAAATCCACAATCGAATACATCTGATGATCCTGCAATGCTGGTAAGATTTGCAGCAATAAGTCCTCCTGTGCAAGATTCTACAGTTGTTAAGAGCAAACTTCTTTCCCGACAAACTTTAAGGACTCTATTCGCTAGTGCTTCACAAAAGTGTGTCATTATGGAATTTCTCCTGGATAAATAACTGTGGCAACTGCAAAGGCTGCAATGCCTTCTTCACGACCAATGAAACCAAGCTTTTCACTGGTTGTTGCTTTAATAGAGATGCGATTGGTTGAGAGTGTGAGTATATTCATTAGATTTTCTATCATTATATGACGATAGGGACTAATTTTAGGTTCTTCAGCAATCAAGGTAATATCCACATTAGTAATACGACCACCTGCTTGTTTAATTATATCAACGGCATGACGAAGAAAAATCTCTGATGATACATCTTTCCATTGAGGATCAGAAGGGGGAAAATGGGTGCCGATATCTCCTGCTCCTTGAGTTGCTAAAAGGGCATCTGTTAAAGCATGAAGAGCAACATCAGCATCAGAATGTCCACTTAATTTCTTTTTAAAAGGGATTTTTATACCACATAGAGTAAGATAATTACCTTTTTCGAAAGCATGGACATCATAACCATTTCCAGTACGGATATCAGGGAAAATTTGCGTCCTCTTTTGTAAATATGAATAGGCAGTTTCAAAATCTTCTGGCCATGTAATTTTTATGTTATTAGGATTTCCAGGAATTGTTCGCATAGGGATTCCAAACCATTCAGCAATCGCTGAATCATCAGTAAAATTTTGTTGACAAGATTGTCTTGCTTTTTCATGAGCAGCTAAAATGAGTTCAAATGGAAAACACTGTGGAGTTTGTGCACTATAAATATTCGTCCGTGGGATTGTATTTAAAACATAGTGTGTATTGCTTACAAGTTTAAGAGTATCGGAGACAGCAATGACGGGGAGAACACCTTCTCGATGATTAACAATAGTGTGTATTTGTTCAAGAAGCTTCTTTTCTACAAAAGGACGTGCACCATCATGAATATGAATATATTTTGGTTTGATATTTTTAAGTGCATTTAACCCATTTAAAGTAGACATTTGACGTGTATCACTTCCTTCAACAATGATGAGGTATTCTTTCAAATCAGCGATAGCATTTTCACATATTTGACGGTCATCTGGATGAATAACCAAAACGATGGTTGTAATGGAGGGATGTTTCAAAAAACAACGTATAGTATGATGAATAACCGGCTTTTGTCCTAAAAGCCGGTATTGTTTAGGACAATTTTGTGGAGATCCTATTCTTTTGCTGCGTCCGGCAGCTAATATTACGGCTGCAATAGAAATATCGAGCTCCCTTTAAAATTTCATCTTAGTTGGTTATTTTGCTGCTTTTTACTCCATCAATTTTAAATTGATGTTGAGAGGATGATAATTGCAGATCAGCAATAGATGTCATTGATAATACATCAAAAAAAGAGTCTAAAGCTTTTTTCAATACAGTATTTAAACCACAGAAATTTATTAGTGGACAATCACTTAATTTATTATGGAAGCATTCTGCCATGGAAAAGTTATCTTCTGTTATTTTAATAACATCAGCTACTGAAATTTCTTTTGCAGGTTTAGCTAGTTTAACACCCCCCTTACGTCCTCGTACTGTTTGCATAAAACCTGCTTCGACTAGTAGTTGAAGGATTTTGAACAAAAAAAGTTCAGATACAGCATATGCTTTGGCAATTTCAGGAACACGACTTAATGCTCCCTGATTAGAAGCACAATACATGAGCATCCGAAGAGCATAATTTGTTTGTTTGGTTAATCGCATTGGAAATCCTATGAAATATCACTGAATATACGCTCTATTTTAGAGCTATTATGAAAAATGTGGAAGCTCTTTCTTAATTTTAGATTAATATATTTTAAACCATAGTATTGTCAATTTTTGACATAAGGACTTATATGAGAGCAATGAAGTAAGTAATGTAAGGTATTATGAATATTACATCCATAACGAATCTCCAAGACGTAGATCAAAATATTTATAAAGATGAGTCACAACGTTTGAATAGTGTGTATACGTTTTTGGGTATCACAATTATTGTATTAGCTTTACTGACTGCCTCTATCTCATTTATTATTCTTATTGGATTAACGCCTATTGTTCCCAATAGGGCTGTAACATTATTTTTTATAGCTATTAATAGTGTTTGGGTTCTAGGGCTTGTGGTTATTGTTTTATATGAGGTAATTCCCATTATTTATGCATGGCGATCAAGGCGTGCTGGTTCACGTCTTCATGTACGACTTATTTCTTTGTTTGCACTTGTTGCAACATTGCCAGCTGTTGCTGTAGCGCTTGTATCGGGGCCTGCTCTTCATTTAGGTCTTGATCGATGGTTTGACACGACGACTCGACAAATTGTAGGTTCTTCTATTGATTTGGCGAATGCTTACGCAGATGAAATGCTTCAAAATTTGAAGAATTTGTCTTATACTATGGCATTAGCACTAGATGATAAAAAACTTCTGGCACGTAATCCTGCTGAATATCGAATGCAATTAACACGCCACGCTGTTGGACGTAATCTTCGAGGTGTTTTTTTATTAAGCTCAGAGGGAAATGTTTTTGCATCAAGTGATCTTGGCGATGAAGACCAACTTCCTATTCCTCCATCCTATTTGATTAGTCAAGCAACTAGTGCGAGACCTTTCTCTTTTCAGCCAGGAGTCCATGATTACTTCGGTATTATTTTGAAATTTAACAATATTTCAAACACATTTTTATATTTGGTGCGTGATGTTGATCAAGGTGTTTTATCTGCTTTGCGTTTGACGGAAGTTAATACAGAGCGTTATCGTGATTTGAATGAAAATCGCCTACCAACACAAATTGCATTTGGTATGCTTTATTTATGCCTTTTTTTAAGTTTATTTCTATCAGCTATTTGGACTGGTATTGCTGTTGCTGATCGTTTGGTATGCCCTATCCGACTTCTTATTAGCGCAGCTGATGATGTTGCTTCTGGAAATATGGAAGTTTTTGTACCAGTACGTGCGAGAGATGGGGATATTGGACAGCTGTCAAAAACTTTTAATTATATGGTCAGTGAACTTAAGAGCCGGCGTAACGAGCTAATTGCAGTTCGTGATCAAATTGATGAGAGACGACGGTTTTCTGAAGCTGTTTTATCTGGTGTAACAGCAGGAGTAGCTGGAATCGACGTTAATGGTAACATTACAATTATTAATCGGTCTATTGAAACGATGTTTGGTATTCGTTCTGAGCAAGTTATTGGGCATAACCTTGTAGTGTTAAGTTCTGAAATTGGACAGGTTTTTAAGCTTGCTTGTTCATTGGGACGTAAGAATTATCGCGAGCAAGTAACCTTAAAGGTTGCGGGACAAGAGCGCGTTTGTAATGTACAAATGACAATGGAAGAGAATGATGGGCAGGGACAATCGTGGGTGTTAACAATTGATGATATCACAGATCTTGTAGAAGCTCAGCGTTCATCAGCATGGGCTGATATTGCACGCCGTATTGCACATGAGATTAAAAATCCTCTTACACCCATTCAGTTATCAGCTGAACGTATTCGTAGACGTTATAACAAAATTATTACACAGGATCGAGAAGTCTTCGATCAGTGTATTGATACGATTGTTCGACAAGTTGGAGATATTGGGTGTATGGTTGATGAATTTTCTTCTTTTGCACGTATGCCCAAACCGCAAATGCGTGTTTTAGATGTACGCGAATTATTGCATGAAGCATGTTTCTTGATAGAAGTTACTCGTCATGATATTCATTTTGAAAAAAATTTGGGAAATATACCATTGATAAGTGCATTTGATAATCGTCTTATTGTTCAGGCTTTTGGCAATGTTATCAAAAATGCGAGTGAAGCAATTGATGCAGTGGCCCGGGAAACAAGTGTTCGCGGTCATATTCTGATACGTTCTTATCGTCAAGAAGAATGTCTAGTAGTTGAGATTATTGATAACGGTAAAGGATTTCCTAAAAAGCAGAGGCATAAATTATTAGAACCCTATATAACAACGCGGGAAAAAGGTACAGGTCTTGGGTTGGCCATTGTACGTAAAGTTATTGAAGATCATGGTGGTTATATGGAATTGCATGATGCGCCAGAAAATTTTTATGAGGGTCGTGGTGCGATGATTCGCATGGTGTTTCCAGTAAATAAAGATAAAGAAGAGCAGAAAAGCGTTATACAGATCACAAATCATGAGATAGGTGAATAAATGGTATCAGATATCTTAATTGTTGATGATGAAGCAGATATTCGTGAGCTTGTTGCTGGTATTTTGGATGATGAAGGTTATGAAACACGTATGGCATGTAACTCTGATGAAGCGTTAGCGCAAATTAGTGAACGTGTTCCAAAGCTGATTTTTTTAGATATTTGGTTACAAGGGAGCCATCTCGATGGTTTAGCATTGTTGGATGAGATCAAAGTTCAATATCCTTCTCTTCCGGTAGTTATGATTTCTGGCCATGGTAACATTGAAACAGCTGTTTCTGCTATAAAACGGGGTGCATATGATTTTATTGAAAAACCCTTTAAAGCGAGTCGACTCCTATTGGTTGCAGAACGGACTCTTGAAAATTCAAAATTAAAGCGTGAGCTTTCAGAATTACGAGAACGATCAATTGAGATACCTGAATTGCTTGGAACATCTACTGTTATGAAGCATTTGCGCCAAGTGATAGAAAAAGTAGCTCCTACTAATAGTCGAGTTATGATTGTTGGCCCTTCAGGTGTAGGAAAAGAGATGGTCGCTCGTTCTATTCATGCACTTTCAGCACGTTCTAATAATCCATTTGTTACAATAAATGCTTCAACAATTACTGCTGAAAAAATGGAAATAGAGTTATTTGGTAGTGAAATGGAAGGAGGAGAACGCAAAATTGGTGCGTTAGAAGAAGCTCATGGCGGAATGTTGTATATTGATGAAGTTGCTTGTATGTCACGTGAAACTCAAAATAAGATTCTTCAGGTGTTAACAAATCAGACATTTGAAAGAGTTGGTGGCACAAAACGTGTAAAAGTAGATGTTCGTGTAATTTCTTCAACAGCGCAAAATCTTGAACGTCTCATTGCTAATGGACAATTTAGAGAAGATCTATTTCATCGTCTTTCAGTTGTTCCTATTGCTGTTCCGGCGCTTTCTGCGCGCCGTGAAGATATTCCAGAACTTGTGCGTTATTTTGTTAAAAAGATATCGCAGCAAGTTGGTATTAAACCTCGTGAAATTAGTGATGACGTTATAACTATTTTGCAAACGCATACTTGGCCAGGTAATGTGCGGCAGTTACGTAACAATATTGAACGCTTATTGATTCTTGCGCGTGACGATGATGGACCAATAACAAAAGAATTACTTCCTACTGAGGTGAATGATTCTATTCTGCATATTCAAATGGATACAGATAAAAATATAATGGATTTACCGTTACGTGAGGCACGTGAATTGTTTGAAAAGAGGTATTTGATGACACAAATTGGGCGCTTAGGTGGCAATATATCACGTACTGCTGAATTTATAGGTATGGAACGCTCAGCTTTGCATCGCAAACTTAAGATGCTTGGGATTTCATAGATTATGCGTGTTATTATTTGTGGCGCAGGTCAAGTCGGTTATGGGATAGCAGAGCGTCTTGCTGCAGAGAATCATGATATCACTGTTATTGATACCGAAGCAAAATTAATTGACAAAATTCGTGATACATTAGATATTAGATGTATCATCGGCCATGGTTCAAGACCTGAAGTTCTTTTGGCTGCAGGTGCTGATGAAGCCGATATGGTGATCGCAGTAACTTTGTTTGACGAAGTTAATATGGTAGCGTGTCAAGTAGCGCATTCATTGTTCAATATTCCAACTAAAATAGCACGTATTCGTTCACAATCATATTTGGAACCACGTTATAAGAATCTTTTTGCAAGAGAGAATATTCCTATTGACGTAGTTATTTCTCCAGAAGTTGAGGTTGGGGAAATGGTAATGCGTCGTATTACTTTGCCTGGAGCTATAGATGTTCTTTATTTTTGTAATGATGCTGTTGTTGCATTAGCTTTGGAATGTATGGAGGATTGCCCGGTTATTAATACGCCTTTAAAGCAATTAACAGAACTTTTTCCTGATTTGCAGACAACAGTTACTGCTATTAAACGTGGTTCAGAATTATTGATAGCACATTCAGATACACAATTACGCGTTGGTGATATCACTTATCTTGTTTCTTCTCGTGATCAAGTACGTCGTGCACTTAGAATTTTTGGTCATAAAGAACAAGAAGCACATCGTATCATTATTGCAGGCGGTGGTCACATTGGTCTTTATGTCGCTCAGGCTATTGAAAAGCGATTGCATAAATTGAAGTTAAAAATTATAGAAACGGATAAAGAAAGAGCACTAACGATTGCTGATCAGCTAGAAAAAACAGCTATTTTATATGGCAATGTGTTAGATCCAATTATTCTTCAAGAAGCTGGCATTGGTCAAGCTGATTTAATGATTACATTAACCAACCAAGATCAGGTGAATCTCTTAAGTGCTATTATAGCTAAAAGACTAGGATGCAAGGCCAATATGGTGTTGATTAATAATGTGGCTTATCAAGAGTTTAGTCGTACGGTTGGTGTGGATGCATATTTTAATCCTCGGAGTGTAACTGTATCAAAAATTTTACAACAAATGCGTCGTGGACGTATTCGTGCTGTACATTCTGTATTTAATGGTGCTGCGGAAATTATTGAAGCTGAAGCAATGCAAACATCTTCATTAGTTGGCAAACCGTTGAAAGAGCTTAATTTACCAGAAGGTTTGAGGATTAGCGCTATTTATCGTAATGAGACAATAATACAACTTTTAGGGGATACACGTATTTTGCCTGGTGATCGAATAGTAATTTTTGCTCTTGCTGATAGTGTACGTGATGTTGAGCAATTATTTCGTGTAAGTTTGGAATATTTTTGATATATTATCTATGGATATTTGTACTTTTTGGTATGGAAAACAATTAAGACAAGTTGATTGGTTGTGTTTGGCATCGATGGTTAAAACTGGTCAGCGTGTTAAGCTTTTTAGCTATGAGAAAGTAGAAATACCTGTTGGTGTTGAATTGCATGAAGCCGAATCAATTTTGCCACGTTCAATATTTTATCGCCTTGATCCCAATTTCCCTAGTTATGAACCTAGCCGTACAATTGTTCAATTTTCAGATCTTTTTCGTATTATGTTGATGAAATATCAAAAAGGAGTTTGGTTAGACACGGATGTTTACCTTGTTAAACAGTTTCATCCAAAAGTAGATCAAGTTTGGTTAGCAAAAGAAAATACTGCAAGAGTAGGGGTTTCTGCGCTTTATTTACCACCTGATAATCCTATTATAAAGGCATTTGATGATTATTTGGCGAGTACAGAGATTATTCCTGATTGGCTAGGTTTTAAACGCCGTGTTTGGATACCATTTTGGTTAAGAAGAAGAAAATTGCCGGTTTTACCAGGAAGGATTGGGATTACTATATTTGGTAATGACGGTATCTCACGGTTAGCCAAACGATATGGTTTTTTTCATGAAGCAAAGGAGAAAAAAACTTTTTATTACTGGACGGGGCGAAAAGCTGAAAGAATTTTTGATCCAGCTTTTGGTGTTGAGCCGATAAAAGATTCATGCTTTATAGGGTTTCATATCCACAGAAAGGAAAAAACAACTCAGAAACCTCAAGAAGGAAGCTTTTATCATTGGGCAGTATCACGTATTCCTGGTGCTCAGAAATTATTTGAGTAGGAATTATTGTCGTCATTTTAAATATTAGAATTTTAATCTTACTGAAACATAATTGATTGTGACTTGCGTAAGAGAGTGTTGTTAGCCTATTGATAGGCTATTGAATACATAAATGGCGATTCTTGTTATTGATGAAAGTGAAGATATGAGCGATCCAATAAAAACAGCTTTAAGTTTAGTTCCTATGGTTGTTGAGCAAACCAATCGTGGTGAACGAGCTTATGATATTTTTTCTCGTCTCTTAAAGGAGCGAATTATTTTCATTAATGGTCCTGTTGAAGATAATATGGCAATGCTTGTTTGCGCACAGTTGCTTTTTTTGGAAGCGGAGAATCCTAAAAAAGAAATTAATCTTTATATTAATTCACCAGGTGGTGTGGTGACATCTGGTATGGCGATTTATGATACTATGCAATTTATTCGTCCTTCTGTTTCTACTTTATGTATGGGGCAGGCAGCATCTATGGGATCATTACTCTTAACAGCTGGAGCAACAGGTCGTCGTTTTGCTTTACCAAATGCTCGTATCATGGTGCACCAACCTTCTGGTGGTTTTCAAGGACAAGCTTCAGATATTGAACGCCATGCGCAAGATATTATAAAGATGAAACGACGTTTGAATGAAATTTATGTTCAACATACAGGGCAGAGTTATGAGGTTATTGAAAAGACCCTTGATCGCGATCATTTTATGACAGCAGAAGAATCCAAACAATTTGGTTTGATTGATGATGTTATACAATATCGTGTAGAAACTGAAAAAGAAGAAAAAGATTAAGAGTTTTTTATAGAGAAGGTAGTTATTTGTGAGGCGCATAAGAATTGCCATTAAAATAGCTATTTTTAAAAATACGATCTTGCAGACTTATAAAGCAAATTACCTAAAGATATTATGTATGTTTTTAATTGTAGTTAAGAAAAATTATCTTTAAATAGATAAAATATTCGTATATCGCAGTGAAAGGAAAGTGAAATGAGCAAAACTAGTAATAGCGAGAGCGAATCGAAGAATACTCTCTATTGCTCATTCTGCGGCAAAAGCCAGCATGAAGTGCGTAAGCTTATTGCAGGGCCTACCGTATTTATCTGCGATGAGTGCGTAGAGCTTTGTATGGATATTATTAGGGAAGAAAATAAATCTTCTGGGGTTAAAGCGCGTGATGGTGTTCCTACTCCACAGGAAATTCTAACAGTTCTTGATGATTATGTTATTGGCCAACGGCACGCGAAGCGTGTTCTTTCTGTCGCTGTTCATAATCATTATAAACGGCTTGCGCATCAGTCTAAGAGCAATGATGTTGAATTAGCAAAATCAAATATTCTTCTTGTTGGGCCGACAGGATGCGGTAAAACATATTTGGCACAAACATTGGCACGTATTATTGATGTGCCTTTTACTATGGCAGATGCAACGACTTTAACTGAAGCCGGCTATGTTGGTGAAGACGTTGAAAATATTATTTTGAAACTCCTTCAGTCTGCTGATTATAATGTTGAGCGTGCGCAACGTGGTATTGTATATATTGATGAAGTTGATAAAATTTCTCGTAAAGCTGATAATCCTTCAATTACAAGGGATGTTTCTGGTGAAGGTGTTCAACAAGCGCTGTTAAAGATTATGGAAGGGACAATAGCTTCTGTTCCTCCGCAAGGGGGACGTAAGCATCCACAGCAAGAATTTCTTCAAGTTGATACAACAAATATTTTGTTTATTTGTGGGGGTGCTTTTGCTGGTTTAGAGAGAATTATTTCAGGACGCGGTGAAAAAACTTCTATCGGTTTTTCCGCTGCTGTTAAGGCTCCTGACGAGCGTCGTGTTGGTGAGATTTTTCGTGATTTAGAACCTGAAGACCTTATTAAATTTGGTTTAATACCAGAATTTATTGGTCGTCTTCCTGTTATAGCTACTTTAGAAGATTTAGATATTTGTGCGCTTGTTCAAATTTTATCACAACCAAAAAATGCATTAGTTAAGCAGTATCAGCGTCTTTTCGAGATGGAAAATGTTCAGTTAGTATTTCATGAAGATGCTTTACGTGTTATTGCTAAAAAGGCTATTGAACGTAAAACTGGTGCACGTGGTTTACGTTCTATTATGGAGAGGATACTTCTTGATACTATGTTTGAATTACCAGCTCTTGTTGGTGTTCAAGAAGTGGTGATTTCCAGTGATGTAGTTGAAGGTAAAGCTTGTCCTCTTTACATTTATTCAGATCATGCAGAAAATAAAGAAAACGTATCAGCATAATTTACAGTATACATTTAGCTATTCGTGTTATTTTAGCATAAATATTTTGAGGTATGATAGCATAATTACTTGATTTATTAATCCATAGTTATCACTTCTATTTATTGTAGAGAGTTGTCTTTTTAAAGAGTGGCTTGTATTGTAGGCGAATCAGAGGCTCTAGAAAGGAAAAATATGCAATATATTGATGAAAAGACAGGCAAGGAAATAGAAGAGTTTTATGCTATTTTACCGCTTCGTGATATTGTTGTTTTTCCACATATCATTGTTCCACTTTTTGTAGGCCGAGAAAAGTCGATTTGTGCTCTTGAAAAGACAATGGTAATGGATAGACAAATATTACTGGTTACGCAAAAAAATGCTTCTGATGACGATCCAACCTCGGAAGGTATTTATGATGTTGGCACTCTTGCTAAGATTCTTCAACTTCTGAAGCTTCCTGATGGAACTGTAAAAGTTTTGGTTGAGGGTACCGCGCGTGCAAAAATTAACCAATTTATTGAGAATGATGATTATCTTCAAGCTTATGTGACTATCACAGAGGAAATTAGGGGCGATGATGTTGAAATCAAAGCTCTTTCTCGATCGGTGATCTCTTATTTTGAAAATTATGTAAAACTAAATAAAAAAATTTCTCCTGAGGTTGTCAGTGCTATTAGTCAGATTGATGATCCTTCCAAACTTGCTGATACTATTGCGTCACATTTAGTTATTAAACTTGCAGAAAAACAGGAAATATTGGCCCTATTACCTGTACGTAATCGTCTTGAGCGCGTACTTTCTTTTATGGAAGGAGAAATTTCTGTTTTGCAAGTTGAGAAGCGTATTCGTTCACATGTCAAACGGCAGATGGAAAAGAATCAACGGGAATATTATCTTAATGAGCAGTTGAAGGCTATTCAAAAAGAATTGGGTGCAGGTGATGAGGGGCAGGATGAACTATCTGAGTTAGAAGAACGTATCAAAAAAACTAAGCTTTCAAAAGAAGCACGAGAAAAAGCTGGATCAGAACTCAGAAAATTACGTAATATGTCTCCCATGTCTGCAGAAGCAACAGTTGTACGTAATTATCTTGATTGGCTTCTAGCTATTCCTTGGGGTAAAAAATCAAAAGTTAAAAATGATCTTAATTTTGCTGAAAAAGTCATGGATAATGAGCATTTTGGTCTTGAAAAAGTCAAAGAGCGAATCATCGAATATCTAGCAGTGCAAAGCAGATCATCGAGAATACGAGGTCCTATTATCTGTTTGTTAGGCCCTCCTGGTGTTGGAAAGACATCACTTGCGCGTTCTATTGCAAAAGCAACAGGTCGCGAATATGTTCGTATCTCATTGGGAGGTGTTCGTGATGAAGCAGAAATTCGTGGGCATCGTCGGACTTATATTGGTTCTATGCCGGGAAAAATTATTCAGTCTATGAAAAAAGCTAAAAAGTCTAATCCGCTTTTTTTGCTTGATGAAATTGATAAAATGGGACAGGATTTTCGTGGAGATCCTTCATCAGCTTTGTTAGAAGTTCTTGATCCTGAACAAAATGGCACATTTATCGATCATTATTTAGAAGTAGAATATGATCTTTCTGATGTTATGTTTATTACGACTTCTAATACACTGAATATTCCAGGTCCATTAATGGATAGGATGGAAATCATTCGTATTGCTGGTTATACTGAGTGTGAGAAGATGGAGATTGTTAAGCGGCACCTTTTACCAAAAGCATTAAAGGATCATGCTCTTTCTAAAAAAGAATTAAGTATTTCTGATGATGCAATAAGATCAATTATTCAATTTTATACGCGTGAGGCTGGTGTCCGAAATCTTGAGCGTGAATTGATGAAAATAGCGCGTAAATCAGTTACAAAAATTCTTAAAACTAATCAAAAATCTGTAGAGATTGGGAAGTATAATATTAATGATTTTCTAGGTGTTAAGCGTTATCGCTTTGGACAAGTTGATGGTGAAAATCAGATTGGTGTTGTGACGGGGCTTGCTTGGACTGAAGTAGGTGGAGAATTGCTGACCATTGAAGGTGTTATGATGCCAGGTAAAGGTAAAATGACTGTGACTGGAAATTTGCGTGATATTATGAAAGAATCAATTTCTGCTGCGGCTTCTTATGTGCGTTTCCGTGCTGTTGATTTTGGTATTGAGCCTCCATTTTTTGACAAGCGTGATATTCATGTTCATGTTCCAGAAGGTGCTACACCAAAAGATGGTCCATCAGCTGGAATTGCAATGGTAACAGCAATTGTTTCAGTATTAACAGGAATACCTGTTTATAAGGATGTTGCTATGACTGGTGAAATCACTTTGCGTGGATGTGTTTTACCGATTGGTGGATTAAAAGAAAAATTGCTTGCAGCTCTTCGAGGGGGAATCAAGAAAGTACTTATTCCTGAAGAAAACGCAAAAGATCTAGTTGATATTCCTGATGATGTCAAAAATAATATGGAAATTATTCCAGTGACTCATATAAGTGAAGTTATTAAACATGCTTTGGTTCGTTTTCCTGAGGCTATTAAATGGACAGAGCCTTCCATAATATCTGAAACTGTTAAAACAGAAAGCGATAATGAGGGCATTTTGATTGCGCACTGATTCACATTGTAAGCTATGATTATGCTATAAAAAGCAAATGAAAGCGGTTTTTTGTCTGTAATTTTGTTTATTTTAGAGAAACAATAAAAAAATTCCGTGAATAACTGCAATTATTTCTAAAAAACAATGCTGTGAGGAAAAATAACACTTCTGTTTCCTGTACTTTTCAATAGAATTACTCATAGTCGGTTAAATTTTATTACCCGGCAATATAGGGAAAGGAAATATTCAATGAATAAAAGTGAATTGGTTAATTCGGTTGCTGAAAAAGCAGGTATCTCAAAAGCTCAGGCTGGTGCTTCTGTTGATGCTTTTATTGCTTCTGTTACAGAGGCTTTAGCTTCAGGAGGTGATGTTCGTCTTCCAGGTTTTGGTTCTTTTGAAGTTTCTCATCGTGCTGCTACAAAAGGGCGAAATCCTTCAACGGGTGCTGAAATCACTATTCCTGCGCGTTCTGTGCCTAAATTCTCTGCAGGAAAAGGTCTTAAAGAAGCCGTTAATAACAAATAGTTCAGATTACTTTTTTAAAAACCCGGTTTATTTATAAACCGGTTTTTTCAAAAAAAATTCTATAAATTACTTTTGCGTAAAATTTTTTAACATAATAACTTTAATAATGTTAAGGCTATTATGTTTTTTTAGAAGTATCTAAAAATAATCAATATAAGATGTGCCTTAAAATTTTTTTATATATAAAAGCGAAGATATTTCTATTTGCGCTATGTTTGTTATTGATATGGGTAAGAGCATCTAACTTTCTTTTTTATCTCAAAAGAATGATATATATCGTTAATAAAATTGATAATCTTAAACTGTTTTTTAGCAATAATTAAAATTATTTTAATAGCTCAAAAGTGGATTAACGAGTATTATATCGTAACCAAATACAACGATTAAGCTGAGTTATTCTTTAGCCATTGAATACAATCATTTAAAGCTCGTGTAATTATAGCATGTTTTTTTTCTTTACTTGGTAAGCGTTTTTCTACATGATTAGTGGAAATAATAGGTGGGAAAAGTCCAAAATTGATATTCATTGGCTGGAACGATTTTTTTCCTGTTTCTTGAGTAGCAATATGTCCACCAGTAATATGGTTTAAGAGAGCTCCAAATGCTGTAGTTTTTGGTGGTAGAGGAGGGCAGGTGTGATTATATTCAGCAGCAGCAAAACATCCTGCGAGCAGTCCTATTGCTGCTGATTCTATGTAGCCTTCACAGCCTGTAATTTGTCCAGCAAAACGCAGGTGTGGTTTTTGTTTTAAACGAAGACTTTCATCAAGAAGGATTGGTGAATTAAGATAAGTATTGCGATGAAGACCTCCAAGGCGCGCAAATTCTGCTTTTTCAAGACCAGGAATCATTCTAAAGATACGTGTTTGCTCACTATATTTAAGTTTTGTTTGAAAGCCAACCATATTGTAAAGTTTACCGAGTTTGTTGTCTTGACGTAACTGTATAACAGCATAGGGTTTAATTGTAGGATGATGGGCATTGGTCAGTCCTATAGGTTTCATAGGGCCATGTCTCAGAGTTTCAAGCCCACGTTCAGCCATGACCTCAATTGGTAAGCATCCATCGAAATAGGATATATTTTCAAATTCACGGAATTCTACTTTTTCTCCATTTATCAATGCTTGAACAAAAATTTTATATTGTTCTTGATTAAGAGGACAATTAAGGTAATCTTTTCCTGTTCCTTCGGGACCAATTTTGTCATATCGAGATTGGTACCAACAAATGTCCATATTAATACTGTCAGTGTAAATGATAGGTGCAATAGCATCAAAAAAAGAAAGCGCTTCTGCTCCAGTTATTGCTTGTATTGCTTGAGCAAATTCTGGTGAGGTCAGAGGACCAGTTGCAATAATAACATTATGCCAGTCTTCAGGAATTTCGTGAATTTCTCCGCGTTTTATAGTTATAAAGGGGTGATTTTCAAGTGTTTCAGTAACAGTTTTTGAGAATTCATCACGGTCAACGGCAAGTGCATCTCCGGCTGGCACTTTATTAATATCTGCGGCCTTCATAATTAAGGATTTAGCTAATCGCATTTCGGCATGTAAAAGTCCTACAGCATTTTTTGATGCATCATCTGAACGAAATGAATTTGAACAGACCAGTTCTGCAAGCTTATCTGTTTTATGAGCATCAGATTTTCTTTTTGGACGCATTTCATGCAAGATAACGGGAATTCCCAATTGAGCAATTTGCCAACTTGCTTCACTACCTGCAAGACCACCACCAATAATATGGATTGGAGTTTTCAATTTATTTGACATGACTTATTTTTAGCGGAAAGAGCACTTTCTGAAAAGGATGAATTTTAGCTTATCTTATAAATTTATAAAAAGAATTGTATTTTGGGTTAATAAAAGATACCTATCTGCTTTTTTTCTTTAATTGCTTGGAATTGAATGCTATAGAAACCGCGCTTACGTGAAGTTTTGGTTTATAAGTTTTAGCGGATGTGGCGAAATTGGTAGACGCACCAGATTTAGGTTCTGGCGGGAGACCTTGGGGGTTCGAGTCCCTCCATCCGCACCAAGTGATTGCTTTAAATGCTACGGATGTCTGTATATTAAGAGGTCCGTTTATCTAGATTTAACACTCAAGTGTTAGAATTATAATTGTTATCGGAGTAGGTTTATCCGTCTCCTCAGAGAAATAAAGGTTGTTCGATGCAGGTTACCGAGACGCTTAATGAAGGACTGAAGCGCGAAATTAAGATTGTGATTCCGGCGAAAGATCTGGAAGCAAAGTTAAATGAACGATTGGATAATACCAAAGGTAATATCGTCCTTAAAGGATTTCGTCCTGGTAAAGTTCCATCTGATCATCTTCGAAAAATGTACGGTAAATCTTTTATGGCTGAAATTCTTAATGAGATCGTTAATGACGCTCCTCGTTCTATTTTAGTAGAACGTAATGAATATTCAGCAATGCAGCCGCAAATTGATATAAATGAAGATAAAAAAGTTATAGAGGGTAAAGCTGATTTTGTTTTCAGTTTGAAATATGAGGTTTTGCCAAAATTTGAGATTAAAGACTTCAAAGATATTGAAATCATTCGTGAAATTTCTGATGTATCTGAACAAGAAATTGATGAGCAAATAACACGTATTCTTTCTTCTACTCGTAATTATTCGCAAAAAAATGGTCCTTCAAAAGAAGGTGATCGCATAACAATCGATTATCTCGGGAAAATTGATGGTGTTCCATTTGATGGTGGCGCTGATAATGATGCACAATTGATTCTTAGTTCAAAACAATTTATTCCTGGTTTTGAAGAGCAATTAATTGGTGTAAAAGCGGGCGATGTAACAACAATTTTTGTTAAATTTCCTGATGATTATAATGCTAAGCATTTAGCTGGTAAAAATGCAGAATTTGATATCACTGTTAAAGCTGTTTCTAAACCAGATAAATTGAAGATTGATGATGAAGCAGCAAAAAAACTTGGTTTAGATTCTCTAGATCATTTACGTGAAGTTGTTCGTGGACAGATTGAAAGTCAATATGGCTCTATGACACGTCAAAAGATTAAGCGACAAGTTCTTGATGCTTTAGACAAAGATTATAGTTTTGATATTCCTGAACAGCTTTTGGAGATTGAATTTAATAACATATGGAATCAGGTCAATGAAGATTTAAAGAGAATGGGCAGAAGCTTTGAAGATGAGAACGTCACAGAGGAACAAGCGCGAGAAGAATATCGCGTGCTTGCGCAGCGTCGTGTTCGTCTTGGTTTAGTTCTTTCTGAAATTGGGAAAAAAGTTGGAGTTCAAGTAAGTGAAGATGAATTAAAAGCTGCAGTTTTTGAGCAGGTTCGCCGGTATCCTGGACAGGAAAAAGAAATGATGGATTTTTTCCGTCGTACGCCAGAAGCTGTTGCTGGTCTACGTGCGCCAATCTTTGAAGAAAAAGTTATTGACTATTTGCTTACACAGATAAAAGTTACGGATAAAAAAGTTACGGTTGAGGAGTTAATGAGAGAATATGATGAATCAGATTTAACTGACAAAACTCCTGTCAAGAGAAAATCTGCAGTAAAAGAAAAAGGTACCAAAAAAGCTTCAGCTAAAAAGAAGGCCCCAAAAACAAGTTAAACTACGTTGATAAAATAGTTCTAATCAATCAATTTTTAGTATATATATTCTAGGCTTGCGCTGGCAATAATTTTAGGTTAGCCAGTGGATGTATTTTAAAATGTTTTGATAGTGAATTGATAATGGAAATCGTTGATACTCGTCTCCCTGATCCTAAGCGTTTTATTTCTGGAGTTACAGGTGATTGGGAGGTTATCATTGGTATGGAGGTTCATGCGCAAGTTATATCGGATTCAAAACTTTTTTCAGGTGCATCAACTAAGTTTGGTGCTGAGCCAAATAATCATGTATCACTTGTTGATGCAGCGATGCCTGGTATGTTGCCTGTTATTAATCAAGCATGTATTTGCCAGGCTATTCGAACTGGTTTAGGATTAAAAGCTAAAATTAATTTAAAATCTGTTTTTGATCGTAAAAACTATTTTTATCCAGATTTACCGCAGGGATATCAGATTTCACAATTTCGGTATCCCATTGTAGGTGAGGGGAAAGTTGTTATATCTATTGGGCCAGATTCGAATGGTCAGTTTGAGGATATTGAAATTGGGATTGAAAGATTGCATCTTGAACAAGATGCTGGAAAGTCTTTGCATGATCAGCACCCAACAATGTCTTTTGTAGATCTTAATCGCTCAGGTGTTGCTCTTATGGAAATTGTTTCCAAACCAGATATGCGGTCTTCAGAGGAAGCTAAAGCCTATATGACAAAATTGCGTACGATTGTTCGTTATTTAGGTACCTGTGATGGCAATATGGATGAAGGCTCTATGCGCGCGGATGTAAATATATCTGTTCGCCGTCCTGGTGGGCCTTTTGGAACACGTTGTGAGATTAAAAACGTTAACTCGATTCGTTTTATAGGCCAAGCAATTGAATATGAGGCACGTCGCCAAATTGCAATTTTGGAAGATGGGGGGGTAATAGATCAGGAAACTCGCCTTTTTGATGCAAACAAAGGTGAAACACGATCTATGCGTTCAAAAGAGGAAGCGTATGACTATCGTTATTTTCCTGATCCTGATCTTTTACCATTGGACTTTGATCAAGCGTTTGTAGACGCTTTGGCTTCAGAATTGCCTGAATTGCCTGATGATATAAAAGCGCGTTTTATCAATGAGATGGGTTTGACAGCGTATGATGCTTCTATTCTTGTAACAGAAAAAGCAATTGCAGCTTATTTCGAAGAAGTAGCATATGGGCGCGATGGGAAAATGGCTGCTAATTGGGTAATTAATGACCTTTTAGGCGCTTTAAATAAAGATAATCGTGATATTGAGGATACTCCAATTACGGCAAAACAATTGGGAGCAATTATTGACCTTATTAAAGAAGGAACTATTTCTGGAAAAATTGCGAAGAATCTGTTTGAAATTATTTGGAATGAAGGTGGGGATCCACATCAGATTGTAGAAAAACGTGGTATGAAGCAGGTAACAGATACAGGAGTTATTGAAAGGGTTGTTGATGAAATTATTATCAATAATCCTGATAAAGTTGCTCAAACACGAAAGAAACCTGCTTTGGTTGGTTGGTTTGTTGGACAGGTGATGAAAGCAACAGAAGGTAAGGCAAACCCTCAAACTGTTAATAAATTAGTTAAGATTAAGCTTGGAATAGATTAATGTATCAGGATGGAAATTCTGCAAATATGATAATTAACTTGTGATGCAGATCGTATAGGTTATTAGTTGGTTTATTCAGGTCAGTTGCAATTAGGGGCTCTGATAGTTTCTTGTTTTTAATGATTCCAAGCATCATAAAAGAGTGTTTTTATGAGTTTAAAGGATTAGGAGAGGAAATGTTCAGTTTTTTCAAGGAAATCTTTACATGGTGGAATGGTAATACTATTAATACGCGCTTTTTTACATGGTTACATGGTAAACGTGTGGGCGAAGACCAGTTTGGTAATGTTTATTATGAAGGTAGTCGCCATAAGGATGGTTATTTACGTCGCTGGGTAATTTATAAAGATTATTCTGAAGCTTCTAGCATTCCTCCAGGTTGGCATGGGTGGATGCACCATCGTTATGATATACCGCTCACGGAGGAAAATTATCAATCATATGAATGGGAGAAATCACATATTTCAAATATGACGGGTACAAGTGAAGCTTACCGACCAAAAGGATCTATTGCTTATAATGGTAGACATTTTTATGCTTGTGAGGATTATGATGCATGGCTCCCTAAGGAATAATAGGTATATTTTTTTCTTTGTTATATCAAGGTATTTTTTTTATATTTATTTGGTGGGGGGGATAGTGATTTTATCTACAGTTGGTTGTGTACAAGCTGAACGTGTTAGCAATGAAATTGGTATTTTTTCAGGTCTTGATAAAATTACTGGTCGGGTTACTAGTTTTGAAGTTTATATTGGTCAGGTTTATCAATATGGAGCTTTGCAGATAATACCGCGAGTGTGTTATACAAGTTCTGAGAATGAGCCAGCCCGTACTACTGGTTTTGTTGAAGTTAATGAAATGACATTGGAGAGAAAAATACGGCGTATTTTTACAGGATGGATGTTTGCAGATAGTCCTGGTTTAAACGCTGTTGAGCACCCTATTTATGATGTATGGTTAAAAGATTGCAAAAAAAGCTCTCATACTCTTACATCTCAATAATATAACGCTTGGTTCCTGGATATGAAGCTCCTGTCCTTCTTGCCTATTCTGCGCGCAATCGTTCTGCAGCGTGCCGTATTCCATTTGATACTTCGCCACATTCAAAACGTATAGAAATTCGTTTTCCAGATCCAGCAGCAAATCCGTATTTAGCATTTTCATCGCTTATTATGGCGGGTCTTGATGGTATAAGGAACAAAATTCATCCAGGACAAGCTATGGATAAAGATCTTTATGATCTTCCTCCAAAAGAGCTCAAGAACATTCCTACAGTTTCAAGGAGTTTACGTGAAGCACTTGAATGTCTTGATAAAGATCGGAATTTTCTTAAATCGGGAGATGTTTTTGATGACGACCAAATTAATTCTTTTATTGAATTAAAAATGAAAGAAGTTCTGCGTTATGAAACAGCACCTCATCCTATTGAATTTGATATGTATTATTCTGTTTAATGCAATAATGGAGGTTTTTTGCCTCCATTATTATGGAATAATGTACCTTTGAATAATCTCAATTGTCATTAGACAACTGGTTTTATATCAAAGGTTTAGTCAATTTTTTTAGAAAATGTATTGTAATTTTATTTATAGTTATATTTATTATTATAATTTTGTGTTTTGAAGTTTAAGGGATTCATTTCCACATTATAATTGTCGAAAGGATTGTAAGATCCATAATTTTTCTTCCACTGTATGGGATCAATAAAATTGCTTGACCATAGGCCGATTTTATTATTTTGTGCGTTTTTTTCAGCGCTTAGATATGTTGTTGGAATTGGATATTGATTGTCTTTTGATATTATGAGCATACCTTCTTCCAGTCCTATTTCAGCTAGATCGACGCCTTGGACGAAGCACTGCGCGTAGTGGATTTTTTTTTCGATGATAGCTTGCTTACAAGATATGTTCTGTCCTAGAGTTTTAGTGACTAGCCAAGCTGTTGTAACAGCTCCACATGGCCATTCTTGGTTATTTAATTCTGCTTTTTGACGAGGTGCACATGTATCTACGCCATATAAGTGAATATTTCGGATGATAGGTTGATGCTGAGGTTTTTCGGCACTGGTTATCAATTTGAATGTCACACCGCTAGTAACAGATGCAATACCATTAAATACGACATTATGATTATTTGGATCACTATTTATCCAGTTGAGATTTTGTTTATTTTCTTTTACCTTTTTTTGAATATCGGCTTCAAGTAGTTTATTTTCTTCGAGATACATATTAATTATGTCTTGGTTTTCTTTCATTTTTAATGTTTCAAAAATATTTAAATTTGTTGTGTTTTGATTTTGGCTTATTATCCATAATGCTAAAGAACAGACAATGTAGACAATAATAATCGGTTTAAATCGCATTTGCCGAATCCTTATTGTTTCTATAGAAAGTAAAATTTTTATGCATCATCTCTTTGCCTTTGAAGAGAAGTTTTCAACAGCATTTGTTGCAAATTAAACACATTTTGTAAAGAAAAACATTATTTTTACACTCTTGATATTGTCATTTTGATAAAATAACAATATTCATATCAAACTTTAACGGTTTAAATTTTCTTTCTCTTAGGTAGAGGATTTTAAATAAAGGCTTTTTGATAAACTATTCATAATCAAAGGGACTTAAAAATTATAAGTCTTTCATATTAGAGGTCTTTAACTTTTAGAGATAAGAGGATGTCAATATATAATCAATATTCTTTTTGAAGAGAGGTTAAATGACAAACGATGTATCTAAGATCTGTTTTATTATCACTACGCTATTTTTTACAATGCTTGTTATGTTAAATCCAGCTTATGCTGATACTGCTGTTAGTGGTCTGGGGACGCTTGATACTGTTTTGCAAGCTATTGTTGGTATGATAACAGGTAATACAGCGAAGCTCATTGCAACTATATGTGTTGCTATTGTGGGTATTGGCTGGATGTATGGTGTTATTGATTTACGCAAAGCAGCATACTGTGTTCTTGGTATTGGCATTGTTTTTGGTGCTTCTGCCTTTGTTACTTTATTAAAAGGAACGACATCATAAATGAATGAAGATACCCTTTTTCTTGCCTGCACAAGACCAGCTATGTTTGCTGGAGTTACGGTGGAAGCTATGGCATTGAATGTCATGACAATATCTACACTTTTTATCATTACAAGCAGTTTCTCAATGATTGGTTTTGGCGTTGGTTTGCACTTTATCTTACGTGAAATCATAAAACGCGATCATAACCAATTTCGTGTTTTATTTGCTTGGCTCAATACTCGAGGTAAACAAAAGAACCTGACAAGATGGGGTGGAGGGTCTACATCTCCTTTACGCCTTATCCGAACTTATAAGGAATTAAATTAAGTGAGACAGATGTCAGTGATGAAGATGGAATCTTTGCCGGAGGAATATATTCCCTATGTTCGTCATGTCAATCAACATGTAATTGCGTTGAATTCCCGCTGCTTAATGATGGTGATTGCCATTGAAGGCATCAACTTTGATACTGCAGATATTAGCCAATTAAATTCGTTACACATCCAATTAAACACGCTGTTGAAAAATATTGCAGATGAACGTGTTGCTTTATATTCTCATATTATCCGCCGACGGGAAACGATTTATCCAGAGAGCCAATTTTCTTCGTCTTTTGCAACAACCTTAGATAAACACTACAAACAGAAGATGGTTTTGAAAGATCTTTATCGGAATGATCTGTATCTTTCGGTACTCTGGAATCCTTCAGCAGATAAAACTGAACAGCTAGCTACTTTTTTTCATCGCTTAACACGAGCCAAGAAGACACAAACGGAACCAGATTCTGAATCTATTCGGAAACTTGAAGAGTTAGGCCAAGATCTTATACAAGGTCTTGAGAGCTATGAAGCACGACTTTTGTCAACCTACGAGCATGATGGCATTTTATTTTCTGAGCAAAGCGAATTTCTTCATCAGTTGGTTGGAGGAAGGCGTGAACGCATCCCTCTTACATTTGGCACTATAGCCTCAACGATTTATTCAGATCGTGTTCTTTTTGGAAAAGAAATTATTGAAATTCGTCATGAAAGCAATGAACGCTTTGTAGGTATGTTTGGATGGAAGGAATATCCCTCTAAAACACGTCCAGGTATGACAGATGGTTTGTTGACAGCACCCTTTGAATTGATCTTAACGCAATCCTTTGTTTTTAAAAGTAAAGCAGTTGCAAGTGCTATTATGAGCCGTAAACAAAATCAAATGATCAATGTGGCTGATCGAGCCAGCTCGCAAATTAGTGCACTTGATGATGCACTTGATGATTTAGAGTCTAATCGTTTTGTTTTGGGAGAACATCATCTCTCTTTAGCAGTTTTTTCTGATCGTCCACAAGAATTGGCAGAATACCTCTCCAAAGCCCGTTCGTACCTGACGAATGGTGGAGCAGTTATAGCCAGAGAAGATCTAGGATTAGAGGCAGCATGGTGGGCACAACTTCCTGGAAACTTTAGCTATCGAGCACGCTCTGGAGCCATTAGCAGCAGAAATTTTGCAGCCTTATCGCCCTTTCATTCCTTCCCGATTGGCAAATTGAAAGGTAATATTTGGGGCTCTGCAGTTGCCTTACTGCAAACACAAGCGAGTTCGCCTTACTATTTTAATTTTCATTATGGTGATGTTGGAAATACCTTTGTTTGTGGTCCATCAGGTTCTGGAAAAACAGTCATTGTTAATTTTCTTCTTGCACAATCGCAAAAATATAACCCAACAATAGTCTTTTTCGATAAAGATCAGGGAGCAGAAATCTTTGTCCGCGCTGGAGGTGGAAAATATAAGCCTTTGAAAAACGGCAAACCTACTAATATTGCGCCATTAAAAGGTATGGAATACACCGAAAAGAATAAACTCTTCCTTCAGCACTGGGTCTTAAAACTGGTCACCTCCGAAGGCCAAACAGTAACAGAACAAGAAAGGCAAGATATTGCTAGAGCAATTAATTCCTTAGAAAGCCTTCCCCTAGCACAACGCTCTCTCGGTGCACTTCAACTGTTTTTTGATAATACATCCACAGAAGGTATTGCCATGCGTTTAAAACGTTGGACTAAAGGTAATCCTTTAGGGTGGGTCTTTGATAATGACCAAGATGATCTCAATTTAGATGCCCAATTCATAGGTTATGATATGACGGATTTCCTAGATAATGAAGAAATTCGTCGGCCTCTGATGATGTATCTGTTTAACCGCATTCTCGATCTTATTGATGGTCGACGTATCATTATTGTTATCGATGAATTCTGGAAAGCGCTTGAGGATGATTCATTTAAAGCTTTTACTCAAGATCGTCTGAAAACAATTCGTAAACAAAATGGCATGATGCTCTTTGCAACACAAAGCCCTAGAGATGCTTTGAATTCAACCATTGCCCACACAATTATTGAACAATGCCCCACGCAAATATTTTTTCCAAATCAAAAAGCTAATTATAACGACTATGTTGAAAATTTTAAACTGACTGAACGTGAATTTGAGCTAATCCAATCAGAATTAAGTAGAGAATCTCGGCGTTTTCTCATTAAACAAGGACAGAACTCCATTGTTGCAGAACTGAACTTACGTGGAATGGACAATGAAATTGCTGTCTTAAGCGGGACAACCAGAAATATTGAACTCATGAATCAAATTATAGATGAGTATGGAACAAACCCCGATATATGGTTGCCTATATTTCATCAAAGGAGACAAGTTCAATGAAAAAATTTATAATTATGCTTTTATCTTCAAGTTTCATCTCTCATGGAGTATCGGGAGCTACAGAAGATAGTGAGCGATATTATAAAAGTGTCATAGAAGATACAACATCAGAAGAGACAAAATTAAAAATAGCTGAATCTATTTATGCTTCAGCTACTAAAAATGAAAAAGAGATTCAGGAAATCAGTCAGAAAATTTTATCAGAAACTGATGAAAAAAAAAGAAAAGATCTTGAATCCAAGCTGGCTATTCTTCAAGCTAAGCTTCAAGTAGACATTCTAAAACTTCAGGCTCTTTCTATTATTAAATCAGAAAATTCTCAATCAAAAGAAAAAAAACGTGAAGAGGAACAAGAAAAAAAACATGAAATTGTTCACAACACACTAAAAGAAGAGTTGGAGAAAGCTAAAAATAATATCAAAATCAGATAAAAATAATGCCAAAGCCAGATTTTAAATTTACTCCATTCGAAAGTGTTTCTTCATATATTTTAGTGCCGCTCAATGGTGTGGTGGATTCAACAGTTAGTAGCTTGTCTTCTGCTATTGCAACACCATTAAACCTGGCAGCTATCATTTTTATCTTTTTATATGGCTACAATGTTATGACTGGCCGCGCTGCCCTTTCAATGCATAGCCTTATTAATAATGTCGTCAAAATCGTTATCGTGACAACAATGGCAACAAATGCAGATACATTTAATATTTACGTTAAAGACATATTCTTTGGTAATTTAGCAAATGCTATCGGAAATGCGTTCAATAGTAATCCCGTTGATTCCAATGTCTTCGATTATATTTTGTTAGTGGCCAATACTCGTTATCAAGAATTTGTAGCTAGAGCGTATTTTTTTGAAAAGATTGTAGTTGGACTGATTGGTGCTTTAATGTTTTTGGCAATTATTATTTTTTGTACAATTGGTTTTATTATCCAAATGTTTGCCAGAGTCACATTGGTCATGGTCATAAGTCTCGGACCTGTTTTCATTAGTTTATATTTGTTCAATGTAACCAGAAGATACGCCGATGCATGGATTACAACATTAGTTAACTTTACAGTTTTACAAGTTCTTGTGATGTTTCTGGGAACAATGATGTGCAAAATTACTTTGTATGTTTTCGACAGCCAATATGATTCAATCTATTTCTTACTTCCCCCTGTCCTGGTAGTCTCAATAGTAGGAAGTTTTCTCTTTCAAGGACTTCCCACCATTGCTTCTGCACTCTCTAGTGGAGGACCATATTATCATGCCGGAGTATCTGCAGGAGTACAAATGTTGTCGATGGCTTCTAACGCCTTCAGAAGTGGCTTTAACCTCGGTGGAGGCATAGCAAGAAATACGGCTTCAGGAGTTTCTCGAAGCGCTAGTGCTGCGCATGCTGCACATGCTGCACAAATGATGCGTGGAGGGGGTGCGCGTGGCCGATTTTAATGTCAAATTTTTCAACAAAATCATGGTTAATGCCTTTAAACAAAAGGCGTTAGCCATATGTAAAGTGCATGAAAAATCTGCTCTGCTTTCTCAAAAGGCCAATTTTCATGCTTTGCTCCATAATTTTGTAAAATCGTGCACTGCAAAACAACAATTTATCTTTCAAGATGTTTGTGAGCTCAAACAATGAAACTAAAAATAACTATCATTTTGACTTTTATGATAGCTCTTACCGGCTGTGCCTTAAAGAGTGGTCCCCCAAAACTCCCACGTTGTAACGGCCAAAATGTCCGTGTGCTCAATCAAGGTAAGTGGAATAAGTGGAGCTGGAGTGACGAAAACGTCCTCCAACACAATAATACAGCTGTTAAGCCAGTTCCAACTCCCATTATCCTCAACACACTAGAAAATGAAGTACCAAAAGCTCATGTCGGATTAAATACGCCTCCTTTGGATTCAATAAACCACCAAGCATCATCTTATAAAAATGCGGAGATCACCCATGAAAAGTGATGAGTTTAATGAATATATAAAAGAAGCGCGGTCATTTGATATCGATCGTATGAATAATATGCGGCTGCAAATAAAAATTTTCATGGCTTTGACCGTACTTTTTGGATTGATGGCCATCGCTTTAGCTTTAGCTGTGGTAGCATTAACACCCTTAAAAACCATAGAACCTTTCGTCATTCGAGTGGATAATTCTACTGGTATCGTCGATGTTGTTAGTGCTCTAAAAGATGAACCGCAAAACTATGATGAAGCAATAACACGCTATTTTGTTAGCAAATATATTCGAGCACGCGAAAGTTTCCAATTATCAGAAACAGCCAATAATTTTCGTATCATTTCTCTTTTATCTTCACTAGAAGAACAAAATCGTTTTGCTAAATGGTATTCGGGAAATAATCCAGAAAGTCCGCAAAATATCTATCAAAATATGACTGTAACAATCACAATAAAATCCATCTCTTTTTTAAGTAAAGATCTCATTCAAGTGCGGTATTATAAAACAATTAGAGATTCCAATGAAAAAGAAGATATTTCGCATTGGGTTTCGGTGATGAATTTTTCCTACATTAATACACGCATTTCAGTAGAAGATCGTTTAATTAATCCGCTCGGCTTCCAAGTATCAGCCTATAGATCTGATCCAGAGGTGGTCCAATGATCAGAGTAAAAATATTCTTTTTAACTCTCATTGTTGCAATAAGTTGTTATACCCCTTTATCATGGGCAGAAATTTCTCCTGTTAGTGGCCATAAAGATAATCGCATTAGATTTATCAATTATGATCCCTACAATGTCACAAAAATCATTGGATCTATTCGCTCTTCAGTGCAGATTGAATTCGCTGACGATGAAAATATTTCCTATATTGGAATTGGCAATTCCGTCGCTTGGCAAGTTGCACCAGCTGGTCACTTTGTCTTCCTCAAACCCCGGGAAGTTCAGCCTACCACCAATCTACAAATCGTCACAACCCGCCAAGATGGAACAAAACGATCTTATCAATTTGAACTTCAGGTACGTGAAGGTGATGTCTCCATTGGCAATGATACATATTTCTTTGTAAAATTTCGTTATCCAGAAGATGAATCCTTGCGTAAAAAATTAGCTGAAGAAGCTAAAGTCAAACAAAATGAAGAAGAATCTGTCGATGATATCTTAAATATGCACGAACATTTTGGCCCACGTAATTGGGCTTATGTTGCTCAAGGCTCCCCTATCATTGAACCAACCTCGGTCTATGATAACGGCAAAACAACAACGTTTACTTTTTTAGGAAATAACGAAATTCCTGCCATTTATATTGTCTCACTTGATGGACAAGAATCTATTGTTCCAAAATCCATTAAAGGAAACCAGGTCATTGTTCATGCCATAGCCATGCAATTCACTTTGCGGCGTGGAAATGAAGTCCTGTGTATCTTTAATAAAGGATTCATACCAAGAGGAATTAACCCCGAAACCGGTACAACATCACCTTCTGTCCAACGTGAAGTAAACGTAGGGAAATAACCATGAACGATGAAGTGGACGAACTAAGCTTCAGTGATCGCGATACAATAAACGATCGTGATACAATAAACGATCGTGATACAATAAACGATCGTGATACAATAAACGACAATAAAAGGAAAAAAGAAAGATTTAATTTAGGAAAAGCTATAGCTCTTCTTATTCTCTTCTCTGTCTGTATTTATTTAATTTATGCAATCCTTTCAACTTCAAAAGATACGAAAAGACAACCAATAGAATTACCTAAAGAAACAAGCAGTAAGCAAACAGAAATTTTCCAGTCAGTCAAACCCACGCTAGCTCCTCTCGAGTTGGCTGATAAAAATAAAACCCTATTGCCTAAAGTTGAATTGCCAACGCCAACAATCAATCAACCCAATAATAGTGCTAATAATAAGTTATTGGAAGCAGCACAACGAGCTCCCGTTTTGGCCTATTCTAATCCAAATCAGCAACAAACCAATACAGCAAATAATAATGATGCTTCTTCTCACCAACACAATACCCCCGATAAAACAGCACAACAGTTCAATCAACTTCTCGAACCAACAAAACTAAAAGGTATTCGCGCTTCAACCCTCGGTAATCGCAATTATATCATTGCAATGGGAGCTTCTATCCCATGTATCTTGGAAACAGCAATTAGTAGTGATCAACAAGGATTTGTCAGCTGTATCGTTTCCAGAGATATCTTGTCAGACAATGGTCGTGTCGTCTTGCTCGATAAAGGAACACAAATCGTTGGTGAATATCGTACCGGTTTGAAAAAAGGTCAAACGCGTCTCTTCATATTGTGGAATAGAGCCAAAACACCAAGCGGTATCATTATAACATTGGGCTCACCAGCAACAGATGCTTTAGGTCGATCCGGTATTGATGGTGATATTGATAATCATTGGTTTGAACGCCTTGGTTCCGCACTTCTTGTATCAGTCGTCAGAGATGCAACAAATTACGCAAGAAATTGGATAAGTTCACCAAAAAAACAAAAGGAAGAAAAAGAACAAATACATGAAGAAGAAAATATCTTCTCTTCGGGAACAAGAATAGATAGTATCTCTGCAGGAGTAGATATAGCAAGAATGCTCGCAGAAGATTACATCAATATCCCTCCAAGCTTAACTAAAAATCAGGGCGAAATGATCAATGTCTTTGTTGCGCGCGACCTAGATTTCTCAACTGTCTACAAATTAAAAATTGTCGAAAATAACAAACAGATTATTCATCGTGCCTTCTCAGGAGACTTTAATAAAAACTCTATGGTGAAACCAAAATGAAGCAAAACCCCCAAAATATAAATGACGAAACCGTCGCTATCGTCTTAACAAAACTTCAACCAATTCGTAACTTTCTCAAAGATGAAAATCTCTTCGAAATCGTCATTAATCGTCCCTATCAAGTCATGATCGAAGGAATAGAAGGGTGGAAAACTATCAAAGTCCCAGAACTCTCATTCAATGAAATCATCGGTATTGCTAAAGTAGTTGCTGCTTATTCTAAGCAAAATATCTCCGATCAAAATCCAATATTATCCGCTACCCTCCCAGATAACGAGCGTATTCAAATCGTCATTCCACCAGCCGTAAAAAAAGACACAGTCAGCATAACAATTCGTAAACCATCGTCACGAAATTATTCACTTGAAGATCTAGCCGATAAAGGTCTCTTTTCAGTATGTGAACAGGTCTCTTTCACTCCATTGAATGATTATCAATCTCGTTTTAATGAATTTAAAAGCATCGAACGTGAATTAATAATTGATTATTACAATAAAGATTTTGTTTCCTTTTTAAATCAGGCTGTGAAATTACAAAAAAATATCCTTATTTCAGGAAAAACAGGGTCTGGTAAGACAACACTCTCAAAAGCATTGATCACTAAAATTCCTGATGATGAGCGTATTATAACTATTGAAGATACACCAGAATTGGTCGTACCACATTCTAATCATGTCTCTATGATTTACGCAAAAGATGGGCATGGTTTATCCTCTATTGGACCAAAAGAATTACTTGAATCTGCCTTACGAATGCGTCCTGACCGCATTCTTCTACAAGAGTTGAGAGATGGTACTGCCTTTTATTATGTCCGTAATGTTAATTCAGGACACCCAGGTTCGATTACAACAGTTCATGCATCAACAGCACTTGCTGCATTTGAGCAAATGACCCTTTTGATTAAAGAAAGCGAAGGAGGAGGCGATTTAGAGCGCAATGATATTCGAGGATTATTAATTTCAATGATTGACGTTATCGTTCAATGTAAAAGGATCGAAGGAAAATTTAAAGTTACAGAAATTTATTATGATCCTTTCAAGCAACGAAATATCTTTGGGGGGTGATTAAATAAAAAAAATATAATTATTATACTAAAGCATCTAAAATTTTAGAAGAATTCGTGTATATTAAAGTGTATTTATTATACAATAATATTTTTAAGTATAGGTAAAGGTTTGATATGAAAAAAATAAATCTTTTTAAAAGTGATAGTTCATCCAGTTCAGTTTCATATTGTGATTATACTTATCCTGAAAGTGAAATACTAAAAAATAAATACGGAATACAAAATTCTCAATATCTTGACAAACAATGTAGATCTGATTCAGATAAGGCAGCTGTTCTTTTGCGTCAAGAACCGTTGCCACCAAAAATTAATTCTAACTATTTAAAACATATTCATAAATGCTTATTTGAGAGCTCGTTTGAATGGGCGGGGCATACTCGCGATCTTCCATTTACATTTGAAGATGGCACAATTGCAAATATATCAAAGATGCTAATACCAGAATCAACTGCTTTTTTTCAAGATAGTAACAAAATCAAAAAACAATTACAGAAATTTGATAATATCCTTAGTCAGAAGAAGGAATTACAAGGTTTATCGCGCGAAGAATTTATTGATGAGGCAGTGAAGCTTTTTTCCTTTCTCAACTATATACATCCATTCAGAGACGGTAATGGACGTACACAACGACTGTTTTTTGAAAGGCTTGCAGAAGCTGCAGGTCATACACTTGACTTTTCAGTTGTGACAAAACAGCGTATGATAAATGCCTGTAGTAATGCGATACCTAAAGAAAATAGTGTGGTAAACTATAAAGAGATGAAACATCTGTTTGAAGATATTTCTAATCCAAAAAAATTGCGTCTTTTAAAAGATTTTTTAGACTCTTTGCCTGAATATGAACGTAGTTATCTGGATAATCACGTTGTTATAATGCCACAAAATGATATAATCTATACAGGTAGATATAAAGAGAGTAGTCCAGATTCTATTATAATTGTGACGAAAGATTCATATGTTGTATACTGTAAAGATTATTTGGCACCAGAGGAACTTAAGGCATTAAAAGTCGGTGAGTCAGTTACTTTTTCAGTTCTAGGAAATAAAGACTTAGATAAAATTCTCGTTCCAGCAGAAAATTTAGCTCCTTTGAAGCAAGAAGAAATAATCCAAAAGATTAAAAATAATACCAGAGTTCAAGATTGCCAAAAAAAAGTCGAAGATTTAGCAAAAATTGTTTATGGTGATCCAAAAGTATTAGATCAAATTGAAAATTATATTATTCAAGATGCAAAAGATGGTGAAAGGATCTCTAACACGATTTTAAAGGATCCTAAATCTATCTCTAAACTTTCAGGTTTCAAAATAATGAGTAAAATAAAATCTCCGGCCCGCATATGTGCTGAAAGAAATCTTTTACCACTCAGTCAAGAAATTCTAGCATATACGGCTGCTATAATATCTTCTCGAGATAAAATTATACACGATCATAATTTAGAACAAAACCGCCTTAAAAATTCAATAAAAATGCCTAGCACAGTAATACAAAATCTTCTTATTATGTCACCAAATATGAGGGGACAATATTTAGGAACAAGGGATTGTTTTGAACTTCAAAAAGAGATTTGTAGTTTTTTGCTTCAAATTAATAATCGTTTTTCAAAAGACCAACTTGAAACAATCAAAAGAAGTAATTATGAAAAAATCGCTAAAGATATTGGTATATCAGAAAGTAAAGCGAAAGTTCTTTTAATAACTCTTCTTGAAATGAAAAAATTATACCAACAATTGCAAAAAATGAGAATAAGTCAACCAGCAAAGATGACTATAGCTGTTTAAAATACAAGTTTTCATTCTCATATGAATGGGCTGAAATCGTTGATGACAATATCATAATAAAAGTTATTGTTGAGGAATATATAGTTATGCCAACAAAATTATTATCTTTGACAGCAAAAGAACTAAAAAAACGTCGCCGAATCGTTGATTCGGCGATTTACACTCACACTATTGAAAATATCACTTTGCATCCTGATACACTTCTAGTTTTAGAAAGATATGCGGAAGGGGATTATTCATTAGATGAATTTAATGTTATTATGGATACTACTGAGAAAATTATTTTGGATGACATGCAGATTACAAGTACAGAAGAGTCTCAAGTAGAAGAAAACATAATATCATTTAACTTTCAATCCCCATCACCCTATCACTACACTTATCCTAGAAGTTTCGTACTGAAAAATAAACACGGAATAACAGACGAAAAAATTCTTTCTATGGTAAGTGGACATCACACAGTGAGGGCAATCCTTAATTTACACCACGAGACTCTACCAGAACATTTTGATTCTTCCTATCTAAAATATATTCATAAATGTTTGTTTGGGAATACATTTGAATGGGCTGGGAATACTCGCGATGTTGCATTTACATTCGCAGATGGCACATCTGCTATTATGCCAACAATGAGAAAAATGAACTCAAAAAATTCTTTTGCAAAAGGTGAGAGAATCGCTAAAGAACTACAAAACTTGGACAAAATACTCGCAGAGTGTAATAATCTTCAAGGACTATCACGTCAAGATTTTGTTCATAAAGCAACCGGTGTATTTACTTTTCTTAATTACATACATCCATTCAGAGATGGTAATGGGCGCACACAACGAATGTTTTTTGAAAAACTCGCTGAAGCTGCAGGCCATCAACTTGATTTTTCAGTTGTCACAGCAAAACGTATGGTGATTTCCACTATGATTTCTATAACTGATAGTGGTAATATAGGTGATATAAGCGCTGTAAGACATATGCTTGAAGATATTTCTAATCCAGAAAACGTATGTGTTTTAAAGGAATTCATGAACTCTATGAATGAGATCGAACGTAAAAATGCACAGAAAAGAATTATTTTAGCGCCAAATAAAGACGAAATCTATACAGGTATCTATGAAAGTGATAGCCCAGATTCTATTCTACTTAAAATAGATCGTAATTACATTGAAAAACCGCTTTATATGGTATTCAAGAAAGATTATCTTTCACCAGAACAACTTAAGGCATTAAAAGTCGGTGATGAGTTTTCCTTTAAAGACCCAATAAAAGAAAATATAAAAAATTTAGAAAATCTTCTCATTCCAAAAGAAAGGTTAGCTTTTTTAACTGAAGAGCAAATTGTTGAAAGGATTAAAGGTCATTACGATGTCCAATTAAAACGAGAAGAAGTCAATTTTTATGCAAAGCGTGTTTATCGGAAGTTAAAAAAATTTGACGCAAAGATAGAGACCATTAATCAAAATACACAATTTGGTCGAGAGCTTATTCAGCAGATTACTAATTCCCCTGAATCTATATCTAGATTAGCAGGTAAGAAAATATTAGGTATAGGAAATTTGAAATACAAAAGCGCTAAACAAAATGTTTATACACTCATTCAAAAAGTTGATGAATATGTGAATACTGTAAAACGTGTGAAAAGTGTAATTCTTGGAGAGCATCTAATGGAACAAAAGCGTCTTGCAACAATAGTGGAAATGCCTAGCAAAGAAATACAAAATATTTTTAACTTACCAAAAGATATGCAGAGAGAAGCTTTGAAGTCCTCTTCTTCGCTGCACGAAGAACTCAATAATTTTATAAAAAAGGTTCGTTCCCGTCTTACATTAAAAGAATATGTATTGCTTTATAATGCTAACTATAAAGAATTAGCTGAAAGCGTTGGCATATCAGAAAGTAGAGCAAAGCAAATTAAAGAAATCTTTACGAAAAACAAAATATTACAAAACTCATTGAAACAAATAAAATTTAGTGACACACAAATAATAAATATAGTTAACTGAAAATGTGAGACTTTCTAATTTATCTAACATTCATAGATGGCAATTATTATGGCAACATTTTGCTCATGGAGAAATATAAATGGTTTATAAATTTTAGCTTTAAAAAACAATAAAAGCATAAAAAATAAGAATGTATGCTTGTTTTTTATAAGAGCAAATAAAGAAAAAGGAAAGACTCATGAAAAAAACTTCAACCGATCATTTTACATCTCTAACACCAGAAGAATTACAAAAACGCCGTGAAGCGGTTGATGCAGCTATCAGTACACATGAAATTGAAGGGATCACCCTTCATTCTAAAACGCTCGAGATTTTAGAAGGATATGCGAAGGGAGAATATTCATTAGAAGAATTCAATACTCTTATGGATGATGCAGTATTATAAAAAGTTCACCCTAAGAAATAAGTTTTAGAGCTATAAGGACACATGATGTTAGCATTTCATAATCTATCCTTATCTTATAATTAATCTATTCTGATAGCGAAACGCTAAAATAAATATGGAATAATGGATTTTGAACAACTTAAAAGGAGATGTGCTCATGATACATGCAAAAGCAATCGTCAATTTACGTCAAGAAGCACTGCCAAAGAAATTTGATTTCTCTTAATCTAAAGACCTTCATGCTTATCTGAAAATACCTTTGAGTAGGCTGGTCATGCCCGCGATCTCCCATTTAAGTTTGAATAAGTGTGTTCGTACACAAAAAGAAAGAGTACTTACAGAAGTTATTTCATAAAATCAAAGAACTGTGCCTTGAATTTCGAGAGTTCAAAATTAATCAATTAAAAATAACGGTTATAGGAAATTAAAAATACGATTAAAAAAAAGAAAAAATTTATGAAAAAAACTCTACATAAAGATTCTTCATCTCTTACATTGCAAGATCTAAATGTTTTATACTTCAGTAAAACAAAAAATGAAGCATTACCTGATAATTATACCTATTCTGGCAGCAATACACTGAAAAACAAATATGGAGTAAAAAGCTTTATACGCTTTGTTCAAAAGTGTGAGCATGATGTAGTAGAAGCAATTATTAATTTACGTCAAGAAGCGCTGCCAAAGAAATTTGATTCCTCTTATTTAAAATATCTTCACAAACGCTTATTTGGAAATACGTTTGAGTGGGCCGGTCATACCCGCGATCTCCCATTTAAATTTGAAGATGGTACAGTTGCCGTCATGAGCAAAATCGGAAGTTCATCCTCGATATTTTCTCTAGCAGTTGGTGATAAAATCAAAGAATGTTTAGAAAAAATAGATAGAATACTTTCTGAAAAGAACAATTTAAAAGGCTTATCGTGCAAAGAGTTTGTTAATAATGCAGGGGAAATATTTACTTTTCTTATTAATATACATCCATTTAGAGAAGGAAATGAGCTTACACAACAAATATTTTTTGAAAAGCTTGCAGAGGCTGCAGGTCATAAGCTTGATTTTTCAGTTGTGACAAAAGAACGCATGAAATGTATCTATAGTGATGCAATAATGCTAAAAGGTGATGTAGATAATACAACTGCTGTGAAGCATCTGTTTGAAGATATTTCTAATCCAGAAAAAGTAAGTATTTTAAAGGAATTTATCAACTACAGAGTAAGAGTAAATGCCGCCTCTTGTAATATAAATAATCAAATTATTGTAGCACCAAATGAAGGTGATACCTACACGGGTACCTATGAAGCTGATAGCCCAAATTCCATTATGATTAAAACAACGGATTTTTGTGTTATATGCTACAAAGATTACTTCACACCAGAACAACTTAGAGCATTAAAATTTGGTGATAAAATCACCTTTACAGCTCCAATAACCAAAAATTTAGACCAGATTCTCATTCCAGCAGAAAAATTAGCTCCTTTGACAGAAGAAAAAATAATCGAAAGAGTTGTAAATAATATCTATGTTCAAAAAAGCCGAGAAGAAGTCGAGCATTTATCAAAGCTTGTTTATGGCAACTCAAAAATATTAGATCAAAATCTGCATCTTATACATAAGAATCCTGAAATAGGTAAACAGCTTGCTGAACAGATTGAAAATTCTCCTCAATCTATTTCTAACCTTGCAGGTTTCAAAATAGGGGTAATAAAGAGTCCAAAACGCAAAATAGCTGAAAAGAATTTTTTTAAACTTCGTCAAGTAATTGAAAAATACGTAGATACTTTAGAATCTATTAAAAATAAAATTCTTAAAGAGCATCAAGTAGAACAAAGACGTCTTGGAAAAGCAATAAAAATGCCTAGCGAAGCAGTACTAAATATTCTTAATTCACCAAAGGATAGATGGAACGAATCTTTAGAGTTCTCTCCTTCACTTCGAGAAGAATTCAATAGCTTTATGAGCAAAGTTGTTTTGCGTCTTTCAACAAGAGAGCATAAAGCCCTTAATGAGGCCGATTATAAAACATTAGCTGAAAGCATTAGTATATCAGAAAATAGAGCGAGAATAATTACAAAAATCTTTAATAAAGCCAAAGAAATATGTCTCGAATTTCGAGAATTCCAAATAAATCGATTAAAAATAATGATGATAGAAAATTAAAAATGAGTAAGCAGGAACTGTTGAACATAATATCGTAAAAACAATTCTTACCGATAAATATTAAATACACTAAGAATTTATATTTTAATTGGCCATAGAGATTGTTTTTAATAGATTAATTCGGATCTCTTGAAGTTGTTGGTGTATTCTTCAATTACTTGACTGAGTTCTGAAATATTTTTTAGCTTTTCTACGTTTAAACTATTGAAGATCCCTAATGTGAAACCTGCAAGGTTAGAAATAGATTGAGGAGAATTTTCAATCTGTTCAGCAAGCTGTTTACCTATTTCAGGATTCTTATGTATAAGATGCAGATTTTGATTTAGCATTTTTGAATCGCCATAAACAAGCTTTGATAAATAATCGACTTTTTTCCAATTTTCCTGAACCGAGGTAGATCTTATAATCCTTTGGATTATTTCCTTTTTCGTTAAAAGATCTAATTTTTCCGCTGGAATGAGAATCTGGTCTAAATTTTTGGCTATTGGATCTGTAAAGGTGATTTTATCACCAAATTTTAATGATCTAAGTTGTTCTGGTGTGAAGTAATCTTTGTAGCATATAACACAAAAATCCGTTGTTTTAATCATATAATGGAATTTGGGCTATCAGCTTCATAGGTATACTGTGTAGGTATCATTTTCATTTGGTGCTACAATAATTTGATCATTTATATTACAAGAGGTGACATCTACTCTTACTTTGTAGTTGATAAATTCCTTTAAAATATCAATTTTTTTGGATTAGAAATATCCTCAAACATAATTTGCATAGGCTTGAGAAATTCTTTCTTCTGCCTTACTACTGACAAATGTCATGCATTTTTCTGTTATAATCGAAAAATCAATCTCATGATCTGCAGATTTTGCAAGCTTTTCAAAAAACATTCGCTGTGTAAGTCTATTATACTCTCTGAATGGATGTATATGGTTGAGAGAGGAAAAAAGCTTTACTCCCTCACGGATAAATTTTTCGCGCGATAAACCTTGCAAATTATTCTTTGCAGCAAGCGCTTGATCAAATTCCTGTGAGTTTAGTATTTGCATTATTAACAATATTGGCTAGTTATTACCATCTTTAAACTTAAATGGGAGATCGCGGGCATGACCAACCCACTCAAACGTATTTTCAGATAAGCGTTTGTGAAGGTCTTTTAGATAAGAGAAATCAAATTTCTTTGGCAGTGCTTCTTGACGTAAATTGACAATTGCTTTTGCATAATCATGCGCACATCTCCTTTTAAATTGTTCAAAATCCATTATTCCATATTTATTTTAGCGTTTGTTAGAGATGTAAAATGATCGGTTGAAATTTTTTCATGAGTTTCTGCTTTCTCTTTACTTGCTCTCATAAAAAATAAGCACACGTTCTTGTTTTTTACTTTTATTGTTTTTTAAAGCTAAAATTTATAAAGTTCTACTTTCCTTTTGGAGCAAAACGATTCTTTTCAGTAGCATCTAACAGTTCTTTTCTTCTGAAATAGATTGCTCGTCCACATCGTAAAGGTGGCTGCCCTTGCATAAGAATGATTTGTTCATCTTGACGCATCTCTTGAATAATTTCATGAGGTAAAATAAGTGCTCTCTGTTGATAATTGATATTTTTAGAGCCTTTTAAAAATTGTCCTCTAGATTTACTTGCTCCTGTTACTTCGACAGTCATTTGACCGCAACGTTCTGAAATATCTTTAGCTGTTTGTAGATCTTTAATAGCTGCATAACTGACAAACGAACAACTTTCAAACCATGATTGTGCTCCTGATTTTCCGAAGTGATTGACCAACTGACCAGAGGACTGATAAAATAACATTAAGGATGTGCCATATTTACGTCCACGGTCACGCGCTTCTTCCAAAATATTCATATAACCAAGCAAATCAACCTCATCCAGAACAAATAAAACACGTTTTTTGTAGTTTCCATCAGCTGTAACCATTGCGTTTAAAAAGGCGCCAATAATTACACGTCCAATTCCTGGATAACTGTTCAAAATACTTGCGGGAAGATTAAGAAAAATATCTGTATTTCCATCTGCTATATCGGAGGATAAGAAATCATCACCACAAACAAGATCTGCATAATTGGATAAAGAAAGCCACTGAGTATCTTTTGAAGCAGTTGTATAAACACCTGAAAAAGTTTGATCTGCCATTTCTGTGAAAATACCAACCATTTCACGAATAAAAGGAGAAGGTGATGTGTCTTGAATATTGCGCAATTGATTAACAACAGCTGTTTCTGATTGAGAAAGGATTCTGCGCAACGTTTTTAAATTACGCTCACTGTCTTCGTATTCATCAGAGAATATAACATGTGCAAGAAGAGCAGTTAAAAGATTATGCGCTTGTGTTGAAAAATATTCTGCTGAAGAATTCTCTGTTTTTTTATCAGTAAGTAGCAATTTAGAAAAACCTACAATATTGGCTTCACGTTGTGTGCGAGGTACGCTATCATCTAAAAGCCAATCGAGAACATTGAAAGTTTTTGTTGATATTGAAGCTGGATCGAGAATAATAACATTTCTATTATTCATTTTTTTACGCGTAAATTGAACCATTGGAGCAACTTCTGTTGAAGGATCAAGACAGACAATGGATCCTGGATATTTTAAACATGCTGGAATCACCGTACTTGTTGTTTTATATCCACCAGAACCAGCAAAAAAAATCATGTGGGTTGAACCGAAATCAAGATTAAATGTTAACAAAGGCGCTGTTCCACCTTTCCCCCATGTTGATTTATCGCCTGGCGCAAAAGGAATATTACACACATTATCTTGATCAACACGGTATCTTTCGCCAATAACAATTTGGCCATCTGCAGGAAAAATTTTTTTTGCTTCATTTAAATTCATCCATGATGCATCACCAAATATTGCTTTTCGAGCACGTTTTACTCCTTTTTTATTTTTATGGGGAGTCGTTATAAAGAATTGAATTGCTAAAAGAAAAGCACCGCTGATTACGCCAAAGAAAACCATATCATCGATAAACTTTAGAGCATAACTCCACGTTATTCCCTGTTGGCCGATATAAGGGCTTAAGCGTTTAACTTCACAGCTAATATAGTAAAGAGAAGTACCAATAAAAAAGATTGCTGTAACAATTGCAATTCCTTTTCGTAGATGCAATTTTTGCAATGTAGTATAAATCAATGGTATAGCCACAACGAAAACTAGCACCAATAATGGTTCCGAACGAATATACCAATATTTCTCATGGTCCTGTAATCCATTTATCATAAATAATAATACGTAAGGCATAAGGAATATCGTTAAAGCGCCTAAAATTATAGGCATTAAAACAAGAACCAACTGTGTTTTTTTATATTTCATTATGTTCTACTCTTTATTTTACCATGCCATAAAAATGTTTCATTAATTGAACTTATAATTTAAACTGCATCTTTTTTTAAAAGGTGTAGTTATTACAAATAACTGTTATCCATAAATGTTTATATGAAATACAAAGCTCATGCATTTTAGAGAGTATTAGTTATCATTTCTGAGCGGTTAGGTTGTAGTATTTGTAATAATTTTTTAGTTTTATTAACAGTTTCTATCATTATCTTTGCTTTATTTTCTGATATGCCAATACTTTCAGAAAGAGCTTTATAATTAGCTTTATAAAGCTCGTGATTTTCTTTTGTTGAAAGACGGATAGTGACTTTACGCATAAAATTATTGAGTTCTGTGTAAAGTGTAGGACAATCTTCTAACGCTTTTATTTGCATTCTTCTAGATAAGTTAAGCATATTTTGCATTTCTTTGCTAGGCATCTTTACTGTTTGCGCAAGACGTTTTCCTTTCGCTTCATGTTTTGCAACAATTTCGTGTTTAATCTCTAATACCATATCTATATACTTATCAACTTCAGTACTAAGTGCACTAACATTGCGTTCAGCATTTTTACGTACTGAACTTTTTATGCCTAATATTTTGAAACCTAATAACTTAGAAAAAGATTTAGGAGAATTTATAATCCTTTTAGAAAGATCTCTACTCATTTCGAAATCTGTATGAACAAGCTCCATATTTCGATTTAATATTTCCGAATCGCCGTAAACAAGTTTTGATAGCTCCTTGATTTTTTTTTGGCAAGTTTGAACACTTGAATTATTTTCAATTTTCTTGATTATGTAGTCTTCTGTCAAGGGAGCTAATCTTTCTGCTGGGATGAGCATTTTGTCTGAATCACTTATTGGAATTGTAACGGTAAGTTCACTACCTGGTTTTAATGCTTTCAGTTGTTCTGGTGTAAGATAATCTTTATGGCATATGACGCAAAAATCTTTTGTTTCGATCATAACAGCATCTAAACCGCTTTTTTTATAAAGGCCTTCATAAGTTATACCTTTACGTGAAATTATAACAACTTTATTATTTAAGTCTTTGCGCTCAATTTTCGGTAGGTGGCAAACAAATTCTTTTAAAAGACATATTTTCTCTGGATTGGAGATATCTTCAAAGAGATGTTTCATCTCTTCATAATTTACATTACCTTTTACAGGTATCGTATCATTACAAGCATGTATCATACGCTGTTTTGTCACAACTGAAAAATTAAGCGTATGACCTGCAGCTTCTGCAAGCTTTTCAAAAAACAGTCGTTGTGCACGCCCATTACCAACTCTAAATGGATGTATGTAGTTGAGAGAGGAAAAAAGCTTTACTGCCTCATCAATAAATTCTTCGCGCGATAAACCTTGTAAGTTTTTTTTTTCAAAAAGCATCTTATCAAATTCCTGCAAGCTTTTTCTAATAGCGCTACCAGCGACAAAAAAATTATTTGAGTTTGGTATTTTCATTATTAACAATTTGGCACGCGTGCCATCTTTAAACTTAAATGGCATATTGCGGGTATGTCCAGCCCATTCAAACGTGCTCTCAAATAAGCATTTATGAATATATTTTAAATAGTCAGAATCAAATTTTTCTGGCAACGGTTCTTGACGCAAACTAACAGTCGCTTTTGCTACATCATGAGCACATTGTTTGTTTAATGCTTTTTCATCCATTATTCCATGTTTATTTTTTAATACTTTAATGTCAGGATAATAATAAAATGAATACATATTTCTTCCTTTCACTTTGATTGATTTCATGAAATAAAAATATGTTCTTACTTTGATGATATTATTTTTTATAATACTGTATAGCCGTCAAGATTGATTTTTCTTTATGGAAATAAATTATTACAAAACTCACCTGTCTATATGAGAATGAAAGCGAGAATCCTTGAATTTTTATATGGTTATAGCTGCTATCTTCGGGCAATCAGCTTTAATGGCGTCAAACTGTTTGTATAATTTTACTCCTTTATTGAAAATTTGTGTAATTATCTTTGCTTTGCTTTGTGATATGCCAATACTTTCAGCCAGCACTTTATGATGAGTATCACGGACATATTCTAGCTCACTTGTTGAAAGACGGGATTTGACTTTGCACAGAAAATCAAAAAGATCTTTATGAAGTGAGGGAGAGGACTCTAAAGCTTTTTTCTGCATATCCTTTGGCAAATTAAGAATATCTTGCACTTCTTTGCTAGGCATTTTTACTATTTGTTCAACACGTTTTTGTTCTCTTTTATATTTTATAAAAATTTTATCTTTAACAGATTTCACAATTTCCACATGTTGTTTAACTTCTCGACTGAGACTTGAAATATTTCTTTCAGCTGCTTTGCGTTTTGGACTTTTTATAAACCATATTTTAAATCCTGCGAATTTAGAAATAGATTGAGGAGAATTTCTAATTTGTTCGGCAAGCCGTTGACCCACTGCAGGATCTTTATTAATAAGGTGCATATGTTTATCTAATACTGTTATATCTCCATAAACAACCTTTAACAAATGGTCGATTCTTTTTCGGCTTTCGTTAATACAAGCAGTATTTTTAATCTTTTTAATTATTTCTTCTTCCTTTAAAGAAGCTAATTTTTCTGCTGGGATAAGAACTTGATCCAAATCTTTATTTATTGGACCTGTAAAGCTAAGCTCATTACCGGGTTTTAATGCCTTGATTTGTTCTGGTGTAAGATAATCTTTATGGCATATGACGCAAGAATCTGCCGTTTCAACTATAATAGAATCCACACTAGCTCCTCTGTAAATACCTGTATAAGATATACCTTCACGCGGCATTATAACACATTCATCATCCAAACGTTCGCGTTCAAGCTTAGGTATATGATTAAATAATTCCCTTAAAACACCTGCTTTTTCTGGATTAGAAATATCTTCAAACAAATGTTTCATTGCTTCATGAGCTTTATCACCTTTTAGAATTATTGCATTAGCACAAGCACATCTCATGCGTTCTTGTGTCACAACTGAAAAATCAAGTGTATGACCTGCAGCTTTCGCAAGCTTTTCAAAAAACATTTGTTGTGCAGGTTCATTACCACCTCTGAATGGATGTATATAGTCGAGAAAAGAAAAAAGCTTCACTGCTTCATCAATAAATTCTTTGCGCGATAAACCTTGTAAATTATTTTTTGCAGCAAGCATTTGGTCAAATTCTTTTAAGCTTTCTCGAATTTTGTTACTAGCTGCAAAAAAAATATTTGAATTTGGCATTTTCATCATTAACATTTGAGCAGTTGTGCCATCTTTAAATGTAAATGGAAGATCCCGGGTATATCCAGCCCATTCAAATGCTTCTTGAAATAAGGATTTATGAAGATATTTTAAATAGGAAGAATCAAACTTTTCTGGTAGGGACTCTTGACGCAAATTAGCGATTACTTTTTTTGCATCACGTGTGCATTTCTCTTGAAGTTTTTTAAAATCCATTATGCCATATTTATTCTTTAATGTTGTAGTGTTAGGATAGGCATAATTACGAACTAAAGACATATCGGAAGATGTTAGCATTGTTTATCTTTACTCCCAATAAGTACTAACAACTATATCAACAAATCCGGAACTTTTTTATAATTCTTTTAGCATTAGAGATGTCCAATAACTAGTTGATTTTGTCAGCATAATTTTTCTCTTTTGTTTGTTTTTATGAGACAAAAATATGTTTTTATTGTGTTATGACGTTGTCACTTTTTTGATGTTATAAACAATCACGAGCACCTTTTCTTTTTTCATAGTTATAATTATAATACTGTCAAAAAAACTTCTGTAGTCATCACTTTCGGGCGATTAGCTTTAATTGTTTCAAGTTTTTTGCATAATTCTTTGCCTTGATTAACAGCTTGTATAATTATCTTTGCTTTACTATCTGATATTCCAATACTTTTAGCCAGTTTTTCATAATCAGCAGAATCGATGCTTTTTCTCTCACTTACAGAAAGACGAGAATTGATTTTACACAAAAAACTACAGACATCTTTATGAAGCACTTCAGGATTTTCTGCCTTTAAAGCTTCTTTCCAATTATTTGATTGTAATTCAAAAATCTTTTGCACTTCTTTGCTAGGCTTTTTTATTGCTTGTTCAACACGTTTTTGTTTTTTTTGATGCTCTTTAAGAATTGTCTTTTTAGCATATTCTACAATATCGACATTTTCCTTAATTGCTTTACTGAGTTCTGAAATATTTCTTTCAGCTACCACGCGTCTTGGATTCTTTATAGGCCCTATTTTGAAACCTGTAAGCTTAGCAATAGATCGAGGAGATTTTTCAATCTGTTCGGCAAGCTGTTCACCTATTTGAGGGTTCTTATGTATAAGATGTAGATTTTTATCTAATATTTCTGAAACGCCATAAACAAGCTTTGATAAAGATTCTATTTTTCTTCTATTTTCCTGAACACAAGCAGTATTTTTAATCTTTTTAATTATTTCTTCTTCCTTTAAAGGAGCTAATTTTTCTGCTGGGATAAGAACTTGATCCAAATCTTTATTTATTGGACCTGTAAAGCTAAGCTCATTACCGGGTTTTAATGCCTTGATTTGTTCTGGTGTAAGATAATCTTTATGGCATATGACGCAAGAATCTGCCGTTTCAACTATAATAGAATCCACACTAGCTCCTCTGTAAATACCTGTATAAGATATACCTTCACGCGGTATTACAACACATTCATCATCCAAACGTTCGAGTTCAAACTTAGGCATGCAATTGAATAATTCCCTTAAAACACCTGCTTTTTCTGGATTAGAAATATCTTCAAACAAATGTTTCATTGCTTCATGAGCTTTATCACCTTTTAGAATTATTGCATTAGCACAAGCACATCTCATGCGCTTTTTTGTCACAACTGAAAAATCAAGTGTATGACCTGCAGCTTTCGCAAGCTTTTCAAAAAACAGTCGTTGTGTAGGCCCATTACCACCTCTGAATGGATGTATATAGTCGAGAAAAGAAAAAAGCTTCACTGCTTCATCAATAAATTCTTTGCGCGATAAACCTTGTAAATTATTTTTTGCAGCAAGCATTTGGTCAAATTCTTTTAAGCTTTCTCGAATTTTGTTACTAGCTGCAAAAAAAATATTTGAATTTGGCATTTTCATCATTAACATTTGAGCAGTTGTGCCATCTTTAAATGTAAATGGAAGATCCCGGGTATATCCAGCCCATTCAAATGCTTCTTGAAATAAGGATTTATGAAGATATTTTAAATAGGAAGAATCAAACTTTTCTGGTAGGGACTCTTGACGCAAATTAGCGATTACTTTTTTTGCATCACGTGTGCATTTCTCTTGAAGTTTTTTAAAATCCATTATGCCATATTTATTCTTTAATGTTGTAGTGTTAGGATAGGCATAATTACGAACTAAAGACATATCAGAAGATGTTAGCATTGTTTATCTTTACTCCCAATAAGTACTAACAACTATATCAACAAATCCGGAACTTTTTTATAATTCTTTTAGCATTAGAGATGTCCAATAACTAGTTGATTTTGTCAGCATAATTTTTCTCTTTTGTTTGTTTTTATGAGACAAAAATATGTTTTTATTGTGTTATAATGTTGTTACTTTAAAAGTACATAATTAAAAATTCTCCTTAATTTATATTTATTTTTTGAGGCTGTTTAGATCTGACTGGTTTCAACGGTCTGCACAATTCTTTACAACTCATAACAACTTTTGTAATTAATCTTGCTTTTTTTTCTGATATGCCAACGCTTTCAGAGAGTGCTTTATAATTAGCTTTACAGAGCTCTTTATACTCTATTGATGATAGACGATAAACAACATTATTTATAAATTTATTAAATTCTATGTGAAGTGAGGGAGAGGACTCTAAAGCTTTTTTCTGCATATCTTTTGGCAAATTAAGAATATCCTGAATTTCTTTGCTAGGCATTTTTACTACTGTTCCAAGGCGTTTTTGTTCTGTATTATGCCGTTCAATTATTAAATTTTTACGATATTTTACACTTGCAATATAATCATCAATTGCATTACCAAGTTTATAAATATCTTTTTGATCTGTTTTAGATTGAAATTTCTTATTTGCTCTTTCAGAAATACTTTTTGGATCATTAACAATCTGATCGGATAGAGATTTATAATTTTCTGGATTTTTATTAATCATCATTATATATTCTGCCAGTATTTGTGGATCTTTGTAAAGAATTTTTGACAATTTCTCGATCTCTTTTACTTTTTCTTGAAGGGTGATGTTTTTTTTAAGATTTTCAATAATTTCATCATCCGTTAAGGAAAGTAATTTTTCTTCTGGTATAAGAACTGTATCTAAATTCTCTTCCTTAGAAACTGTAAAAGTGAACTCACCACCGATCTTTAATTCTTTTAGTTGTTTTGGTGTAAGACGATCTTTAGGGCATACAACACAAGAATCCTTTGTATCGATCATAATAGCATTTCCAGTACTTCCTTTATAAGTACCCGTATAGACTATATTATCACGTGGTATTATAATATTTGTATTATTTAGATCTTTGCACTTAACAGTAGCTTCATTATATATAGCATCCTTCAAAATATCTATTTTTTCTGAATTGGAAATATCCTCAAAAAGATGTTCTATAACTTCACCACTTACATTACCCTTTTCCTCTAGTCTTTTTGCGTACCAAATCGCATCATTATTGGCACGTAACATGCGTTGTTTTGTCACAACTGAAAAATCAAGTGTATGACCTGCAGCTTTCGCAAGCTTTTCAAAAAACAGTCGTTGTGTAATTTCATTGTCTTCTTTAAATGGATGTATAAGGTTGAAAAAAGAAAAAAGCCCTACTGTCTCACCGATAAATTGTTGACGCGATAAGCCTTTTAAATTGTTTTTTTCTCTAAGTATTTGATCAAATTTTTTTAAGCTTTCTTGAACTTTCCTATCTTCTTTAAACATATTATTTGGGTTCAATTTTTTCAGCTCTAGCATGTCTACAGTTATATCGTCTTTAGACGTCAGTAGATAATTGTCATGTCCAATCGGTTCAAACCTTTCACTAAATAAACATTCATGAAGGTATTTTAAATAAGAAGAATCAAACTTTTCTGGCAAAGGCTCTTGGTATAAATCCACGATTTTTTTCATTCTATGATGTGCATTTATGGTATTAATAGTTGCAGCATTTATCTTTACATTTTTTAAACTATTTAGGATCAATTTTTCAGTACTATCCATGATAATACCCAATTCATTTCTTGGATAGCTCCCCTTCGCATATTCTTCCAAAACTGTCAGTGTATTAGGATGCAAAGAAACATTATTAAGAATATGGGTATTAATGGCTGAAGCAACAATTGTACGACGTTCTTGTAATTCATCTACTATTAGAGCACAATAATTATTGGCTTCTATATTTGAAGTGTTTGAAAGTTTTTGGTATGAATTAATAATTGCTTGTATTGTATGATGTGCATTTATAATATCAAGAGGTACACTGCTTCCATCTAAATTTCTTACTTCACTAAGAAGAGCTTTTACAGTAGTATCCATAATAGTATTAAATTCATGTAATGAATAATTTCCTTTTACGTACCCTTGTAAAGCCAAGATTGTATTAGGATGCAAAGGAATATTTTTAATAGTATGGCTATTAATAGCCGAATTAACAATTTCTTGTGTATTTAGCATAATTCTTCCTTATTTATATTTTGGGGGTTTTGCTTCATTTTGGTTTCACCATAGAGTTTTTATTAAAGTCTCCTGAGAAGGCACGATGAATAATCTGTTTGTTATTTTCGACAATTTTTAATTTGTAGACAGTTGAGAAATCTAGGTCGCGCGCAACAAAGACATTGATCATTTCGCCCTGATTTTTAGTTAAGCTTGGAGGGATATTGATGTAATCTTCTGCGAGCATTCTTGCTATATCTACTCCTGCAGAGATACTATCTATTCTTGTTCCCGAAGAGAAGATATTTTCTTCTTCATGTATTTGTTCTTTTTCTTCCTTTTGTTTTTTTGGTGAACTTATCCAATTTCTTGCGTAATTTGTTGCATCTCTGACGACTGATACAAGAAGTGCGGAACCAAGGCGTTCAAACCAATGATTATCAATATCACCATCAATACCGGATCGACCTAAAGCATCTGTTGCTGGTGAGCCCAATGTTATAATGATACCGCTTGGTGTTTTGGCTCTATTCCACAATATGAAGAGACGCGTTTGACCTTTTTTCAAACCGGTACGATATTCACCAACGATTTGTGTTCCTTTATCGAGCAAGACGACACGACCATTGTCTGACAAGATATCTCTGGAAACGATACAGCTGACAAATCCTTGTTGATCACTACTAATTGCTGTTTCCAAGATACATGGGATAGAAGCTCCCATTGCAATGATATAATTGCGATTACCGAGGGTTGAAGCGCGAATACCTTTTAGTTTTGTTGGTTCGAGAAGTTGATTGAACTGTTGTGCTGTTTTATCGGGGGTATTGTGTTGGTGAGAAGAAGCATCATTATTATTTGCTGTATTGGTTTGTTGCTGATTTGGATTAGAATAGGCCAAAACGGGAGCTCGTTGTGCTGCTTCCAATAACTTATTATTAGCACTATTATTGGGTTGATTGATTGTTGGCGTTGGCAATTCAACTTTAGGCAATAGGGTTTTATTTTTATCAGCCAACTCGAGAGGAGCTAGCGTGGGTTTGACTGACTGGAAAATTTCTGTTTGCTTACTGCTTGTTTCTTTAGGTAATTCTATTGGTTGTCTTTTCGTATCTTTTGAAGTTGAAAGGATTGCATAAATTAAATAAATACAGACAGAGAAGAGAATAAGAAGAGCTATAGCTTTTCCTAAATTAAATCTTTCTTTTTTCCTTTTATTGTCGTTTATTGTATCACGATCGTTTATTGTATCACGATCGTTTATTGTATCACGATCGTTTATTGTATCGCGATCACTGAAGCTTAGTTCGTCCACTTCATCGTTCATGGTTATTTCCCTACGTTTACTTCACGTTGGACAGAAGGTGATGTTGTACCGGTTTCGGGGTTAATTCCTCTTGGTATGAATCCTTTATTAAAGATACACAGGACTTCATTTCCACGCCGCAAAGTGAATTGCATGGCTATGGCATGAACAATGACCTGGTTTCCTTTAATGGATTTTGGAACAATAGATTCTTGTCCATCAAGTGAGACAATATAAATGGCAGGAATTTCGTTATTTCCTAAAAAAGTAAACGTTGTTGTTTTGCCGTTATCATAGACCGAGGTTGGTTCAATGATAGGGGAGCCTTGAGCAACATAAGCCCAATTACGTGGGCCAAAATGTTCGTGCATATTTAAGATATCATCGACAGATTCTTCTTCATTTTGTTTGACTTTAGCTTCTTCAGCTAATTTTTTACGCAAGGATTCATCTTCTGGATAACGAAATTTTACAAAGAAATATGTATCATTGCCAATGGAGACATCACCTTCACGTACCTGAAGTTCAAATTGATAAGATCGTTTTGTTCCATCTTGGCGGGTTGTGACGATTTGTAGATTGGTGGTAGGCTGAACTTCCCGGGGTTTGAGGAAGACAAAGTGACCAGCTGGTGCAACTTGCCAAGCGACGGAATTGCCAATTCCAATATAGGAAATATTTTCATCGTCAGCGAATTCAATCTGCACTGAAGAGCGAATAGATCCAATGATTTTTGTGACATTGTAGGGATCATAATTGATAAATCTAATGCGATTATCTTTATGGCCACTAACAGGAGAAATTTCTGCCCATGATAAAGGGGTATAACAACTTATTGCAACAATGAGAGTTAAAAAGAATATTTTTACTCTGATCATTGGACCACCTCTGGATCAGATCTATAGGCTGATACTTGGAAGCCGAGCGGATTAATTAAACGATCTTCTACTGAAATGCGTGTATTAATGTAGGAAAAATTCATCACCGAAACCCAATGCGAAATATCTTCTTTTTCATTGGAATCTCTAATTGTTTTATAATACCGCACTTGAATGAGATCTTTACTTAAAAAAGAGATGGATTTTATTGTGATTGTTACAGTCATATTTTGATAGATATTTTGCGGACTTTCTGGATTATTTCCCGAATACCATTTAGCAAAACGATTTTGTTCTTCTAGTGAAGATAAAAGAGAAATGATACGAAAATTATTGGCTGTTTCTGATAATTGGAAACTTTCGCGTGCTCGAATATATTTGCTAACAAAATAGCGTGTTATTGCTTCATCATAGTTTTGCGGTTCATCTTTTAGAGCACTAACAACATCGACGATACCAGTAGAATTATCCACTCGAATGACGAAAGGTTCTATGGTTTTTAAGGGTGTTAATGCTACCACAGCTAAAGCTAAAGCGATGGCCATCAATCCAAAAAGTACGGTCAAAGCCATGAAAATTTTTATTTGCAGCCGCATATTATTCATACGATCGATATCAAATGACCGCGCTTCTTTTATATATTCATTAAACTCATCACTTTTCATGGGTGATCTCCGCATTTTTATAAGATGATGCTTGGTGGTTTATTGAATCCAAAGGAGGCGTATTTAATCCGACATGAGCTTTTGGTACTTCATTTTCTAGTGTGTTGAGGATAATGGGAGTTGGAACTGGCTTAACAGCTGTATTATTGTGTTGGAGGACGTTTTCGTCACTCCAGCTCCACTTATTCCACTTACCTTGATTGAGCACACGGACATTTTGGCCGTTACAACGTGGGAGTTTTGGGGGACCACTCTTTAAGGCACAGCCGGTAAGAGCTATCATAAAAGTCAAAATGATAGTTATTTTTAGTTTCATTGTTTGAGCTCACAAACATCTTGAAAGATAAATTGTTGTTTTGCAGTGCACGATTTTACAAAATTATGGAGCAAAGCATGAAAATTGGCCTTTTGAGAAAGCAGAGCAGATTTTTCATGCACTTTACATATGGCTAACGCCTTTTGTTTAAAGGCATTAACCATGATTTTGTTGAAAAATTTGACATTAAAATCGGCCACGCGCACCCCCTCCACGCATCATTTGTGCAGCATGTGCAGCATGCGCAGCACTAGCGCTTCGAGAAACTCCTGAAGCCGTATTTCTTGCTATGCCTCCACCGAGGTTAAAGCCACTTCTGAAGGCGTTAGAAGCCATCGACAACATTTGTACTCCTGCAGATACTCCGGCATGATAATATGGTCCTCCACTAGAGAGTGCAGAAGCAATGGTGGGAAGTCCTTGAAAGAGAAAACTTCCTACTATTGAGACTACCAGGACAGGGGGAAGTAAGAAATAGATTGAATCATATTGGCTGTCGAAAACATACAAAGTAATTTTGCACATCATTGTTCCCAGAAACATCACAAGAACTTGTAAAACTGTAAAGTTAACTAATGTTGTAATCCATGCATCGGCGTATCTTCTGGTTACATTGAACAAATATAAACTAATGAAAACAGGTCCGAGACTTATGACCATGACCAATGTGACTCTGGCAAACATTTGGATAATAAAACCAATTGTACAAAAAATAATAATTGCCAAAAACATTAAAGCACCAATCAGTCCAACTACAATCTTTTCAAAAAAATACGCTCTAGCTACAAATTCTTGATAACGAGTATTGGCCACTAACAAAATATAATCGAAGACATTGGAATCAACGGGATTACTATTGAACGCATTTCCGATAGCATTTGCTAAATTACCAAAGAATATGTCTTTAACGTAAATATTAAATGTATCTGCATTTGTTGCCATTGTTGTCACGATAACGATTTTGACGACATTATTAATAAGGCTATGCATTGAAAGGGCAGCGCGGCCAGTCATAACATTGTAGCCATATAAAAAGATAAAAATGATAGCTGCCAGGTTTAATGGTGTTGCAATAGCAGAAGACAAGCTACTAACTGTTGAATCCACCACACCATTGAGCGGCACTAAAATATATGAAGAAACACTTTCGAATGGAGTAAATTTAAAATCTGGCTTTGGCATTATTTTTATCTGATTTTGATATTATTTTTAGCTTTCTCCAACTCTTCTTTTAGTGTGTTGTGAACAATTTCATGTTTTTTTTCTTGTTCCTCTTCACGTTTTTTTTCTTTTGATTGAGAATTTTCTGATTTAATAATAGAAAGAGCCTGAAGTTTTAGAATGTCTACTTGAAGCTTAGCTTGAAGAATAGCCAGCTTGGATTCAAGATCTTTTCTTTTTTTTTCATCAGTTTCTGATAAAATTTTCTGACTGATTTCCTGAATCTCTTTTTCATTTTTAGTAGCTGAAGCATAAATAGATTCAGCTATTTTTAATTTTGTCTCTTCTGATGTTGTATCTTCTATGACACTTTTATAATATCGCTCACTATCTTCTGTAGCTCCCGATACTCCATGAGAGATGAAACTTGAAGATAAAAGCATAATTATAAATTTTTTCATTGAACTTGTCTCCTTTGATGAAATATAGGCAACCATATATCGGGGTTTGTTCCATACTCATCTATAATTTGATTCATGAGTTCAATATTTCTGGTTGTCCCGCTTAAGACAGCAATTTCATTGTCCATTCCACGTAAGTTCAGTTCTGCAACAATGGAGTTCTGTCCTTGTTTAATGAGAAAACGCCGAGATTCTCTACTTAATTCTGATTGGATTAGCTCAAATTCACGTTCAGTCAGTTTAAAATTTTCAACATAGTCGTTATAATTAGCTTTTTGATTTGGAAAAAATATTTGCGTGGGGCATTGTTCAATAATTGTGTGGGCAATGGTTGAATTCAAAGCATCTCTAGGGCTTTGTGTTGCAAAGAGCATCATGCCATTTTGTTTACGAATTGTTTTCAGACGATCTTGAGTAAAAGCTTTAAATGAATCATCCTCAAGCGCTTTCCAGAATTCATCGATAACAATAATGATACGTCGACCATCAATAAGATCGAGAATGCGGTTAAACAGATACATCATCAGAGGCCGACGAATTTCTTCATTATCTAGGAAATCCGTCATATCATAACCTATGAATTGGGCATCTAAATTGAGATCATCTTGGTCATTATCAAAGACCCACCCTAAAGGATTACCTTTAGTCCAACGTTTTAAACGCATGGCAATACCTTCTGTGGATGTATTATCAAAAAACAGTTGAAGTGCACCGAGAGAGCGTTGTGCTAGGGGAAGGCTTTCTAAGGAATTAATTGCTCTAGCAATATCTTGCCTTTCTTGTTCTGTTACTGTTTGGCCTTCGGAGGTGACCAGTTTTAAGACCCAGTGCTGAAGGAAGAGTTTATTCTTTTCGGTGTATTCCATACCTTTTAATGGCGCAATATTAGTAGGTTTGCCGTTTTTCAAAGGCTTATATTTTCCACCTCCAGCGCGGACAAAGATTTCTGCTCCCTGATCTTTATCGAAAAAGACTATTGTTGGGTTATATTTTTGCGATTGTGCAAGAAGAAAATTAACAATGACTGTTTTTCCAGAACCTGATGGACCACAAACAAAGGTATTTCCAACATCACCATAATGAAAATTAAAATAGTAAGGCGAACTCGCTTGTGTTTGCAGTAAGGCAACTGCAGAGCCCCAAATATTACCTTTCAATTTGCCAATCGGGAAGGAATGAAAGGGCGATAAGGCTGCAAAATTTCTGCTGCTAATGGCTCCAGAGCGTGCTCGATAGCTAAAGTTTCCAGGAAGTTGTGCCCACCATGCTGCCTCTAATCCTAGATCTTCTCTGGCTATAACTGCTCCACCATTCGTCAGGTACGAACGGGCTTTGGAGAGGTATTCTGCCAATTCTTGTGGACGATCAGAAAAAACTGCTAAAGAGAGATGATGTTCTCCCAAAACAAAACGATTAGACTCTAAATCATCAAGTGCATCATCAAGTGCACTAATTTGCGAGCTGGCTCGATCAGCCACATTGATCATTTGATTTTGTTTACGGCTCATAATAGCACTTGCAACTGCTTTACTTTTAAAAACAAAGGATTGCGTTAAGATCAATTCAAAGGGTGCTGTCAACAAACCATCTGTCATACCTGGACGTGTTTTAGAGGGATATTCCTTCCATCCAAACATACCTACAAAGCGTTCATTGCTTTCATGACGAATTTCAATAATTTCTTTTCCAAAAAGAACACGATCTGAATAAATCGTTGAGGCTATAGTGCCAAATGTAAGAGGGATGCGTTCACGCCTTCCTCCAACCAACTGATGAAGAAATTCGCTTTGCTCAGAAAATAAAATGCCATCATGCTCGTAGGTTGACAAAAGTCGTGCTTCATAGCTCTCAAGACCTTGTATAAGATCTTGGCCTAACTCTTCAAGTTTCCGAATAGATTCAGAATCTGGTTCCGTTTGTGTCTTCTTGGCTCGTGTTAAGCGATGAAAAAAAGTAGCTAGCTGTTCAGTTTTATCTGCTGAAGGATTCCAGAGTACCGAAAGATACAGATCATTCCGATAAAGATCTTTCAAAACCATCTTCTGTTTGTAGTGTTTATCTAAGGTTGTTGCAAAAGACGAAGAAAATTGGCTCTCTGGATAAATCGTTTCCCGTCGGCGGATAATATGAGAATATAAAGCAACACGTTCATCTGCAATATTTTTCAACAGCGTGTTTAATTGGATGTGTAACGAATTTAATTGGCTAATATCTGCAGTATCAAAGTTGATGCCTTCAATGGCAATCACCATCATTAAGCAGCGGGAATTCAACGCAATTACATGTTGATTGACATGACGAACATAGGGAATATATTCCTCCGGCAAAGATTCCATCTTCATCACTGACATCTGTCTCACTTAATTTAATTCCTTATAAGTTCGGATAAGGCGTAAAGGAGATGTAGACCCTCCACCCCATCTTGTCAGGTTCTTTTGTTTACCTCGAGTATTGAGCCAAGCAAATAAAACACGAAATTGGTTATGATCGCGTTTTATGATTTCACGTAAGATAAAGTGCAAACCAACGCCAAAACCAATCATTGAGAAACTGCTTGTAATGATAAAAAGTGTAGATATTGTCATGACATTCAATGCCATAGCTTCCACCGTAACTCCAGCAAACATAGCTGGTCTTGTGCAGGCAAGAAAAAGGGTATCTTCATTCATTTATGATGTCGTTCCTTTTAATAAAGTAACAAAGGCAGAAGCACCAAAAACAATGCCAATACCAAGAACACAGTATGCTGCTTTGCGTAAATCAATAACACCATACATCCAGCCAATACCCACAATAGCAACACATATAGTTGCAATGAGCTTCGCTGTATTACCTGTTATCATACCAACAATAGCTTGCAAAACAGTATCAAGCGTCCCCAGACCACTAACAGCAGTATCAGCATAAGCTGGATTTAACATAACAAGCATTGTAAAAAATAGCGTAGTGATAATAAAACAGATCTTAGATACATCGTTTGTCATTTAACCTCTCTTCAAAAAGAATATTGATTATATATTGACATCCTCTTATCTCTAAAAGTTAAAGACCTCTAATATGAAAGACTTATAATTTTTAAGTCCCTTTGATTATGAATAGTTTATCAAAAAGCCTTTATTTAAAATCCTCTACCTAAGAGAAAGAAAATTTAAACCGTTAAAGTTTGATATGAATATTGTTATTTTATCAAAATGACAATATCAAGAGTGTAAAAATAATGTTTTTCTTTACAAAATGTGTTTAATTTGCAACAAATGCTGTTGAAAACTTCTCTTCAAAGGCAAAGAGATGATGCATAAAAATTTTACTTTCTATAGAAACAATAAGGATTCGGCAAATGCGATTTAAACCGATTATTATTGTCTACATTGTCTGTTCTTTAGCATTATGGATAATAAGCCAAAATCAAAACACAACAAATTTAAATATTTTTGAAACATTAAAAATGAAAGAAAACCAAGACATAATTAATATGTATCTCGAAGAAAATAAACTACTTGAAGCCGATATTCAAAAAAAGGTAAAAGAAAATAAACAAAATCTCAACTGGATAAATAGTGATCCAAATAATCATAATGTCGTATTTAATGGTATTGCATCTGTTACTAGCGGTGTGACATTCAAATTGATAACCAGTGCCGAAAAACCTCAGCATCAACCTATCATCCGAAATATTCACTTATATGGCGTAGATACATGTGCACCTCGTCAAAAAGCAGAATTAAATAACCAAGAATGGCCATGTGGAGCTGTTACAACAGCTTGGCTAGTCACTAAAACTCTAGGACAGAACATATCTTGTAAGCAAGCTATCATCGAAAAAAAAATCCACTACGCGCAGTGCTTCGTCCAAGGCGTCGATCTAGCTGAAATAGGACTGGAAGAAGGTATGCTCATAATATCAAAAGACAATCAATATCCAATTCCAACAACATATCTAAGCGCTGAAAAAAACGCACAAAATAATAAAATCGGCCTATGGTCAAGCAATTTTATTGATCCCATACAGTGGAAGAAAAATTATGGATCTTACAATCCTTTCGACAATTATAATGTGGAAATGAATCCCTTAAACTTCAAAACACAAAATTATAATAATAAATATAACTATAAATAAAATTACAATACATTTTCTAAAAAAATTGACTAAACCTTTGATATAAAACCAGTTGTCTAATGACAATTGAGATTATTCAAAGGTACATTATTCCATAATAATGGAGGCAAAAAACCTCCATTATTGCATTAAACAGAATAATACATATCAAATTCAATAGGATGAGGTGCTGTTTCATAACGCAGAACTTCTTTCATTTTTAATTCAATAAAAGAATTAATTTGGTCGTCATCAAAAACATCTCCCGATTTAAGAAAATTCCGATCTTTATCAAGACATTCAAGTGCTTCACGTAAACTCCTTGAAACTGTAGGAATGTTCTTGAGCTCTTTTGGAGGAAGATCATAAAGATCTTTATCCATAGCTTGTCCTGGATGAATTTTGTTCCTTATACCATCAAGACCCGCCATAATAAGCGATGAAAATGCTAAATACGGATTTGCTGCTGGATCTGGAAAACGAATTTCTATACGTTTTGAATGTGGCGAAGTATCAAATGGAATACGGCACGCTGCAGAACGATTGCGCGCAGAATAGGCAAGAAGGACAGGAGCTTCATATCCAGGAACCAAGCGTTTGTAGGAATTAGTAGATGGATTTGTGAAGGCGTTAATTGCTTTTGCATGCTTGATAATACCACCAATAAAAAATAAACAGGTCTCTGATAGTCCAGCATATTCATTTCCTGCAAATATTGGTTTTTTATCTTTCCAAATTGATATGTGAACATGCATACCTGAACCATTATCACCTAAAATTGGTTTGGGCATAAAGGTCGCTGTTTTCCCATAACTATGAGCAATTTGATGCACGGCATATTTAAAAATTTGCATTTTATCAGCTTCACGAACAAGTGTATCAAATCGAATACCCAATTCATGTTGTGCTGCGGCTACTTCATGATGATGTTTTTCAACATGTACGCCCATATCTTTTAGCGCGGTAAGCATCTCAGAACGCATATCTTGGCAAGAATCAATAGGAGGTACAGGAAAATAACCACCTCCCATACGTGGACGATGACCAAGATTGCCCATTTCATATTCAGTATCATCATTTGATGGATTTTCGCTTGAGTCGAGTTTAAAACCTGTATTGTAAGGATCAGTTTTATAGCGCACATCATCAAAGATAAAAAACTCTGCTTCTGGTCCTATATAGATTGTATCACCAATGCCTAAAGATTTCATATAAGCTTCAGCTTTTTTAGCAATAGAACGCGGATCTCTATTATAAAACTCTCCAGAAACAGGATCAAGTACATCACATAATATGATCAAAGTCGATTGAGCAAAGAAAGGATCAATATGAGCTGTTTCTGCATCTGGCATTAATACCATATCGGATTCATTGATTGTTTTCCATCCAGCAATTGAAGAACCATCAAACATAACACCATCGGTGAATGTATCTTCGCAAATTTCAGCAATATCCATTGTAACATGATGTAATTTGCCTTTTGGATCAGTAAAACGTAAATCGACAAAGCGTATATCATTATCTATAATTTGTTTAAGAATATCTGAGGCGGTTGTCATATTCAATTTCCTTATTGGATTGAGGTAAATAGAAAAGATAAAAAACTTTATAGATATTAAAGAGCATCAGTGCCAGTTTCACCAGTGCGGATACGAATAACATCATCGATAGGTAAAACAAATATTTTTCCATCTCCTATATGTTTTGTTTGAGCTGCTTTACGGATTGCTTCAATTGTTTTCTCTAAGATTTCATCGGTAACAACAACTTCAACTTTTACTTTAGGTAAAAAATCAATAACATATTTAGCGCCTCGGTAAAGTTCTGTCTGTTCTTTTTGACAACCAAAACCTTTTGCTTCTGTTATTGTGATACCTTGTAGACCAATTTCTTGAAGCGCTTCTTTTACTTCGTCAAGCTTGAAAGGTTTTATGATGGCTTCAATTTTTTTCATACTGAAATTATCTCCAACGATTTATTTTGTAAATTTATATAACATATTTACGATAAAGAGACGGACCCAAAAGTATTTTCTTCACGAAAAAATCAAAAATAATGTAATTTATATTTTTGTTAGAAAAAATATAGTGCTAATTACTTTAAATAGGATAAAAATATAAAATTTATAAAAGGTAATAATAGTATAAATATAAGGCATTTTTTAAATAAGTATTTGATAATTTTATGACCTATTTAAGATTTTGGATTATGCAAAGATCGACGTAGCAAGAGCTCTTTTAGAAATTTTCCAGTATAAGAACAGGGCACATTAATGATATCTTCAGGACGACCAATAGCAACAATTTCGCCACCATTATCCCCACCTTCTGGTCCTAGATCAATAATCCAGTCAGCTGTTTTTATGACTTCAAGATTATGTTCAATAACTGCAACTGTGTTGCCTTGCTCGACGAGTTCATGGAGTACTTCAAGAAGTTTGGAAATATCGTGAAAATGTAAACCAGTTGTTGGTTCATCTAAGATGTAAAGTGTACGACCAGTTGTTTTACGTGAAAGTTCTTTAGCAAGTTTTACGCGCTGAGCTTCACCACCAGAAAGTGTTGTGGCTTGTTGCCCGATTTTAATATAACCAAGACCAGCTTTAACAAGAATTCCTATTTTGTTGTGAATAGTAGGAATAGCTTGGAAAAATTCTTCTGCTTTTTCGACTGTCATATCAAGTATATCAGCAATAGATTTTCCTTTAAATTTCACTTCAAGTGTTTCTCTATTATAGCGCTTCCCTTGGCATACATCACAAGTAACATAGACATCAGGTAAAAAATGCATTTCAATTTTGATAACACCATCTCCTTGACATGCTTCACAACGTCCTCCTTTAACATTGAATGAGAAACGTCCAGCTTGATAACCGCGAGTTTTTGATTCCGGGAGTTCTGCAAACCAGTCACGAATCTGAGTAAAAATCCCAGTATAAGTTGCCGGATTAGAGCGTGGGGTGCGTCCAATAGGTGATTGGTTGATATCAATTACTTTGTCAATAAATTCTAATCCTTCAATTTTATCGTAACTTGCTGGGGTTTGATGACTTCCCATGATATGACGCGATGCAGCTTTGAAGAGGGTTTCAATAAGAAATGTTGATTTTCCTCCGCCTGAAACGCCAGTTATGCAAGTAAAAGTTCCGAGAGGAATGCTAGCACTGATATTTTTAAGATTATTACCCCTGGCGCCGATTACTTTAAGTGTTTTTGATTTTGATATTTTACGTCGTTGAGCAGGAGAACTAACTGTCATTTTTCCTGATAGGTATTGGCCTGTAAGCGAAGACGGATTATTTATAATTTCTTTTGGTGATCCTTGAGCTATGATTTTTCCACCATGAGCACCTGCAGCGGGGCCAATATCAACAACATAGTCTGCAGTGAGAATAGCATCTTCGTCATGTTCAACAACGATAATTGTATTTCCAAGATCACGTAGATGACATAGCGTCTTTAAAAGGCGTTCATTGTCACGTTGGTGTAGACCAATGGATGGTTCATCTAACACGTATAAAATACCTGTGAGACCAGAGCCAATCTGTGATGCTAATCGAATACGCTGACTTTCTCCACCTGAAAGTGTACTTGAATTTCTGGATAAGGTAAGATATCCAAGTCCCACACGGTTCAAAAATGCTAAGCGCTCACAGATTTCTTTTAAAATTCGTTTTGATATATTGCGCTGTTTTTCATTGATATATTGATGAACGTTTGAAAACCAATCACTTGCTTTTAAAATGGAAAGTTCGGATATCTGCCCAATGTGCATTCCATGAATTTTGATAGCGAGTGCCTCTGGTTTTAAACGGTAACCATTACAGGCTGGACACGGTGAAGAAGACATATAAGGTTCAATTTCTTCACGAAAACGTGCAGAATCTGTTTCTTTCCATCTACGCTCCATGTTCGGAATAACACCTTCAAAGACTTTTTTTGTAGTATAAGAGTGTGCACCATTTTTATAGAAAAAAGAGATCTCTTTTGTTTTTGTTCCGTATAAAATAGCATGTTGTGCTTCATTTGAGAGCATATGCCATTTATCTGTGAGTTTAAATCCATAAACTTTGCCCAATGCTTCTAAAGTCTGATGATAATAAGGCGAGGATGATTTAGACCAAGGAGCAATAGCTCCAGCTTTTAAAGTAAGATTTTCATTGGGTATGATTCTTACTGGATTAATTACTTTTTTTGTACCAAGTCCACCACAAGCAGGACAAGCACCAAAAGGGTTATTGAATGAAAATAAGCGTGGTTCAATTTCAGGAATTGAGAATCCAGATATAGGACAAGCAAGTTTTTCTGAAAAAATGAATCGTTTGTGGGTTTCATTTGTTGATTTATTGACAGCTCCTTTTACAGTTTCATTTTCTGTTAAAGGTTGATCTGTCATTTCAGCAATTACAAGTCCATCTGTTAATTGTAAGCAAGTTTCTATACTGTCAGCTAGCCGAGAAGTGATATCATTGCGCACGATAATGCGGTCTACTACTATATCTATATCATGTTTATATTTTTTATTAAGAGGAGGGACATCAGCTATTTCATAAAATCTTCCGTCAACTTTTGCACGTTGAAATCCTTTTTTTAAAAGTTCTGTTAACTCTTTTTTATATTCACCTTTTCTTCCTCTAACTAAAGGTGCCATAATAAAAATTCGAGTACCTTCTGGAAGAGACATAATTTGGTCAACTATTTGACTCACTGTTTGACTTTTAATAGGGAGATCCGTAACAGGTGAATAAGGAATGCCTATACGAGCAAAGAGCAGGCGCATATAATCGTAGATTTCAGTGATAGTACTAACTGTCGAACGGGAATTGCGACTAGTTGTTTTTTGTTCGATAGAGATAGCTGGGGAAAGCCCGTCTATTTGGTCAATGTCTGGTTTATGCATCATTTCCAGAAATTGGCGTGCATAAGTGGAAAGACTTTCAACATAACGACGTTGGCCTTCGGCATAAATTGTGTCAAAAGCTAAAGATGATTTTCCTGAACCGGAGAGTCCCGTTATGACAATAAGTTTATCACGAGGGAGGTCAAGATCAATATTTTTGAGGTTATGTTCACGTGCGCCGCGAATAGAGATATATTTTTGAGGAGACATGTTAATCCTTGGCGTATATGACAAAAATTGAGCACTAAATGTGAAATAAGGTTATTTCTTTTAAATTACAATGTGTTCAATCGTTATATTAAGCGGAAAATGGAATTTTTGGTAAATGGATAAAGGAGGATAGCAGTTTTTTATTTTATATGATGAAATAAACTATACGCTGTTGTTAGCTTTTGTTATAATGCGAATGGTTTAAAATTGTGGAGTTTATACAATGGCTGGGAGCCTTAATAAAGTTATTTTGATTGGTAATCTTGGTGCGGATCCTGAAATCCGCCGTTTGAATTCTGGTGATCAAGTAGCAAATTTACGTATTGCTACTTCAGAGAGTTGGCGCGATCGCAATACGAATGAACGTAAAGAGCGTACAGAATGGCACAATATTGTAATTTTTAATGAAAATCTGATTAAGGTTGTTGAGCAATATTTAAAAAAAGGGAGTAAAATCTATATTGAGGGTCAGTTGCAGACACGCAAATGGCAGGATCAAAACGGTAATGATCGTTATACAACAGAGATTGTTTTACAAAAATACCGTGGTGAATTACAAATGCTCGATAGCCGTGAAATGGGGAGTGGAGGGCAAATATCTAGTGTAAAAGATCAAGTATCTGCTGTAAATCAGTCAGGTAGTAGTTTTGATCAGAAAGATAATTTTGATCAGAAAAACACTCAATTAGAAGGAAATTTTTCACACCGATTAGATGATGATATTCCTTTTTGATAATCTTTATAAAATGCTATTGCTATTGTTATTATTAGAATTGTTCAAAGAGAGGGATAAATAAGATTTACCTTCTTAAGAGTATAATTAGCTTATTGTAGATGAAATGATCATAAGCGGTATTTTATTATTATGGATATTATAATTGGGTATGAAAATATTTGTTTGTTTTTTATTAAAAAGTGACGTAAAAGAAATATTCGTGTAGTCATTTGTTCTAATTTTTATTTAGGAGCACCCTCTTTACTCTTTTCATACACAATTTTTAATAAAAGCAAATAACATTTTGAAAATTATTATTAAATTTTTACTCTATTGTAGCGGGCTGAATTAGCATTTTGCAATTTTTTTCGATATAAAAGATCAAAGTGATTCTTTTTTGAAAGTATTAAAGTTGTGACCGATCTTACTACACAATCAGAACATGATGGGCTAACCGGTATTAAACCAGTTAGTATTATTGAGGAAATGCAACGCTCTTATCTCGATTATGCAATGAGTGTTATTGTATCGCGTGCATTACCCGATGTGCGTGATGGTCTTAAACCTGTTCATCGACGTATTCTTCATGCGATGAATGGAATGGGTCTTTCTTTTAATAGATCTTATCGTAAGTCGGCAGGTGTTGTTGGTGAAGTTATGGGGAAGTTTCACCCTCATGGTGATTCTTCAATTTACGATGCATTAGTGCGTATGGCACAGGATTTTTCCCTGCGAAATCCTCTGATTGATGGACAGGGAAATTTTGGTTCTGTTGATGGTGATCCTCCCGCAGCAATGCGTTATACAGAATGTCGTTTAGAAAAAGTTGCGGAAGAACTTTTAGCTGATATCGATAAAGAGACAGTTGATTTTCAGGATAATTATGATGGACGTGAGCGTGAGCCTGTTGTTTTACCGGCACGTTTTCCTAATCTTTTAGTCAATGGATCGGGTGGGATTGCTGTAGGAATGGCGACGAATATTCCCCCACATAATCTTGGTGAAGTCATTGATGCATGTGTTGCTTTAATTGATAATCCTACTATAACGCTTGATGAAATAATTGAAATTATTCCTGGTCCGGATTTTCCTACTGGTGGTATTATTCTTGGTCGTTCAGGTATTCGTTCAGCTTATGAAACGGGACGTGGTTCAATTATTATGCGGGCTAAGGTTAATATTGAAGAAATTCGCAATAATCGACAGGCAATTATTGTAAGCGAAATACCTTATCAGATTAATAAAGCAACGATGATTGAGAAGATAGCTGAATTGGTGCGTGATAAACGCATCGAAGGAATCTCTGATCTACGTGATGAATCTGACCGAGATGGGTATCGGGTTGTTATTGAACTTAAGAGAGAAGCAGTTGCGGATATTGTTTTAAATCAACTCTACCATTATACACCATTACAAACGTCTTTTAGCTGTAATATGGTTGCATTGAATGGGGGAAAGCCTGAGCAAATGACGTTGCTTGATATGCTTCGTGCTTTTATTTCTTTTCGCGAAGAAGTGGTAAGTCGGCGAACAAAATATCTTTTGCGTAAAGCACGTGAACGTGCGCATGTTTTAGTTGGTCTTGCTATTGCTGTTGCCAATATTGATGAAATTATAGCGTTGATTCGCAAGGCACCTGATCCTCAGACGGCGCGTATACAATTAATGGAGCGACGTTGGTTAGCCGCTGATGTGGCATCTTTAATTAAGCTTATTGATGATCCTCGTCATGTTGTCCATGAGAATAAAACATATAATTTATCTGAAGAACAAGCTAGAGCTATTCTGGAATTACGTTTACAAAGACTTACTGCACTTGGACGTGATGAAATTGCTGATGAGTTGAATAAAATTGCGGTAGATATTACAGAATATCTTCATATTTTGGCATCACGTTTACGGATTATGGGCATTGTTAAGGATGAACTAAGCTCTCTTCGCGAAGAATTTGCAACTCCTCGACGCACTATCTTTGGTTTTGGTAATACTGAGATGGATAATGAAGATCTAATTGTGCCAGAAGATATGGTGGTAACGGTTAGCCACAATGGTTATATTAAACGTGTACCTCTGAATACATATCGTGCTCAGCGTCGTGGGGGGAAAGGGCGTTCTGGTATGTCCACAAAGGACGAGGATTTTGTAACTCGTTTATTTGTGAGTAATACACATACACCTGTTCTTTTCTTTTCATCACGTGGGATTGTTTATAAAGAAAAAGTTTGGCGTTTACCTATTGGTACACCGCAGTCGCGTGGGCGCGCTTTAGTCAATATGCTTCCTTTACAGGAGGGAGAACGTATAACAACAATTATGCCATTGCCGGAAGATGAAGCAAGTTGGAGCAAATTAGATGTTATGTTTGCAACAACACGTGGAACGGTACGCCGGAATAAATTATCAGACTTTGTTCAGGTAAATCGTAATGGTAAAATTGCCATGAAACTTGATGAGGAAGGAGATGAAATTTTATCTGTAGAAACTTGTACAGAGCATGATGACGTCGTTTTGACAACAGCCAATGGGCAATGTATTCGTTTTCCAGTTATTGATGTTCGTGTTTTTGCGGGTCGTAATTCGCTAGGGGTACGTGGTATCAATATGGTTGATGGTGATAGGGTTATTTCTATGACTATCTTAGAGCATGTTGAAGCAACATCGGTTGAGCGTTCTGTTTATATTAAACGTGCAATTAATGAGCGACGTGCTGCTGGTGCGGATGCGGAAGATGTTGTAATTGTTGATGAAGATGGAGAAGGAACAGAAACAGAACTAACAGATGAGCGTTATGCAGAGCTTGCTGCTCGTGAGCAAATGCTTTTAACAGTTAGTGAATTTGGGTATGGAAAGCGATCTTCTTCTTATGAATTTCGTATTTCAGGGCGCGGTGGAAAAGGAATTCGTGCAACCGATCCAAATAAAACTGCTGAAATCGGCAAGTTAGTAGCAGCTTTTCCAGTAGAAGCGCAAGATCAAATCATGCTAGTTTCTAATGGAGGACAGCTTATTCGAATTCCAATTGAGGGTATTCGTATAGCTGGTCGTTCTACAAAGGGAGTAACAATTTTCAATACAGCAAAGGGTGAAAAAGTTGTATCTGTTGAGCGTATTTCTGATCCTGAAGATGATGCGAACCAATTAGATAATGACAGTGAAAAACATTCTGGTACAGTTGATGTTAGTTAAGATAAATAACTTTAGAAGTATCGGAAAAAATAGATGACGGTTGCTCTTTATGCAGGGTCTTTCGATCCTATTACAAATGGTCACCTTGATGTTTTGCAAAGTAGTTTAATTTTCTCTGATAAAGTGGTAATAGCTATTGGTATACAAGCTATGAAAAAGCCATTTTTTAGTTTTGAAGAGCGTGTTGCTTTAATTGCAGAAGTGAGAAAAGATTTATTGAATATAAGTTCTGAGAGATTACAGGTTATTTCATTTGATAATCTTCTCATTGATAAAGCACGTGAAATTGGTGCCTCATTTCTTATTCGTGGATTGCGTGATAGTACTGATTTTGATTATGAAATGCAGATGGCAGGAATGAATGAAATGATGGCTCCTGAGTTGCGAACAGTTTTTTTACCAGCAAGTATTTCTAGCCGTATGATAAGTTCCTCATTGGTGCGTCAAATTGCAATTATGGGAGGTGATGTTACGCCTTTTGTTCCTCAAAATGTTGCACAAGCCTTGTATTTGAAATTTAAATCTTCAAGGATAGAATGATTGTGTTTTTTAGAATTTTTACTGTTTTAACATGTATTTTTTGCTTTTTTTTATTTAATGCTGCTGCAGATAATTATAATATTCTTGTTTTATCTCTTAAAGATGGTGATGTGATTATTCAGCTGCGTCCAGATCTTGCACCAAAACATGTTGCTCAAATCAAGAAACTAACAAAAGAAGGTGCTTATAACAATGTCGTATTTCATCGCGTTATTCCTGGTTTTATGGCACAAACTGGTGATGTGAAATTTGGAAAAAAAGATAGTATCGATTTTAATCTTAAAAATGTTGGTAAAGGTGGTTCAAATTATTCCGATTTACCAGCAGAGTTTTCAAAACAAACTTTTAAGCGCGGCACTGTCGGTATGGCTCGTTCACAAACTCTAAATTCAGCAAATTCTCAATTTTTCATTTGTTTTAATGATGCTACTTTTTTAAACGGTCAGTATACTGTTGTTGGAGAAGTTATAAAAGGGATGGAAGTTGTTGATAAAATTAAAAAAGGAACTGCAGATAATAATGGTTCTGTAAAAAATCCTGATATTATTAATGCTGCCTATTTGCAAATTGATAAAAAAGTAGAAGTAGAAATAAAGGAATAACACTATGGCCCAATTTCAAGATTCCGAAAATACCTTAATTCTTGAAACGACAAAAGGAAAAGTAGTAATTGGACTTTTTGCTGATTTAGCGCCTGGTCATGTTGTACGTATCAAAGAGCTTGTGCGTGAAGGCGCTTATGATAATGTTGTTTTCCATCGTGTTATTGACGATTTCATGGCTCAAACTGGTGATGTTCAGTTTGGCAAAAAAGATGGTGAGAAATTCAATTTATCACGTAGTGGTATGGGTGGTTCAGATAAACCGGATTTAAAGGCAGAGTTTTCGAATCTTCCTCATAAACGTGGCACAGTTTCTATGGCACGTAGCCAGAATCCAAATTCGGCTAATTCGCAGTTTTTCATTTGTCTTGCAGATGCTCCTTGGCTTGATCGCCAATATTCCATATGGGGACAAGTGCTTGAAGGCATGGAAAATATTGATAAGATTAAGCGCGGTGAACCTGTTGTGGATCCAGATGCAATTATTAAAGCCACAATTGCTGCAGATACTTAATGATATAGGGATGCTATGCAATTTGTGCATTTTTAATAATATGAGGGGCACATGTAAATATAATGTATTTTCATATATATAGAGTTTTCTAAAGATTTTCGATCAAAAGAGAATACATTGGCTAGCATAATAAAATATTAGATATTTTTATTTTATTGATTGTTTAGTAGCAAATTTTATTTTCTTTATTTTTTTGACTAATTTCAGTATCAGTGAGTAAAAACAATAAATAATTGTAATGCGATAAAAAAGCAATTAGCTTTTATTTTAGTGGTGATATGGATTTCTAAGATCAAAAAGATAGAAATGATTATAAAAACATTTCACTATAAAAAAAATCTCAAAATGGATATGCTCGCCAAGGTGAGATTTTAATCAGGCGAATATGTATTTGCACACCTGCATTTATGCCAGTTGGGACAGCTGGAACATGTATATGGATCTGCGTGTTCTTGGGACAAGATATTATTTTAGGCAATACTTATGTTACGATCAGGAGTTGAGCGTGTTGCACGTTTAGGAGGGTTACATGAATTTGCTTGTTGAAACCTATTTTAATAGATTCTGGTGGTTTTCAGGTTATGTCTCTTTCAGGGATATGTAAGATTACGGAACAGGGTGTGATTTTCCGCTCTCATATTAATGGGGCGTATTATGAAATGAGTCCAGAACGTTTCATCGAAATTCATGGATTTCTTGATTCTGATATTCAAATGCAGCTTGATCGGTGTATTGCGTTACCGGCATCTGAAAGAGAGAGATGGAAACTGCTATGGAACTTTCATTACGTTGAAAACAGCATTGTAAAAAATTTTTTGGTAATCAACCAGAAAAGTAATATTTGGTATTGTTCAAAGTGAAGATAATATGAAATTGCGTGAACGCTCTGCTCAGGCATTGAAAGAAATGGATTTGAAAGGTTATGCCATTGGAGGACTTGCAGTCGGTGAACCTCAGAATATTATAATTGCTGTACTAGATGTTACTTGTTCAATTTTACCGAAGGATAAGCCACGCTATATCATGGGAGTAGGAACGCCTAGAGTGATATCTTAAAAAGTGTAGCTTAAGGTGTAGATATGTTTGATTGTGTCATACCAATGCGTGCAGGTCGTCATGGTGTAGCTTTTACTCATTTTGGTAGAATTAATTTGCGAAATGCATGTTATGCAGAAGATCTGAATATTCTTGATCCACAATCATCTTGCTCTGCTGTTCAGGATTATAGTTGTGCTTATTTGCGTCATTTAATCAAATCTGGTGCCTCTCTTGGAGGCATGTTATTGACTTGAAATAACCTTTTTATTATCATCAGCTTGATGCAAGGTATCCGTGACGCTATTAAAAAAGGGCGCTACGCTAATTTTATACTGATACCGCAGCCTTGTGGATGTAAGAACGATAAGATAATAGTAAAAAAATACTTTAATAAAATTAAAATAAAATATTAAAATAGCTCTTTCAGAAAAGACAAAACTTCGCTATCTTAAAGGGAGATACATATTATTATTTCTAAATAATATTGAACAAAAAATTATCACTCCGGTACGCACTACCTGATCCGGAGAGAAGCAGTTTATTTTCTGTTTCTGGTGATTATCTAAATCAACAATGTTAATTCTAAGTTAGTAAATTCTTAAAAAAGTATGGAAATTATCTTTTTAAGATACTTTGTGTTCATTTTTGTAAAATATCATAAAAGTAAGACATGTAAGCTGTATATCTTTTATTTTAAGGAATTGCTTTTGATATTAAAAGAAGCCTATTATTTTCTAGTTTTGCAATATATTTAATAGAATAGAATTCAGTATGTAAAAATAATAAAATGAAGATTTTCTATGGATAAAAATTTTTTGATGTCTTGCAGAATTGATTTTAAAACCCAGCGTTTAGGCATTTTAGCTCTTGCAGTAGGAAGTTTTGCTATTGGTACTGCTGAGTTTGTTGCAATCGGTTTGCAACCGGAGATGGCGCATAGTTCACATGTTAGTATTTCCATAGCAGGACAATATATTTCTTCTTATGCTTTAGGAGTTGTGATTGGAGCTCCTATTTTAGCGGTTGTAACAACTAAGCTGCCATATAAGGCTGTTTTAATAGGATTGATGTTTTTTTATGCTTTGGCGAATATTGCTAGCGCATTTTTTTCTGATTTTAACTTATTGGTGATATTGCGATTTATCAGCGGTCTTCCACATGGCATTTATTTTGGTATTGCGACTATGGTTGCATCTTCGATGGTAGAAAGAAATGAACAGGCAAAAGCTGTTGGTAATGTTATGCTTGGTTTAACAATTGCAATAGTTATTGGAGCGCCAGGTGCAACTTGGATCGGTCAATTTGTTGGTTGGCAGGTCGCATTTCTTCTCGTAGGCGTTATTTCTTTGGTGTGTTGTGTTTTTATTTGGAAATTTTTACCTTCTGTTTCTAACATTTCAAAAACAAGCGTTTTTAACGAATTAAGTGTATTAAAAAAAAAGGAAGTGTGGTTCCTATTGGCTATGGTTTCGATTGGTGCATCAGGATTATTTTCTGTTTTTACTTATATTAAGTCCACGTTACTTTATGTTTCTAATGTTTCTCTTAAATGGGTACCATTTATTATGCCATTGATGGGATTGGGAATGGTTGTCGGTAATATTTTAGGGCCTAAATTTGCAGTTAAGATTGGTTCTTCAGCAACGATATTTTTTACTATGCTTTGGAGTACATTCGTTTTTTTTCTTTTTTTCTTTTTATCATATAATCCACTAACAGCAGCATTAGGATGTCTTCTTATTGGGACTTCTTTTGCATCTATGCCTTCTATACAAACAAAAATCATTAATATTGCTATGCCTGCACAGATGTTGGCCAGCGCTTTGATGCAGTCCGCTTTTAATATTGCCAATGCTCTTGGAGCAGAATTTGGAGCGTGTATTTTGAAATTAGGGTATAGTTATGAATATACAGCTATCCTTGGAGGCATTTTAACTTTGTGTGGATTGTTGATTTTTTGTTTTTTATGGTACACGGAAAAATATAATCAACATTTTTCTAATGATCTGTAAATTAAAGAGTTTTTTAAACTATTTTTGTTTTTTTGTTCTATTTTTCTATTCAATTTTCTCAATGTTTCAAATCTAATTAGAAATACATTGAAGCATAAAAATAATCATCAAATTTAAGCAATACAATATTTATTATCAAATTATTAATGAGTGCTATAAAGAATTTTTTTATTTAAAAATCATCTTTACTATTTCTTCAAAGTTAATAGCTCAACAAAATTATCGATGATTTTTGCTAATGCGGTGTTTAACACTGGTAAAAATAATTGAAAAAAGTGTTAGATTTACTATCATGTGGAGCATATCCTGTAATATTCACGTATCGTAGATACAACAATGCTATCAGTAACTTTGATAGAAAATGATATAAATAATACCTCCACAGATAATAAAAGTATCTTTATATAATAGGCCTTGTTGTTAGAATGAAACATAAAAACGTTTGTATTTGAACGATTTATAGAAAGAAACTCAAAGTTCTTTATTTAAAAGGCTTTGAATTTAAAATGATATTAGGAGTCATTTCTTTTTTTAAGTTTTCATCAATTTTCTCAAGAAACCCTGTTGTAGATAACCATTTTTTTTCTGGACCGATTAAAATAGCAAGATCTTTTGTCATAAAACCTTCTTCAACAGTATTAATACAAACTCTTTCCAATGTAGTAGCAAAGTTTTTTAATTCTTCATTATTATCAAGCTTAGCACGATGCGCTAGTCCACGTGTCCAAGCGAAAATTGAAGCAATAGAATTTGTTGACGTTTCTTCATTTCTTTGATGCTGACGGTAATGACGAGTTACTGTACCATGTGCAGCTTCTGCTTCAACAATTTTACCATCTGGTGTCATGAGAACAGAAGTCATCAGACCAAGAGAACCAAATCCTTGAGCAACGATATCTGATTGGACATCACCATCATAATTTTTACATGCCCAAACGTAACCACCTGACCACTTAATTGCAGAAGCTACCATGTCATCAATGAGGCGATGCTCATAATATAATTTATGATTTTCAAATTCAACTTTAAATTCCGCGTCAAATATTTCCTGAAAGATATCTTTAAAACGACCATCATAGGCTTTTAAAATGGTATTTTTTGTCGAAAGGTAGACAGGAACATTGCGTTGAAGTCCGTAATGAAAAGATGCACGGGCAAAATCGCGGATTGATTCATCAAGATTGTACATTGCCATTGCAACTCCTGCACTTGGAGCATCAAAGACATCATACTCGATAATCTGACCATCATCACCAACAAATTTAATACTTAATTTTCCTTTACTTGGAAATTTGAAATCAGTTGCTTTATATTGATCACCAAAAGCATGACGTCCGACAATAATTGGTTTTGTCCAACCTGGAACAAGACGTGGAATATTTTTGCAGATAATAGGTTCACGAAAAATAACGCCTCCTAAAATATTGCGAATTGTGCCGTTTGGTGACTTCCACATTTTTGTTAAATTGAATTCTTTAACACGTGCTTCATCAGGAGTAATGGTTGCACATTTCACACCAACCCCATATTTTTTGATAGCATTAGCAGAATCAATTGTTATTTGATCATTGGTTGCTTCTCTATTTTCAATGGAAAGATCATAATATTTAAGATCAATATCGAGATAGGGATGAATGAGCTTATCTTTAATATATTTCCAGATAATACGAGTCATTTCATCGCCGTCGATTTCAACAATGGGATTTGCCACTTTAATCTTTGCCATTAGGAGTCCCTTTTTTGTATAAATAACATTTTTTCCTATAATACTTTAAGATCCATGATGGAAATTAAAAACAAAAATAGTAGAAGAATGTTAAATTTCAATCAACGAAAAGCTTTTTGCATATATAAATAAGCTTTTATTTTAAATGTTTGTTCTTTCAATTTTTCGTTTTTAGTTTGAAATTTTTTTATCTGTGTTATATTAATTATAGTAATTGGGGTGCATAATTAAATGGGGGAAAACCATGATTTCTATTGATTCATTTCGGTTAAATCCAGAAATTGATGGGTACCAAAACCCTAGCTCACATAAAGAGAAAAATTTCACTGAAATACTTCAGGGTGATGTTCAGATCCCATCTGTGCGTATTAGTAGTAAAAATATTATTCATTCGAATTTACACGGCACATTATCATATATTCAAGAGTTTACTGATAATGAGAAACTATTTACATTAGTATTACCTTCTTTAATTGATGGTACTCATCCCATTTCTTCATGGGGAAGTTTGATTGAAGTCGATGCTTCACAATTTCAAGGTTATGATGGTGTTCCAAAAGATCATTTTCAGGTTTATGTTCCTTTGATAATAAATGATAATCAATTGAAAGATTTTGTACATTCTTTAGTGAAAAGAGGGAAATTACTTGGAGGAACACAAGCTTTGTTTAAAGCTCTAGAAAATGATACTGCTGAAATATATAATCAATCAGATTTAGAAAATCTTATTGGAAAATCAGTTAATTGGAAACAAGGTAATATGTTTGGTACAATGTGGGATCGTCGTATGATTGATGAACAATCAATCCAACAATTTCAACAGGAAGGTAAGCAAATATTTACTGGAGCTATAGGATCTATTCGTTTTGCTATTATTTATTAACATTACTAAGCTGTATAGTTTTAAGGATATTAGCTTGTTTGCATGAATAAATACAAAGATCTTACTAGTAATATGCAATTTTTTTGAATGAAATAGACACATTTATATCAATATCTTTTTTTATTAAATGATAAAGCCTTGTGAGATAATTGAGAGAAATGCATTGGCAAAACTAAAATTTTTTATATAAAAAATAACATAAAACGGGTATTAGAGATGCGATGTTTGCTTTTTGGTTTCTGGCACGATATCTTTTACAAAGGTTAGTTATTATCACGACTAAATTTTCGGATAACCTGGAGAAGTATTTCAAAAAATCGAAGCTTCATCTTTTACCAAGGCATTTATTATCTAAAAGTTCATCTTTACGTAATTGAATAGAACTAACAACTGTTCAAAATATTGTTTTCTAAATCTGTAATGATGTTTAATTGTGTTGACAATATTTACCTTGATCAATGCTTTTATTCTTTCTGGGTTAAAAATGAACACGCGTAACAAATATTTTTGAAAAAATGGCTAAAGCTACAGGGTATAGACGTGACTTTTCATTTGTTAACAGAAAAACATATATGATTTGCCTGTTATGCTGCGTTATCACTCGGTAGAAACGAATTAAGCAATATAATTTCTATGCACCATCTTTTTGAAGATATTTTCAATCCAGAAAAAGTGAGTGTTTTAAGGAGTTCATACAATAATGAATATATCGATATAAATGATATCGGAGGCGAAGATATCAGAGATAAGATTGTACTACCAAATGAAGGTGAGACTTATACCAGCTTCTATAAAGATTATAGTCTTTATTTCATTATACTCATAGTAAACGATGATTATATAAGTAACTGTAAACTCTACTAAAAAAATTATTCAAGGGTGTCAAAAAAACAAGAACGTTACCAATAAATAGTAAAAATGCCTAGTCAAGCGGTGCAAGATCTTCTTAATTTGTCAGAAGAAGATTGGATAAAAGCCTTAAATGCTAATTTAACTTCACAAAGAGATCAAAGATCTTGTGAATTAAAGTCAAAGCTAATCTTACACTCTGGGAGTATCCAATACCTAATAAGAAACTTTATAAACAACTAGAGTGCACGAAGTTACAGAAATTAATAAAAAAGCTTAAGAAGTATACCAGCTAACTAGAACTCATGAATTGAAAATAATAAGCATAGCCTGTTAAAAATGTAAGGCCTTGTATCTTTTTATGTGAAGTTATTAATTAAAAATATTTGTATCTATCTCGATTTATAATGTGTTATCGAAAGAAAATATAAAGTTATATTCCTTCACTTTTATTATACTGTTTCTCATTATTCAAAATAATCAATAAAATCAACAGATTACGTAAAAGGAAAAAGCAACTGGTACGCCCAAGGGGAATCGAACCCCTGTTTCCGCCGTGAAAGGGCGATGTCCTAACCGCTAGACGATGGGCGCAAACCAGTGATGAGGCTTATAGAGAGGATCTTTTTACTTCGCAAGTCCTATAAGTGATTTTTTTTAAAAAAATGCATTTTGTTGAATTATTTTTGGGGACATGCACAGGATTATATAATCCAAGACTATTTAAAAATAACTTCAGATAATAAAATATCTTATAAAAACAGATAATAAATTTTAATACACAAAAATAGTTATGCTTGTATTGTTTCCGATAAAAAATAGATGAAAATGATCAAATCAAGTATTTTATAATATGCAAAATAATTTTAAACACCGTTTTATAATTATTGTAGGATTTATGCATAGTGAAAATGTTATTTAACAAAGACAGAAGGATTTACTCAGAACGGTGATATATATTTATTGGCCAATTAATAAATGAATAAATTATAGGCCATAAGTTTATTTTATATAATTAAGTTGGACGAAGATAAGCAGCGCGGTATCTCATGTTGAGAAAAAAGATGAGAAACGGTAATTAATTATCTCCCTTAATATTTACTTTAAAGCAAATTCAATAAATTTTTTATTTATTTTTTATATTTAAGCAGATGAAATATTTGCAAACTGCGGCATTGTATAAAGATTTCTGATTTAGTTAATGAGCATTAAAGAGAATTGTATTATAGTTTTCCTTTGTGAAGATCTTTCATCTTTGCAAAAGATGTATGATGTATTATTGATATTTAGGAATAAAATGCTAACGTCGTTTTATTAATACTAAGCCAATAGGACTTTTTATATGATTCAATCAACTCAGAAGATCTTAAATGGACTCGATCGTATTTTAACCCTTGAATTAGTACGTGTGACTGAATATGCTGCTGTTGCAGCTGCACGTTGGCGAGGACGTGGTGACGAAAAAGCAGCCGATCAAGCTGCTGTCGATGCGATGCGTCGAGAACTTAATTGTTTACCTATTGATGGTACAGTTGTAATTGGTGAGGGGGAGCGCGATGAAGCTCCTATGCTTTATATTGGAGAAAAAGTAGGACTTCAAAATGGAGTAGCAGTTGACATTGCACTTGATCCACTTGAAGGAACGACTATTTGTGCTAAGAATCTTGCTAATTCACTTGCCGTAATTGCGATTGCCCAAAAAGGGAATTTACTTTATGCTCCTGACGTTTATATGGAAAAAATTGCTATTGGCCCTGGTTATCCAAGGGGGGTGGTTGATATAGATGCTAAGCCTGCTGATAATATTTATGCTCTTGCAAAGGCTAAAGGAGTCGATGCTAATAAAATTACTGTTTGTATTATGGAGCGGCCTCGTCATACAGAATTGATTAATGAAGTGCGCAAAACAGGTGCATCAATTCGTTTAATTGGTGATGGAGATGTTGCTGCTGTTATTCATACAACCGATTCAGATACAACAGGTATTGATATTTATATGGGTATTGGTGGTGCACCAGAAGGTGTATTAGCTGCGGCAGCTTTACGTTGTACTGGTGGACAAATGCAAGGACGCTTACAACTTAATACAGAAGAGCAAATTGCTCGTGCTGCTAAGATGGGTATTGATAATCCTAATAAGGTTTACACAATGGAAGAAATGGCCAAGGGCGATGTTTTGTTTGCTGCAACGGGTGTAACTGATGGCAATATACTGTTTGGTGTTAAATTTACTCGTGATTATATTCAAACAAATAGCCTTGTGATGCGTTCATATACTGGCACAATTCGGAATATTAAAACACAACACAGGAAGCAGTCAAAATTTAGCTGATTTCTTTTTTAGGAGTAATATACATTGCTCAGAGAATAAACTTTTATGAATTCTTAAATATAGATTTAAAGATAGTTTTATTTTCATATACACATTATGATATATAAACACAATGTACCCACCCGTTTTTATCTTCTATATTTCCTTTTTGTATATCGACAAGTTGTGTGCGAAGTTTTTCTGTAATATCACCACATTTTTCATTCCCGATGATATATTCTTCATCTTTATATTTAATACGACCGATTGCTGTTATAACAGCAGCAGTACCACATGCAAAAGCTTCTTTAAGGTGACCATTTTTCACATCTTCTTTAAGTTCTTCAAAAGAATAAGGGCGCTCTTCTATTGTTAAACCCATCTGTTTTGCTAACTTTAAAACAGAATGACGAGTTATTCCTGCAAGAATAGTGTTGTTAAGTTCAGGTGTTACAAGTGTATTATTAGCCATAATAAAGCAAATATTCATTCCACCAAGCTCTTCAATCCACTTATGCTCTACCATATCAAGAAAGAGCACTTGACTACAATCATTTTGAATTGCATTTTTTTGCGCAATTAGGCTTGCTGCGTAGTTCCCACCACATTTCGCAGTTCCTGTTCCGCCAGGACCAGCACGACTGTAGTCTGTTTCAATCCATACGCTAACAGTTTTTTCTTGCTCTGTAAAATATGATTCAACTGGAGATGCTATGATACAAAAATATACTCTCGAGAAGGATGAACTTTCAATATACTGTCATTGCCAAACATAAAAGGGCGTAAATAGAGGCTAGCATTCGGGTGATCAGAAATCCATTTTTGGTCAATTTTTACTAATTGCTTCACTGCGTCCAAAAAGATATCTTTTGGTAATTCAGGCATAGCTAACCGTTTCGCTGATTCCACAAAACGTTGTGCATTGGCATCAGGGCGAAATAATAAAATACGTCCATCTTTTGCACGATATGCTTTTAAACCTTCAAAGATTCCCTGCGCATAATGCAAAATAACACTTGCTGGACTAATTTCTAAAGATTTATATTGAGAAATAGCCGCATCATGCCAATTTTTATCTTCATTCCATTTGATAATAACCATATGGTCTGTAAAAAATTGACCAAAACCAGGGTTTTGTAAAATTTCTTCACGCTTTTCATCTGACAAAGGAAAGGGATGCTTTTCTATTTTAAACAGAAGCGATAAGTTAAGAGAATCCATAATTAAACCTTCTGAAACAATGTTTTACTTCTGTATATTTTGGTAAGATAATAAAATATTTCGATTATATTATTAGCAATTTCTTCGTGTCAATGTTTGAATACAGGATTTAGATTGTAGCGACTATTAATAGATATTCTTTTTTTAGAATTTTAATTATGATTCTTAGAGGAGTTTGGAACTTTTATAAGTGAAAATCGTTTTCTGAGATACTGTAAATGTTTTTATCATTGAATAATGTTAACAAGTAATGAAACTAAGAAAAGGGGACTAGCTATGATTGAAAAAAACCATCCAATACATGAAGAGCGAAAAGCTGCAGAACAAAGAAACTGTAAATGGTCTGATTCAATTGGTAAAAGTATTTTTACTATTGTCCTTGCTCTCCTCATTATTTGGCTTATTGCAGTATTTTTAGGGGCTTTTTGGAGTAAATCACAAAGACATATATCTGACAATAATACAACAGGAGTAAATCAGATGACGACAAGTTCAAAACAAAATCTAACAATACTTAAAACAATACCTTAAAAAATAATATGCTTTTATCATTTTAAGAACGAGATATCTTAGATAAAGAGATACAATTATCACATGTAAAGAAAACTAGGCATTTAAAAGATAATCTGATACGAACGGGGTATTTTGGAAACAAAAAATAAAATAATGATAACCGTTTAGGCTATCACTATATTTATTAATTTGTGATAAAACAGCTTCCTCCGGATTGTCTGATAGCTTCACAAAGGCTTACAGCTTCATCACGATTTTGTGTTTGAACTCGGATACGATAGTAAGTACCTTTCCCTGATATAAGAGCAGATTGAATATTTAATGATCGGGAGCCGATAACAGATCCAAATTTAGATTTTATTTTTCTCAAAGAATTTTGTGCTAGTTCAGGAGTAGGTTGAGACGAAAGTTGTACATAGTACCTTTCTCCATTTTGCATTGTTGTTTGTCTTGAAGAATCTAAATTAGAGGAATTAGGTATTGGAGCCTTTGAATTCAAATGTGAGGGTGAAGGAACAGGTATAAATGAATCTCGCATTTTTTCTTTAATAGAAGAGACAGAATTGTTTTCTGTGGCGACATAACTACTATCAGTTATAAGAGTGTGTTTTGTTTTTTCGCGATCTGTGAAGCTCTGTTCTGTTTCATTTTTCTTTGTAGCAGATGATTGTGAAGAAACAGATAGCTGCTTTTGAGATTGTTCAGGTATAACGTTATTAGTTATTTCATATTGAGCAACAGTTTTTTCGTCTGTGTGATCATTCGAAGTTTTTACAATTGTACCATCTGATTTTACAACAACAGTATTAACTTCTTGTGTCGGAATAATATGATTAAGCGCTGCAGCAATTGCATCTTCAACATAGGCCTCATCAAGGGGAGAAGATGAAGAACTCTCAGTTACTTTTTTGTTTAGTTCTGTTAAATTTTCGGGTGCTTCAGAATTGTCAAAAAGAAACTGCTGTGTATTTTCCTGTTTTGTATTTTTTTCAGTTATCTGTTTATAAATGTCTAAATTATGAGTAATATTATTTTCAGATTCAGTTATTTCTGGTTTGACCTTAAAAGGTGTATTATCAGCACGAATAATATTTAGATCTTCGTTTCTATCTGATGATATAAAAAAGTAAATATAGCTAACGAGACCAATTGTTGCTAAAATAAGAAAAATAATACTTTTAGTAAGAAGTCTTCCAATAGTAAAGCTTTTTAGAGAAGAATCCGTTAATGTACTAGTGGGTGTTTCATTTGCATATCCATATTGTGAATTCTCAGGAAAGGAAGAGGAATAAAGTTTTCCATTTTCAGTAGAAGAATAGTTGGTATTTTTTTCCTGAGTATTTATGTTTAAATCTGTCATCAAATTTTGCTTAGCAGGATAAAAAGCTTCACTTCTTTGTTTTTGAGAAAAATTTTCCGTTATAGTATTACCTATGCTAAATACATCAGAAAATTCTTTTTCTAAAGGGACATCATATTTAGGCTCTTCATAAGAAACTGCTGAAACCATAACTGGTTCAGTTTTTTCTACTATCTCCTCTGCAAATTTATAGGTGTCAACATTGGGAGGGGAGTTATCACTATGTGTAAGATTTTCCATAGAAAAACTACCCATTTGTCCGTTATCAAAGGTTCCTAGTGGAGGGGATGTATAATTGAAATCATTTTGGTTATATTGTTTCTTTTGTTCATTATTTTTGGAGATATCTTGAGTATTATGGATATCATTTCTAGTATATTGAATTTGAGCATTATTATATACTGAAGTTTTTGCAATATTACTTTCTTGTTTTAAATTTTGTTTTTCAGGAACATTAATAATATGTTTTTCTTGTGAAAAATCTTCTAAATTAACAAATTTATCAGTTTGTGATGAATTCACGGTAGATGCAATATTTGTTAATTCATTTATTGCAGTACTATTTATATTTGAAGTTTTATTAGAAGATGAAAGCAATGTATGCTCATTTGTAGGGGCAATATTTTGTTGAGAAGTTGGTATTTCATATGAGTAGTTTACAGATGTCTTATAAGTATTTTTCTGATAATTATACTCTGGCTGCGTGCTATAAACTTCTGTTTGTTGGACATTCACTGGAGAAGGAGGATCGGTCTCTTTATGGAGAGCTGCGGTAAATATATCACTGCTTCGTGGATCTAAACCATCAGGAAAAGAATTTCTTATTTTTGGATTAAAATTACCTTCTTCGGAGGAGGAACTAATATTAACAGGATCTGATCTATTTCCTATTGCTTGAGCATTTGGAATAGGTAATGGAGAAAGTGTATTTAAAAATTTTTCTTCATTACTATTGATATGAGGAGAATATTCTGCTTTAGAAAAAAAAATATTTTGATTTGAACGATTTACAGCAAAATTTTTTACCATATCCATATGATTTTGGTTATTAGTATTTAATTGTGCGTTCCATTGTTCATTATCATCAAATGGTAATTCACCACCTAAATTATTTTCATTGATGTCTTCTAGAAAAGGTAAATTAAATGAAGAGGAATCCTCAGAAACTTGAGGCACCGAATGTTCTGATTTTAATAAAGACTGGGCATGTTGAGCATTCTTTTTTTCATTTTCTAGATTTGAATTGAAAATCTGCTTAAGCTTTTCCAAAGGATCATAATGCTCATGATCTCGCTTTGCTTCCTCTGGATTTTTGAGATCATTATCGCTCATAGGTTTTCTCACATGATAATTTGTATTTTTATGTACAGCTATTAATTCTGACTTTAAATTGTATACTAAATTAATTTACTGTATATTAAATATGGGTCTTTATAAATTATAATAATATACAAAAAATATTCTAAATAAAATACTCATTTTATATATTTATAGAACTTTTTCAACGCATTTCTGTTGGCGCTTTTACTCCAATAATTGTGAGTCCCGATGATAAAATATTAATCATAGCTTGAATCAATCCAAGTCTAGCTAATGATAATTCTTTATTATCAGGTCTAATAAAACGTAAGTTAGTATTATCATTGCCTTTATTCCAATGCCCATGAAAGTGTGACGCAAGATCATGAAGGTAAAATGCTAATCGATGCGGTTCTTTATGAATGACGGCTTGTTCAATGATACGCGGATATTCGGCAAGTTTGCGTATTAATAATATTTCACTTTCATTTGCTAATTGGTCAAGATGTGCAATCATTGTATCGTTTGAAGGATTTTCAGTAAGAAAGCTTTCTTGAGCTTGACGAAAGATTGAGTGACAGCGTGCATTTGCATATTGTACATAAAAAATCGGGTTATCTTTTGATTGTTCTGTTACTTTTGTAAAATCAAAATCAATAGGTGCTTCACATTTACGATAAAGCATCATAAAACGAACTGGGTCATGACCGACTTCTTCTACAACATCACGAAGAGTAACAAATGATCCGGCTCTTTTGGACATGCGTACTGGTTGACCGCGGCGAAAAAGCTTTACTAACTGGCATAAGAAAACTGTTAGTTTAGCTTTATTGCCAGAAATTGCCTTTGCTATAGCTTCCAATCGCTTTACATAACCAGTGTGATCTGCGCCTAGAATATAAATCATTTCATCGAAGCAACGATTAAATTTATCACGAAAATAAGCAACATCAGCTGCAAAATAAGTATAAGAACCATCTGATTTAATTAAGACACGATCTTGATCGTCACCAATATCGGTTGAACGGAATAAGGTCTGCTCGCGCGGTTCCCAATCTTCTATATTTTGCCCTTTTGGTGGTGGTAATGTGCCTTTATAGATATAACCACTTAAAGTAAGATCATTAATCGTACTACGAATGGCTTGCGCATTATTTTCATAAAGCGTGCGTTCCGAGAAAAAGACATCATGATAAATATTAAGAGCAGCTAAATCTTTCCGAATCATTGACATCATAGCATTGATTGAATATTCTTTTACTATAGATAAAGCCTCTTCTTGATCTATAATTAATAACTTGTCACCAAATTTTTGGGCAAGTGATTGCCCCAAGGGTATTAGGTATTCACCTGGATAAAGACCTTCCGGAATTTCACTGATTATTTGCCCTAGTGCCTCACGATAACGCAACATTACAGAATGAGCGAGTACTTTTATTTGTTCACCAGCATCATTGATGTAATATTCTTTAGTAACTTCATGACCAGTAAACTGAAGCAAGTTAGCAAGAACATCACCAATAACAGCACCCCGGCAATGACCAACGTGCATGGGGCCGGTTGGATTTGCAGATACATATTCGATATTGACTTTTCTCCCTTGTCCTATTTCTATGCGGCCATAGGATACCCCTTTTTCAATCATTGTCTTTAAGGCTTCTTGCCAGAATGATTGTGTGAATTTAATATTAATAAACCCAGGGCCAGCTACATCAATATGATCAATGTGATCAACAAATTGATCATTATTGAGAAGCTCTATAATTTTTTCTGCAAGAGCACGTGGATTTAATCCAACAGGCTTAGCAAGTACCATAGCAGCATTTGTTGATAAATCACCATGCAAAGAATCACGCGAGGGATCAACAACGATTTTTGATAAATCTAAAATTTTTCCATTTTTTTCTTTTATATCAGATAATTCGATTAATTTTTTAATTTTATTTTCGAAATTCTTAAAAACATTCATGTTCAAATTCCATGGTGTATTCGAAGTTGTCGATCGACATCATCAGTATGGTTAAATAATCGATGATATTCACGCAAGGCATAATGATCGGTCATACCTGATAAAAAATCAGCAATAAGCCGCGCTAATTCTTGATTAGTTAAATCAGTTATTTTAATATACCAATTTTCGGGTAATAAGTTTGGATTTTCATAATAACATTTGAATAATTTTTGTACAATGCATTTTGCTGTATTACGACGTGCAAGGACTTTATCGTGATAATAAAGATTTTGAAAGAGAAAGTCCTTTAACTGTTTTTCTTGAATAATCATTATTGGGGAAAAAGTAACAATGGTTTGCTTCGCTTGATAAATATCATTTACACTCTTTGGTTTGATGAGTGCTAAATTTTTTTGTGATTGTTCAATAACATCTTCAACCATGACTGTTATTTGTCTACGTACCAATTCATATCCGCGTCTAGTTTCGTCAAGTTTTGGATATTTTTTTTTGATATCTTTTAATAATGAAGCGGTTAAAGAAATTTGCTCGAACTGATTAATTTTTAAAAAGCGCGAACGTAAACCATCATCAATATCATGAGCGTTGTAAGCAATATCATCAGCAATAGCTGCACATTGCGCTTCTAATCCAGCAAAGCAATTAAGCTCAAGATTCTGTTTTGCATTATATTGCAAAATATCAATAGAAATATTTTTATTGTTAGAATGAAGACCTAAAAGAGGACCATTATGCTTTACAAGTCCTTCAAGTGTTTCCCAGGTAAGATTTAATCCATCAAAATCTGCGTAGCGTTGTTCTAGTTTTGTAACAATCCGTAACGCTTGTGCGTTATGATCAAAACCACCATAAGATGCCATTGCTTCATTCAGAGCATCTTCTCCTGCATGGCCAAAAGGTGTATGCCCAAAATCATGAGCAAGAGCAATAGCTTCTGCAAGATCTTCATCAAGACTTAATGCACGAGCTAATGTTCGTGCAATTTGAGAAACTTCGATTGAATGAGTAAGTCGTGTTCGATAATGATCACTTTCATTTGCAATAAAAACCTGGGTTTTATGTTTAAGACGTCGAAATGCATTAGAATGAATAATACGATCACGATCTCGTTGAAAGGGTGTACGTATGGTGTTTTCTACCTCATAAAATAATCTACCACGACTTTTTTGTGGGTTTGTGCTATATAAAGCTCGAGATTGATAATTGTAATTGATATTATTTATATCCATTGCAAGTTATCCATTCTCACCTTAAATTTAGAATCAGTCATTATTAACAAAATTCTATGTATTTTGAATACTGTTTCTTTAAAATTTAGTTCATTAATTCAAGGATCTAGTAACACATGAGTGTGAGTATTTCAGATTTTGCTGCCAAACAAATTGCTCAGATACTTGCAGGACAACCTGGAAAAATAGCTTTACGTATTTCTGTTGAGGGGGGTGGATGTTCGGGGTTTTCTTATAAATATGATTTGGTCTCTGAAAGTAAAGAAGATGATTTTATTATTGAAAAAGATGGAGCGGTGGTATTTATTGATTCAATATCTCTTCCTTTCATAAAAGGGGCTGAAATTGATTTTGTCGATGATCTTATGGGGCAATCTTTTCAAATTCATAATCCTAATGCTACGTCATCATGTGGTTGTGGCGTTAGCTTTTCAATTTAGAATAATTACTTTTCTATATTACTCCTTGAAAAGATTATTGATTTGATCAACAATATAGAAATGAGAATTTTTATAAAAAAATCATATCAGATTTTGTGGCTGATAATAACATGTATCTTATCGATTTGGAGTAGTTTTACATTTTCTGAAGAAGGAAAATTTCAAAGGAATCAACGAGAACAATTAACTACTTCCATTATAGATTCTCACGATCGTAAAAAGGAAATTTCATATTTTTCGCAGCTTATATTAAATGCTCAACTAACAAATAATAGTGAAAATATTATGAGTGGGTTAGTGTGGCGTGTTTATGCACCTATTTTAGGTGATGACAATAAGTTGCTATTGATTGCAATTTATAAAGGTGGTACTGCGCGTTTTGATTTAAAACCAGGGAGCTATATTGTCCATGTTTCATTTGGTCATGCAAGTACTGTGCAACATGTCAGCTTAGAAAATGGGCAACATCTTGTTAAAAACTTTAATCTTGATGCTGGCGGTGTTGTTTTCAATAGTACATTATTTAATGGTATAATTAATGAAAAAGAATTGCGTTTTACTATATATGAAGATGAAAAAGAAAATGATGATACGGGTGTAATTCTAGCAAATATTAAACCACAATCAGTTGTACGCTTAAAAGCTGGTCATTATCACGTTGTTTCTCAGTATGGTTCAGTTAATGCCATTATACGCTCAGATATTCAAGTAGAGGCTGGTAAAATTACTGAAGTGACTCTTGAGCATCAAGCTGCTCAAATCATCTTAAAGTTGGTACGTCAAGAGGGAGGAGAAGCGTTAGCAGATACAAGTTGGTCTATCACAAATGATTCTGGTGATATCATTTATGAAACAGTTGGTGCTTATGTTTTGCTTGTGTTAGTGGAGGGTGATTATATTGCTATCGCTAAAAATAAAGACAAAATTTATCAAAAGGTTTTTTCGGTAGTTTCTGGCCATGATAAAGATGTGAATGTTATAGCAAATTCACAAAATATACAGCAATTTGATGATTTAATGAATTGATTTATTATTTTGAATGTAAACTGTAATTATTAAAGGGATATTTAAAGTTTTGGGTGTAGAATTTTCAATATTTAATGTATTTTTTGCTGGTGCATTGTCTTTTTTATCACCATGTGTTTTGCCATTAGTTCCTCCTTATTTGTGCTATATGGCAGGTGTTAGCATTGACGATTTTCAGTCAGAAAAACGAGATAGAAGAACATCGATACGTTTAGTACTTTTGTCTTCTGTTATTGCTTTCGTACTTGGATTTACAACTGTTTTTGTTATATTGGGTGCAAGTGCAAGTGCGCTTGGAAAATTCATCGGTTATTATCGCGATTGGTTCGCTATTATTTCTGGAATTATCATTATTATTTTTGGTTTAAATTTTTTAGGTGTTGTTAAGATTGCTTTATTAATGCGTGAGGTACGTTTTCAAACAAGAAAAACACCTGCTGGACCTTTAGGAGCTTATATTATTGGTTTAGCTTTTGCGTTTGGTTGGACACCATGTATTGGTCCAATTTTGGGCCCTATTATAACGCTTGCAGGAACGAAAGAAACTGTAAGGGAGGGAGCTATGCTTTTGGGGGTTTATGCATTAGGTCTTGGAGTGCCTTTTCTGTTAGCTGCATTATTTTCAAGTAGTTTCATGGGTTTTTTAGGGTTTTTTCGTATTCATTTAGGAAAAGTTGAAAAAATTATAGGTATTTTTCTAATTATTACAGGTATTTTATTTTTGACAGGTTCTATGCAAAACTTGTCATTTTGGCTTTTAGAAAATTATCCTTTATTGAGTAATATTGAAACTATTAGTTGGCATGATTTGGCATGATATTGTAATTTTATTTAGATTTTTTCATTAATTTTATGTGCTTTTATGGTTAGAAGTTGTCTTTCTATTGTTCTTGCAGCAGGTGAGGGGACGCGTATGAAATCGTCTCTTCCTAAGGTGCTTCATAAAGTAGCTGGATTGCCACTTGTGTGTCACGTGATAAAACAAATAGAACTATTAAATTTTACACAATTAGCGGTGGTTGTAGGATTTGGTGCAGAAGCTGTTACTAAGGTTGTAAAATCATTTGTAAGAAATGCAATGATTTTTGAACAAAAAGAGCGTTTAGGTACTGCTCATGCTGTGTTAGCTGCTCGATTTGCTTTGCAACAAGGAGCCGATGATATTCTCATTGTTTTTGGAGATACTCCTTTAATTGAGCAAGATACATTGGTTAAAATTCGTGAAAAACTTGCTAAGGGAGCAGATGTTGTTATCACTGGTTTTTATACCTCTAATCCAACTGGTTATGGTCGTCTTCTCAATAAAGATGGTAATATTATTGCGATTGTAGAAGAAAAAGATGCGAGTGATGAAGAGAAAAAAATTTCTTTTTGTAATGGTGGAATAATGGCCATTAATGGCAAGTATGCTCTTTTTCTTTTAGATAAAATTGATAATGATAATTTGAAAAAAGAATATTATCTGACGGATATTGTTTCTATTGCGGCTTGTGAGGGTTTAAATATTCAGGTTGTTGAAGTGCCTTTTGATAATGTGGTAGGAATTAATAATTGTTTTGAGCTTTTTGAGGTTGATGTTTTATGGCAAAAACGTAAAGCACGCGATCTTATGTTATCTGGTGTTAGAATACTAAAACCAGAAAGTGTTTATTTCTCTTATGACACAGAAGTTGAATCAGACGTTGTAATTGAGCCAAATGTTTATTTTGGACCAGGAGTAAAGGTGCGATCTGGTGCAGTTATTCATTCATTTAGTTATTTAGAAGGTGTTGTGATTGGTATCGATGCACAGATTGGGCCTTATACACGTTTACGACCTGGAACAGAATTAGAACGATCAGTTAAGATTGGAAATTTTTGTGAAATTAAGCAAGCAAAAATAGGAGAATTTTCTAAGATTAATCATTTGAGTTATATTGGTGATGCGGAGATTGGGATGCATACTAATATTGGAGCTGGTACAATTACTTGCAATTATGATGGTTTTAACAAACATAAAATTGTGATTGGCGATAATACTTTTATTGGTTCTAATTCAGCACTTGTCTCTCCTTTGATCATAGGGGAAAGAGCTTATATCGCTTCAGGGAGTGTTATCACTGAAAATGTTCCTGCCGATAGTATGGCTTTGGGACGTGCGCGGCAAGTGATAAAAAAAGATCGTGCAGAAAAATTACGTGAGCGTTTATCAGCAAATAAACAAAAAAATTAATTATTTTATTTATCTCTTAGTTTTAATAGTGGTTTAATAATTGTGTAGAGGCTTGTTCTTAGTTATGATCATGCCATATCAATTTATATCGCCGCTTAAAATCTAAAATGAAGATCATTTAATTATTTTATAGTGTTTATTATAAATTTGGGGTGTAAATTGGAGCTTTTTAATGTGTGGAATTATTGGAATTCTTGGAAATAAATCTGTTGCATCCCATTTGATTGATGGTTTGAAGCGTCTTGAATATAGAGGATATGATTCGTCTGGTTTAGCAACAGTGCATAATGGGCGTCTTCATCGTGTTCGCGCTGAAGGTAAATTAGTTCATTTAGAAGAAAGGTTAAGAAAAACACCTTTAGGAGGCAATTTAGGGATTGGTCATACCCGCTGGGCTACACATGGAATTGCAGTGGAAAGAAATGCTCATCCTCATATGACTGAGCGACTTGCGGTTGTTCATAATGGTATTATTGAAAATTTTGTAGAACTACAAAAGGAACTCGTTGAGGATGGTTATACCTTCGAAACAGAGACTGATACGGAAGTTATTGCTCATTTGATTACGCGTGAATTAAAAAACGGTCTTTCTCCACAGGAAGCAACGCAAACAAGTTGGAAAAAATTGCAGGGTGCTTTTGCTCTTGCTCTTATTTTTGAAGGTGAAAACAATCTTATGATTGCTGTTCGGTCCGGTCCACCTTTAGTGATTGGTTATGGTAGAGATGAGTTTTTTGTAGGATCAGATGCAATTGCTTTAGCTCCATTTACAAATCGTATAAGCTATATGGAAGATGGAGATTGTGCAATTATCAGGCGTGAAGGAATAAAAATTTATGATACGGATAATCAGCTGATAAAACGTCCTATTACAAAATTATTTGAAGGATCTTTGCTTGTTTCCAAAGGTCATCATCGTCATTTTATGCGTAAAGAAATGTTTGAGCAGCCTGAAGTTGTCTCACATAATTTGGCGCATTATTTTGATTTGAGAAAATACACTGTGTTTGAAAATTTGATTGATTGGAGGAATATTAATAGAATATTATTCGCTAGTTGTGGAACAGCTTATTATTCAACTTTAGTTGCGCGTTATTGGTTTGAGAATTTTTCTGCTTTAAGTATTGATAATGATGTAGCCTCTGAATTCCGTTATCGTGAACCACCGATAACACCTGATGTGTTATCGGTGTTTGTTTCTCAGTCTGGTGAAACAGCTGATACGTTGGCATCTTTACGCTACTGCCGAAATATTGGTGTAAAAACAGCAACAGTTGTGAATGTTATGCAGTCAACGATGGCAAGAGAAGCTGATTTTGTTTTACCGACATTCGCAGGTCCAGAAATTGGTGTTGCTTCAACAAAAGCTTTTACTTGTCAATTATCCACCCTTGCTGCGATGGCGCTTAGTGCAGCTAAGCAGCGTGGATATCTTTCAAAAAAAACGGAACAACAATTAGTTCAGCAATTAGCAGAAGTACCTCGGATTTTCAATGAGGTTTTAAAGCTGGATGAAAAAATTGAACAATTATGTCGTAGTTTAGTAAATGCAAAAAGTGTACTTTATCTTGGGCGAGGCGTTTCTTATCCAATTGCTTTAGAGGGAGCACTCAAACTGAAAGAGCTTTCTTATATTCATGCTGAAGGTTATGCTGCTGGTGAATTAAAACATGGGCCGATTGCACTAATTGATGAAAAAATACCAGTTATTATTGTTGCACCTTATGATAGATGGTTTGAAAAAACATTTTCTAATATGCAAGAAGTGGCTGCACGCAATGGACGTATTATTTTGATAACGGATAAAAAGGGAGAAGCTGCAACTCATTTTAATTCTTCATCAACTATTATTTTACCAGATGTTCCAGAATTTATTGCTCCTATTATTTATGCTTTGCCTATTCAGTTAATTGCTTATCATACAGCTGTTTTATTGGGAACAGATGTTGATCAACCACGTAATTTGGCAAAATCAGTGACTGTCGAGTAAAAAATGACTTAATTTTAAAGAACTATAAAAATTATAAAAGAGCATCTACAATAGATATAAAAAACGTTTTATTTTATTGAAACTACTTTTAGATATATCATCACAGAATATTTTTGCTTATTGGGTATATTAGAATCTTTTTTAAGAACTGATTTTTGGTGATTTTATTGAAAAAATTATTTTAAAAAATTAACCTGCACATAATAGCTGAACCGCATCATCACGTCCAAAAAGATACAGAAGCAATCGTACAGCTTGTCCTTGTTCTGAAGAAAGATTAGGATCGCGTTTTAAAAATAAATGCGCATTCTTCTTTGCTATAAGTAGAAGATCACTATGTACTGCAAGGTTTGCTATATAGAATTCAGGCATACCGGATTGTCGTGTTCCTAAAAGTTCGCCTTCACCCCGTAAACGCAAATCCTCTTCAGCAATTTTAAAACCATCTTCTGTATTTCGCATGATATTAAGACGTGCTTCAGCTGTTTTGGTGAGAGGGCCTTTGTATATTAGAATACAGGAGGATTTTTTATCTCCTCGTCCAACACGTCCACGTAATTGGTGCAGTTGTGCAAGGCCGAAATGTTCTGCATGTTCTATAATAATGATTGAAGCATCAGGAATATCCACTCCCACTTCAATGACTGTAGTTGCAACCAAAATACATATATTTGCATTTTTAAAAGATGTCATTACTGCTTCTTTTTCATTAGTAGACATCTTTCCATGTATCATACCGACGCGAGCACCAAACTGTTTTTGTAAGCTCGCAAAACGACTTTCAATGGAAGTAAGCTCGAGAGCTATAGATTCTTCTACAATAGGACAGATCCAATAAATTTTTTCTTTTTTTTGTAACGCAGTAGCAATTCGTTCTATAAGTTCATTGATCCGTTCTGAAGGAATTGTGGCGGTTGTAATGGGTTGCCGTCCAATTGGTTTGTCTGTAATTTTTGATACGTCCATATCACCATAAGATGTTAGTACCAACGTACGTGGAATAGGGGTCGCTGTCATAACAAGCATGTCAGGTTTATTGCCTTTTACTGTAAGGGTAAGACGTTGATGTACACCAAAACGATGCTGCTCATCAATAATAGTTAAGGCAAGATTATTATAGGTAACATTTTCCTGTATCAGAGCGTGGGTACCAATAATGATAGAAGTTTCTCCTGATAAAATAGCATCAAGGATATTTGCGCGCACTTTCCCTTTTTCTCGTCCGGTTAATAGAGTTGTTTGTAAACCGATTTTTTCAGCAAAAGGAGTGATTGTAGCAAAGTGTTGTCGAGCAAGGACTTCTGTTGGAACCATTAAGGCTGATTGCCCTCCATTTTCGGCAATTTGAGCTATTGCCATCAGTGCAACTATAGTTTTTCCTGTTCCTACATCGCCTTGAAGAAGCCTTAACATGGGTTCAGGTGAGGCTAAGTCACTTTCAATATCTTTTATTGCTTTTATTTGTCCATTTGTAAGCTGGAAAGGCAGGATTTCAAGTAGTTTTTTAGTATAAGCACCTGTTGGTGGACGGGAAGTCCCTGAAAGTGATTTAGTTTCTAAGCGCACAAGACCAAGAGCTATTTGACTCGCAAAAAATTCATCATAGGCAAGGCGCTTACGCGCTGCACTTTCTAAACTGAGATCATCAGGATTAATAGGGGCATGAATACGTCGTAAAGCAACAGAAAAAGAAGAAAAATTGTGCTCCTTTTTTACACTTTCCTCTATCCATTCTGGTAAGGGAGGAATATGTTCGAGAGCTTTTTGCATTACGCGTCTTAATGTTTTTGTAGAGAGCCCGGCAGTAGAGGGATAGACTGGTTCAATGAATGGAATTTGATTTAATTGTTCATGAAAAACTATATGATCAGGATGAATCATTGAGAGCTGTCCTTTAAACCGCTCTACTTTACCTGATACGATTACTTTTTTTCCTTCTGGCAATTGCTTTTCTAGCCAAGAGCGTTGAGCATGAAAAAATATTAAATTTATTGTACCTGTTTGATCATGACCGATGACATGGTAAGGCGATCGGGTATGATTCGTTGGTGGTATATGTTGATCGATAGTAATATCAAGAGTAACAATATCTCCTTCTTGTGCGAAAGCAATGCCGGGTTGTTTTCTACGGTCTATAACAGAATGAGGCATCAATCGGAGAATATCAATAAGAGTGGGTTCACGTTGAATAAGATTGATATTTAAAACTTTGGCAATTAAAGAACATATTTTTATATTAATTCCTGCAAGGGTGTTAATAGAGGTAAAGAGTGGATTCAGAAGGCTTGGACGCATACGAAAATTTAGCTCTCTTTGTTTATTTTCTAGTATTTAGAAAAAATTTTTTTAATATAAATTACGCAATGTATGAGAAGTTAGTTGTATTATTGTTTTCGACTTCGATCATAAAATTAAATAGTCTGATAATGAAGAAAATAAGAACATGATAAAAAGATAATGAACATTAGTCATTTTATATGATACTCTACTTTATGTTTATATGAGTTTTTTATTATAGCTATAGTGATTTATGGATATCAATGAAATTAATACGTCTTCTAGACATTCTAGAATGCTAGAATTGTAGCTTTGGTATGAATCAAAAGTAGTTCTTTAAAAGAATAAAAATTGCAATTTGGCATCTATTTTTAGGGAAATAGTGCAAGTGTCAGGAAAAAAAAGAAAAACACTAAATAATAAAGATTCTCTCCCTCGTTTTATTCATTTGAGGGTACATTCGGCTTACTCACTTCTTGAGGGTGCTTTAAAGATCAAGCAAATCATTCAGCACGCAATTTCTGATCATATGCCTGCTATAGCTATTACGGATACAAATAATTTATTTGGTGCTTTAGAATTTTCACAATACTGTTTTGCTGATGGTATTCAACCTATTATTGGTTGTCAGCTTGCTATTGATTTTGGTGATGAAAATTGTAACTCGTCTTTAGCTAAATTGCGCCATCCTTCTGATTATTCTTCCATCGTATTATTTGCTGCTAGTGAAACAGGTTATGCACATTTGGTTCGACTTGTTAGTCGCGCGTATCTTGATAAGAATGATACTGATCTTCCTCACATTAAAGCTAATTTGCTCTTGACTCATCATGAAGGAATTATAGCTTTAACTGGTGGCCGAAGTGGTCCGATTAATTCGGCTTTGGCTGAAGATAGAAAAGAACGAGCTGTTGAGCGTTTAACTTATTTGAAGAAAATCTTTGGTGATCGTCTTTATGTTGAATTACAAAGACATGGTTCTTATGATAAGAAGGTAGAAGCAGCTCTCGTTGAATTAGCTTATAACTATGAGATTCCTCTTGTTGCTACTAATGAAGCGTTTTTTCTCAATAAAGAAGGATATGCTGCTCATGATGCACTTATGGCAGTTGCGGAAGGACAAGTTGTCTCTAACCCAGATCGTAAACGTGTGACACCAGATCATTATTTAAAGTCGCAAGATGAAATGATTTCATTGTTTTCTGATCTTCCAGAAGCTTTGGAAAATAGCGTTGAAATTGCTTTACGTTGTCATGCTTATGCACCAATTAGAAAACCAATTTTGCCCCGCTTTATAGAGAAATCTGCAGATATATCTTGTATTTTAGAAGCAGAAGCTAAAGAGTTATTAAATCAGGCTGCAGCAGGTTTAAAAATGCGTCTTGAGACAATTGGTTTGGCAGAAGGTTATACAATCGCAGATTATGAGCAGCGGCTTAATTATGAAATTTCAATTATTACACGGATGCAATTTTCTGGTTATTTTCTCATTGTTTCGGATTTTATCAAATGGGCAAAAGCTCAAGATATTCCCGTCGGTCCAGGGCGTGGTTCTGGTGCTGGCTCGCTCGTTGCTTATGCGTTGACTATTACCGATGTTGATCCTTTGCGCTTTTCTCTTTTATTTGAACGTTTTCTTAATCCAGATCGTGTTTCTATGCCAGATTTTGATATTGATTTTTGTCAAGAACGACGCGAAGAGGTTATTCGTTATGTTCAGAAAAAATATGGCTTTGATCAAGTAGCACAGATCATTACATTTGGTAAATTGCAAGCACGTGCAGTATTGCGTGATGTTGGTCGTGTTTTAGAAGTACCTTATCGTCAGGTAGACTATCTTACAAAATTAGTTCCAGCTACTCCTGGTAGTAATGTTGAGTTAGCACAAGCTATTATCGATGAACCAAAATTTGAAGAAGAAAAGAAAAAGGATCCTGTTATTGGGCGTATGTTGGATATAGCGCTTCAACTAGAAGGACTCTATCGTCATGCCTCCACTCACGCTGCAGGAATTGTTATCGGTGATCGTTCATTATCAGAGCTTGTGCCGATGTATCGTGATCCACGCTCTGATATGCCTGTAACTCAATTTAACATGAAATATGTTGAACAGTCTGGGTTGGTAAAATTTGATTTTCTAGGTTTAAAAACGCTTACTGTTTTAAAAATGGCTGTGGATTTTGTTAGACGAAAAGGTACAAAAGTAGATTTATCGCATATTCCCCTTAATGATGAAGTGACCTACGCTATGATGTCACGTGGTGAGACTGTTGGCGTGTTTCAAGTTGAAAGTACCGGTATGCGTAAAGCACTTATCGGAATGAGACCAGATTGCATTGAAGATATTATTGCGCTTTTAGCACTTTATCGTCCTGGTCCGATGGAAAATATTCCGATATATAATACACGTAAGCATAAAGAAGAAGAAATTGCCTCTATTCATCCTAAAATAGACCATTTGGTTAAGGAAACGCAAGGTGTTATTGTTTATCAAGAACAAGTGATGCAGATTGCTCAAGTGCTTGCTGGTTATTCACTTGGAGAAGCAGATTTATTGCGTAGGGCTATGGGTAAAAAAATCCATAAGGAAATGCAAGAACAACGTACACGTTTTGTAAGTGGGGCTGTTGATGGTGGTATTGATAAGGATCAAGCTAATGTTATCTTTGATCTTTTAGCGAAATTTGCAGATTACGGTTTTAATAAGTCGCATGCTACTGCTTACGCAATTGTTTCTTATCATACAGCTTATATGAAAGCACACCATCCTGTAGAGTTTTTGGCAGCATCTATGACATATGATATGACAAATACGGATAAGCTAAATGATTTTCGACGTGAGGCATTAAGATTAGGAATTGAGGTTATTGCGCCTTGTGTGCAAACATCACACCGCATTTTTGAAGTTGGTGAGAATTGTATTTATTATTCCCTTTCTGCCGTTAAAGGAGTAGGAGATGTAGTTGTTGATCATATTGTGGCTTGTCGTGGAGACAAGCCTTTTAGGGATTTGGAAGATTTCTGTGAACGTGTTGATCCTCGTATTGTGAACAAGCGTGCTATGGAAAGTTTGATTTATGCTGGTGCTTTTGATTGTTTTAATGTTGCACGTGAAGTTCTATTGGCAAGCCTTTTAACTCTTAATGCACGTGCTCTTCGTATTCTTGATAATAATTCCAGCGGCCAAATTGATATATTTGGCATGATAGGTGGATTAAAAGAGCCTTTGATTTTATCTAAAGCTTCTCCTTGGTCTCCAGCTGAGAAACTCCATTATGAATTTCAGGCAATAGGCTTTTATTTTTCTGCTCATCCTTTGATTGAGTATCAAGATGTTCTTATTAAAAAACGTGTTCAGACTTGGAACAATTTTTCTGCTTCAGTTAAAGGAGGAGCAACCGTTGCCCGTCTTGCTGGAACTATTGTAGCAAAAAAAATTCGCAAAACAAGATCTGGTAAAAAAATGGGAGTTATTCAGTTTTCTGATATAAGTGGGCAGTATGAAGCAGTTATATTTTCTGAAGGACTTTCTGTATATGGAGATATGCTGGAGCCTGGAAAGTCTTTTATCATTACAGTTATTGCAGAGGATCGTTCTGAGGGAATTAGTTTACGTATTGAAACAATTCAATCCTTAGAAGAACAGTCACTGCAACATCATAAAATGATGCGTCTTTTCATAAAAACAACAGATATGCTTCCACAAATTGAGCAAAATTTAGATTCTAAAGGCAATGGAGAGGTAGCAATTATACTGATACAAGAGAATGGAGTTCGAGAAGTTGAGATAGCCCTTCCCAAAAAGTATAAAGTCGATTCACGCGTAGTCAATGCTATGAAAGCTCTTCCGGGTATTGTAGATGTCGAGTTGAGTTAAAAATGAAAAGAGGTTAGTAATTTTGGTTACTCAAAGCGATCTCACTATAACTTGTGTAGACTTTCTATTACATACTTTATATTATCATTTTTTTCAGGTTCATGGCATCATAAGTATATAGCCAATCAAGACGAGACATAATATTTTCTGCTGTATGGGTTTTCATAAATAAATTACGAGCAATTGCTATAGGCCCAGTTGCATGATAGACAAATCTATTAAAATCTCCACGTTTTTTTACAGCTGTAACCCGCGGTCTGCGTATTTTTTCATAAAGTGTAGTAGCTTCAGTAAGTGAGAGATTATTCAGAGAGAGGATTTCTGCTAATGTAGCAGCATCCTCTATTGCCATAGCGGCACCTTGTGCTGCGAAGGGCAAAAATGCATGTGCACAATCACCCACGAATACTTGCTGTTGTAGACCTAAAAAACGATTATATTTCATTTGAAATAGTGGCCAATAGCTCCACTCATCAATATGATTAAAGATTTGAAGAATTTCAGGATTCCAATCATTAAAAAGAGATTTGAGTGTTTCTTTATTTCCTGTTTTTTTCCATTCTTTTCCTGGATTTTCTCCATGAGTGATGGCTACAAAATTAATTTTTTTTTCTGACTGAATGGGATAAGCAACAAGATGATTTTTAGGTCCTATCCAAGCAGTAATTGTTTTTATATTTTGTAATAAAGAATGAAAATTTAGAGGAAGACTTTCAAATGCTCTCGTTGCTCGCCATGCAATAAAGTTGCTAAAACTAGCTTTTTCATGAAAAGGAGAAAACTGTCGTAATGCTGACCACACACCATCACATCCAATAAGAAGTGGTGTTGAATAAAATTGATATCGTCTGGTTCTAGTTTTTTCTTCTATTATGATTGTTTTTATTTCAATATTGTCGGTTACAGATTGAGTAGATGATACAATTTTTTCTCCCATTTTGTATTTGATGAGAGGATTTTTAATAATAGCATTGTATAAAACTTTTTGTAAATCAGCTCGATGAATTGTAATATAAGGAGATTTCCAACGTTTTTCAGATAAATCAATAAGGTCAGCATGCAGATGCGTTTTCAAAGATATACCATCTTTTAATTCAAGGAAATGCGGTTTAATACCCAATTTAATGAGATTATTAAGAACTCCCCAACGAGCGAGAATGCGTGTTGCATTTGGAGTAATTTGAATACCAGAACCAATACTATCAAGCTGTTTACGCTTTTCAATAATAGTACTTGCAATTCCTTTATGAGCAAGTGCTAAGGCAGAGCTTAATCCTGCAATACCTGCTCCAATGATGATTGGAGATTGATCTTTCAGTTGTTTCATATCAAAGAAACAGAAAATATCTTATAAAGAATTTTGGAGATGATATGTGCAGCCTGTAGGATTTGTTTGATCATGTGATAGTGTATGATTATAGCGATAAAGTGTTGAGCAATAGGGGCAATTTTTTTCATCAGCTGCTCCTATTTCAATAAAAATATGAGGATGATCGAATGGTTGTGTGGCACCTATACACATAAACTCTTTTACACCAATTTCGATTATTTTATATCCATTATCATTTTGGAAATACGGAATATTGTGATCAGTCATAGTGCATAAACTCCAGATAAATTATCCTGATAATTCATGATTTAGATCATGTATTTTAATTATTATTTTGTAATACAACACACTATAATACAAGACGCTTTTTAAGACAATTTACAAATGAAGATGTTTTCAATTGTTTTAAAATATTCATATAAGTAATATAAAGAGAGCTAGTCATTATATTATTGATTAAAGCAAAATCTTTGAAGTTTTTGTAGTTTACAAGATTTCATAAAAATAGATCAAATAAAAATTTTTATCTTCATAAGAGCGAGATTTTTATTCTGTAAAGGTCTCTATAAAATATAAAGCGGCTTATGAATATATGAAAAAAACGCTGATAGATCAAATTCCTATGGGGGATATAACGATGGATAATCCAGCGCGATTTGTTAATCATGAATTTTCGTGGCTACATTTCAATAATCGTGCTGTAATGGAAGCTGCAAATTCAAAGAATCCTTTATTAGAAAGGTTGCAATTTCTTTCGATTTCAGCAACTAATCTTGATGAATTTTTATGGTTCGTGTTGCTGGCCTTGTTGCTCAAATTCGTGCTGGGATTACAGAACGTAGTGCGGATGGACGTACACCGCAAGAACAACTTGATTTTATATTAACTGAGATTGCATATTTGTAAGCTAATCAGCAAAAGGAATTACGGATTTTAAATTATGAGTTAAAACAAAATAATATCGAAATTGTTTGTTCTGATAAAATCTCAGAAGCTGAAAAATTATAGCTTGAAGAATATTTTTTTAAAAAAATTTTCCCTGTTTTGACCCCTTTTTTTGTTGATGCTACGCATCCTTTTCCATTTATCCCTAACTTAGGTCTTTCTATTTTGTTTCAATTATTACGGCGCGTTGATCAGCATCCTATAATGGTATTATTGCTTATGCCTAATACTTTGAAGCGTTTTATTCTTCTTCCCCAAGAGGGGAATAGTTTTCGTTTTATTTTGTTTGAAGATCTTTTTTGCTTTTTTGTTGATCGTTTATTCCCTGGTTATGAAGTCAATGGTGCTGGGATATTTAGAATTATCCGTGATAGCGATATTGAGGTGGAAGAAGAAGAAAAAGATCTTGTTCGTTTTTTTGAAACTGCGCTAAAGAAACGTCGTTGTGGAGAAGTTATTCGAATTGAATTTAACACAAAAATGCCTAAAGATTTATGCCAATTTATAACTAATGTACTTAGAGTTCCTACTAATTGTGTTAGTGTTATCGATGGTTTATTAGCATTGAATATGATTTCAGAAATTTTTTCTATTCCGCGCAATGATTTAAAATTTATTCCTTATAGTTCTCGTGTTCCTCAATGTATTGGTAAGCATGATGGTGATTGTTTTGCAACTATTCGTGAAAGAGAGATTGTTATTCATCATCCTTATGAATCATTTGATGTTGTTACACAATTTTTACGCCAGGCTGCTGCTGATCCTGATGTGATTGAAATTAAGCAAACTCTTTATCGCACATCAAATGATAGTCCGGTTGTTAGTGCACTTATTGATACTGCTGAAAGAGGTAAATCAGTAACTGCTTTAGTAGAATTGAAGGCGCGTTTTGATGAAGAGGCTAATATTCGCTGGGCACGTAATCTCGAACGTGCTGGAGTTCAAGTGGTTTTTGGTTTTATTGAATTAAAAACGCATGCTAAAATGTCTTTAGTGATAAGACATTAAGGAAATTGTTATCGTTTTTATGTTCATCTTGGAACTAGGAATTATCATCCAATAACTGCTCAAATATATACTGATCTTTCTTTTTTTACGACTGATAATGACATTCGGTCATGATATAGGATTGCTTTTTAAATATCTCACTGAATATACACAGCCAAATGAATCAATGAAAATAGCTTTTTCGCCATTAACATTACGCAATCGTGTTCTTGAACATATCAAAGGAGAAATTACCAATGCACAAAAAGGTCGGGTGGCCGTTATTTGGATGAAAGTAAACTCATTGGTTGATCCTGAAATTATTGATGATTTATACTGTGCTAGTCAAATGGGAGTGCAGATTGATTTGGTTGTGCATGGTATATGTTGTTTACGTCCTGGTATTCGAGGAATTTCAGATAATATTCGTGCAAAATCAATTGTAGGAAGATTTCTTGAGCATAGCCGTATTTTCTGTTTTGGTAATAGTGAGGATCTTCCAAATGAAAATGCTATTGTTTATTTAGGATCGGCTGATATGATGCCCCGTAATCTTGATCATCGTGTTGAAGTATTGATTCCAATTTTTAATAAAATGGTTCATCAACAAATTTTTTCACAAATTATGTTAGCTAATATTATTGATAACCAACAAAGCTTTGATATATTGGTTGATGGAACATCAAAACGTATAATACCACGAGAAAATGAAAAGCTATTTAATGTGTAGGAGTATTTTATGAACAATATGATTTTTTCTGAGTATGAAAAGTTTTTTTAGACTTCTACTTCGCATTTAATTAAATCGCTTCAGCAACAGATGAAAACACTTAAAGACTGAAATATCCAATGACATATTATAAATGCTCAAGGTCGATTGAAGGGTCGTAAACCCATTGCAGTTGTTGATATTGGTTCAAATTCTGTTCGGCTTATTGTTTATGAAGGCCTTGTACGTTCACCGACAGTTTTATTTAATGAAAAAGTTCTTTGTGGTCTTGGTCGAGGCGTTGCAAAAACTGGAATTTTAGAAGAAAAATCAATTGAAATGACGTTGCGAGCACTGAAGCGATTTTGTGCTATTTGTCAACAGATTGGTGCAGGTGAAATCTATACTTTGGCAACAGCGGCAGCACGAGAAGCAAAAAACGGGTCGGCTTTTATTCAAAGTGCTGAAAATATTTTACAAAATCAAATATATGTTCTTTCAGGAAATGAAGAGGCTGTTTATTCAGCTTATGGGGTTATTTCTACCTTTTATCGACCAAATGGCATTTCTGGTGATCTTGGTGGTGGAAGTCTTGAACTTATTAGTATTAATGATTCTAATTTAGGTGAAGGGATAACATTGCCTTTAGGCAGTTTACGACTGTAATATATCAGATAATGATCTTATTTTAGCAAAAAAAATTGTTCATGAGCAACTTTGTAAATCTTCTATTATTACGTATAAAAATACAGTTCGTTGTTTTTGTGCTGTAGGAAGAACTTGGCGTAATCTTGCAAAACTATATATGGTGATCAAAAATTATCGATTGCCTGTTTATGCATAGTTATGAGGTTGATGCGCAGGAGATGGAAGAATTTTTACTTCTTGTCATTAGCGAAAGTATTGATAAGATAAAAGAAATTTCAGCTCTTTCAAAGAATCGTCGTCAGCTTTTAGCATATGGGGCCATTGTTCTTATTGAGCTGATTCAGTGTATAGGTCCTAAAAAATAATTTTTTCTGGAGCAAGAGTTCGTGAAGGTTTTCTTTATTCAAAATTACTACAAGAAGATCGTATTTCTGATCCGTTGATTTCGGCATGCTTAGAAATGGCTACCTTAAGGGCACGCTCACCAAGGCAAGCGAGTGAGCTCATTGATTTTACCACAAATGCATTTGAGGCTTTTGGAATTTCAGAAACTGAAAATGCATGTCGTTATCGTAAAGCAGCTTGTCTTCTTTCTGATATCGGTTGGTGTATACATCCAGATTATCGGGATAATGAAGCAGCCAATCAGATAGCTTTAGGATCTTATCCGGGAATTTCACATAAGGGACGTATTTATGCTACATTAGCTGTTTTTTTTTCGTAATACAGGCTTATCCCTTGATAAAGAAGCTCCTGAGATTCTCAAATTAGCAACTAGCGATATTATTGAAAAAGCAAGAATTCTTGGTGGCATTATGCGTATTGCCAATCTTTTTAGTGCTTCTACTTCAGGAATTTTGCCTAATTTATCTTGGCAAAAGAAGCAAGATAATATTGCATTGCGTGTTCCAGTATGCTAAGCTGATTTAATAGGTGAACGACCTTTGAGGCGCTTACAGCAATTATCAAAAATAACTAAACTTCCTTTAGCTTTTGAGATTTTTAAATGCTTTTGCAATATGAACCACAACAGTGATCATAAAATATTTATTATATCATGATGCTTTCATATTTATAAGATTAAAGTTTCTTGATTTTTACTTCTCCATTATTGAAATAAAATGCTATCTCGCCTTTTAGCATTTGTTCTGCCTTATGACCAAAAATTTCGTAACGCCAGCCATTCATAGCAGGAATATTTTGTGTTATAGTACCATTAGCAATTTTTTTTAAATCATTAGATGTTGCGATAATTTTAGGTGTGATATTATTTTCATTTGCAACAAGCTTTAATAATATTTTAAGAAGATCAATTGTAACAGCTATTTTATCATCAACAGGAGTGTACTTAGGAAGAGCTGGTAGCGTAGCAAGATCAACTTCTAAGCCTTCATGTATAGCTTTAATTAATGTCTGTATATTTGATAGACGATTCCAGTTTTTGTTAATGCTACTTAAATGTTTCAGAGCAGATTCATCTTTTGGTTGTTGGATTGCGATTTCAATAAGACACTCATCTTTCATAATGTGACGACGAGGAGTATTATATTTGCGTGCTTCATGTTCACGCCAAGCTGCTATTTTTTGCAATACAGCAAATTGACGTTTTTTTGTGATTCTTCCTTTCACCTTTTTCCATGCTTCATTTTCCGGCATATCATAGGTTGTTGGTGCTAAGAGGATTGCCATTTCATCATTCATCCAATGGGTACGCTTTTTTTCCTCTAACTGCTTTTTTAATGTGAGATAAACGTTTCTTAGATAGGTAACATCGGCGAGTGCATAGAGTAGCTGTTTTTCAGAAAGGGGACGACAGCTCCAATCTGTAAAACGAGATGATTTATCAAGATGATGTCCAGTGCAACGTTGTACAATTTGATCATAGGAGATAGAATCACCGAATCCACAGATTGATCCTGCTATTTGTGTGTCAAAGAGAGGAGAAGGAATAACTCCGCCAAGATGGTAAATAGTCTCGATATCTTGGCGCGCAGCGTGAAAAACTTTGACAACTTTTTTATCGATCATCAGATCAAAAAATGATTGTAGATTAATATCTTGCACCATCGGATCAATAAGTGTCGTAATATCTGGTGATGCAACTTGGATTAAGCACAACTGAGGCCAGAAGGTTGTTTCACGGATAAATTCAGTATCTACCGTTACAAAATTAGAATTGCGCAAAGCGGCAATAGCAATTTCAAGATCTGTTGTGGTTGTAATAAGTTTCATTGTTTTATTATAGCTAAGTAGATTAAATTTGTCTTTATATTGTATTTTTTTTTGAGGTCTTTGTTGTCATATCTTGACAAATGACTGCTAAAAAGCGTTTGTAATGTATATGAGGTAAATTACAACAAAAGGAAAAAATATGCACCGTTATCGCAGTCATAATTGCGCTGCTCTTCGTAAATGCGACATGGGAAGGCAGGTTCGTCTTTCTGGATGGGTCCATCGTGTTCGTGACCATGGTGGAATTCTTTTTATTGATTTACGAGATCATTTTGGGATCATACAAATTGTTGTTGATCCTAATTCACCAGCTTTTACAATTATAGAAAAGGTGCGTTCTGAATGGGTCATTCGTGTAGATGGGGAAGTACGTGCCCGTGCTGATGAAGTTATTAACACAACTCTCCCAACCGGTGAAATTGAAATTTTTGCTAAAGAGGTTGAAATTCTTTCAAAATCTGATGAGCTTCCTTTACCAGTTTTTGGTGAGCCTGATTATCCGGAAGATATTCGGTTGAAGTATCGTTTTCTTGATTTACGTCGAGAAACTATGCATAAAAATATAATGCGTCGTACTGAAATTATTACTTCTATAAGGCGGCGTATGCAAGATTGCGCTTTTACAGAATTTACTACACCAATTTTGACAGCTTCATCCCCAGAAGGAGCACGTGATTTTTTGGTTCCAAGCCGCATTCATCAGGGAAAATTTTATGCATTACCTCAGGCACCTCAGCAATATAAACAATTGCTAATGATGTCTGGTTTTGATCGTTATTTTCAAATAGCTCCATGTTTTAGAGATGAAGATCCACGAGCAGATCGTCTTCCAGGTGAGTTTTACCAATTGGATATTGAAATGAGCTTTGTTGAGCAGGAAGATATTTTTGCAACGATGGAGCCCATTATGCGTTCTATTTTTGAGGAGTTTGCAGGCGGAAAATCCGTGACGCAAAATTTCCCTCGTATTCCATACGATGAAGCAATTCAAAAATATGGTTCAGATAAACCCGATTTACGTAATCCAATTATTATGGAAGATGTTTCTCAACATTTTCGTGATTCTAGTTTTAAGGTTTTTTCTCAGATTTTAGCGAGCGATAAGGACGCATTTGTTTGGGCTATTCCTGCTAAAACCGGTGGTAGTCGTGCTTTTTGTGATCGTATAAATGCATGGGCTCAGGGTGAAGGGCAGCCAGGTCTTGGTTATATTTTTTGGCGTAAGGAAGATGAAAATTTTGAAGGAGCGGGTCCTATCGCTAAAAACATTGGTGAGCAAAGAACTGAAGCTATTCGAGTGCAACTTGGACTTGAAAATGGTGATGCTTGTTTTTTTGCTGCAGGGAATCCAAAGAAATTTGCATCTTTTGCTGGTGCAGCACGTATGCGGATAGGAGAGGAATTAAATCTTATTGATCGAGAATGTTTTTCTTTTGCTTGGATTGTTGATTTCCCATTTTTTGAATGGAATGAAGACGAAAAGAAACTTGATTTTGCACATAATCCTTTTTCAATGCCTCAAGGTGGGAAAAATGCTCTTGATTCCCAAGATCCTCTTTCTCTTAAAGCTTTTCAGTATGATCTTGTTTGCAATGGTTATGAAATTGCATCAGGAGGAATTCGTAATCATTCACCGGAAATGATGCTTAAGGTTTTTAATCTTGCAGGTCTTTCTAAAGAGGTTGTAGAAAAGCGCTTTGGTGGTCTCTATCGTGCATTTCATTATGGTGCTCCACCACATGGTGGTATGGCAGCTGGTATTGATCGCATTGTTATGCTTTTGCAAGGTGTAAAAAATTTGCGTGAAGTTTCTTTATTTCCAATGAATCAGCAAGCATTTGATCTTTTGATGAGTGCTCCTTCTGATGTATCTACTGTACAGTTATCTGATTTAGGAATTCGGATTGCTCCAACTGTCAAAAATAATTGATGAAATTGGATAAAGATTTTCTGTCTTTCATGTTGACTATAATTAGGTAAATTACAAATTGTAATTGATGGAGTTTTTATTAGCTTAAAATTCAATTTAATTGCAAATAGTTTTGAATAAAAGAGTTTCTTATAAAGAAGGTAATTTTTGAGCGGTTTTATAGAAGACTTGTTCCTTATTTTTAAAATTGCTAGCTTATATTATGTCTGATGAAATGATTCGATCTTTTGAAAAGGAGCATATTGAGCCAATAGAATTGCGATCTGCTTTACAAGAGCGCTATTTGGCCTACGCACTTTCTACTATCACACACCGTGCGTTGCCTGATGTCCGTGATGGATTAAAGCCTGTTCATCGACGTATTATTCATGCAATGCGCTTACTAAAACTTAATCCTGGACAAGCTTATGCTAAATGCGCGCGGATTGTAGGTGATGTAATGGGGAAATTTCATCCTCATGGTGATACATCTATTTATGATGCATTAGTTCGTTTAGCTCAGAGTTTTGCTGTTCGCTATCCATTAATTGATGGACAGGGTAATTTCGGTAATATTGATGGAGATAATGCTGCTGCAATGCGTTATACAGAAGCACGTATGACTGAAGTAGCAATATTGCTTCTTGAAGGAATTAATGAAAATGCTGTTGATTTTCGCTTAACCTATAATGAAGAAGATGAGGAACCTATTGTTTTACCAGGAGCTTTTCCTAATCTTTTGGCTAATGGCTCATCAGGTATTGCTGTTGGTATGGCAACATCTATTCCACCACATAACGTTGCGGAACTCTGTGATGCTGCGTTATATTTGATTACTAATCCTCATGCAGATCATAAAGATTTAAATCAATTTGTGCTTGGGCCTGATTTTCCAACAGGTGGTATTTTAGTTGAACCTAAAAAAAATATTGATGATTCTTATCGTACAGGGCGTGGATTTTTTCGATTACGTTCGCGTTGGCATCAAGAAGAGGGAAATCGTGGCTCTTATGTAATTGTTGTTACAGAAATTCCATATCAAATACAAAAATCACGACTTATTGAAAAAACAGCAGAGTTATTACTCGCACGGCGGTTGCCGATGCTTGAAGATATTCATGATGAATCAGCAGAAGATATTCGGATTGTGCTTGTTCCAAAAAATCGCACAATTGATCCTGAACTCTTAATGGAATCACTTTTTAAATTAACTGATTTCGAAATAAGATTTCCTCTTAATCTCAATGTATTGACTTTAGGGAAAGTGCCTAATGTTCTTTCTTTACGTGAGAGTTTGCAGCAATGGCTTCAACATCGTAAAGAGGTGCTTATTCGCCGTTCAAATTATCGACTTAATGACATTGATTTTCGATTAGAAGTTTTGCGTGGGTATCTTATTGCATATTTGAATCTTGATAAGGTGATTCAAATCATTCGTGAAAACGATGAACCTAAAAAGGAATTGATTTTGCGCTTTAAATTAACAGAAAATCAAGCTGAATCTATTCTGAATATGCGGTTGCGTTCTTTGCGTAAGCTTGAAGAATTCCAGATCCGTAAGGAGTTTGATTCTCTTAATATTGAAAAAGAAAAATTACAGAATTTATTGGATTCCAATGTCAAGCAATGGAAAATCATTGCAGAAGAAATTACAAGAGTTCGTAAAAGTTTTGGTCCTGAAACTTTCTTGGGAAAAAGGCGTACAACATTTGAAGATGTACCAAGGCATGATGTGAATGATATTCATCAAGCGATGATTGAAAAAGAACCAGTGACTATTGTTATTTCTGAAAAAGGTTGGATGCGTGCTTTAAAGGGCCACTTGAATAATTACAAAATCCTTTCTTTCAAAGAGGGTGATTGTCTAAAGCTAGCATTTCCAGCGTTCACTACAGATAAAATTATAGTTATAAGTACTGGTGGAAAATTTTTTACTATTAATGCAAATACTTTACCTGGAGGAAGAGGGCATGGTGAACCAATTCGTATTTTATTAGATATGGGTAATGAGCATGATATTCTCACAGCTTTTGTATACAATATGCAGGGCAAAAGACTTTTAATTTCATCCTATGGAAATGGTTTTATTGTTTCTGAACCAGATATTATCGCCAATACGCGAAAAGGAAAGCAAGTGATGAATCTCAAATCTCCTGATAGCTTAAAACTTTGTATTCCGGTAGAAGGCGATTACATTGCAGTAGTTGGAGAAAACCGAAAAATGCTTATTTTTTCTATTGAACAAATACCGGAAATGAGTCGTGGTAAGGGTGTCCGTTTACAACGTTATAAAGATGGTGGTGTTGTTGATGCCAAAATTTTTACTTTATCAGAAGGCTTAAGTTGGCAAGATACAGCTGAGCGCAGTTTTAATCGTCAGGCTGATGGACTTGTTGAGTGGATGGGAACACGCGCAGGAACAGGACGTTTGGTTCCAAAGGGATTTCCAAAATCAGGTAAATTTTTTGTATGATGTTAGTAATATTTGATTGCTAGTTGATAAAAGAGTCATAAAAAATATTAAGTTTATTTTAGGAAAGAAGCTTCATTTTATTGCTAGACTGATTTAAGAATTATTTTGAGTAAAAAGGCGTCCATTCTCAGCCCACAAAACAAGAAAAATAGCTATAATACTGAGAAAGAAAAATCCTGCTGAATTAGGAATTGTTGTTTCGTCAAAACATTGAGCTATGAAAAAACCAAGGCTTGTACCGATGGATGTTTGAAGAAAACCAGATACAGAGGATGCAGTTCCAGCAATTTTTCCTAGAGGTTCAAGAGAAAGTGTGTTGAAGTTAGCTATAATACCACCACATGTAAACATTAGCATACAATATAACAGCATAAAAAACGGGAAAGGTATAATGCCTCCTGTTAGAACTGATTCAAAAAACCAAATACATGAAATAACACAAAATAATAAAAGCATAGTATGAGAAATACGTTGCATTCCAAGAATTCCAACAAGACGAGAATTGAAGAACGATGATATAGCTTGAAATGCAGCTCCAAGAGCAAAAGCAACAGGAAACCAAATGCCTAAATTATATATTCCTTCATAGACTTGTTGAGATGTATTAATGGTAGTAAAAATGCAGCCTAGAATAATGGAGGTTGCAAGTGTATAACAAAGTGTTGAGCGATTGGTAATGATAAGCCATAAGTTGTTTTTTATAGAAGAAAAAGAAAGAGATCGTTGTGTATAAAGGGTTTCAGGCAAGCGTATTTGAATCCAAATCATTAATCCAAAACCAATAATTGCCATGAATATAAAAATTAATTGCCATTGTCCAAATAACAAAATAATTTGCCCTATTGCTGGTCCAATCATTGTTGCAATCAAAAAAATCATCATGACTATGGACATAACTTCTGCCATTTTTCGACCATCGTAGAGATCGCGCACAATAGAGACTGTCAGCACACGCATAGCTGCTCCCCCAATACCTTGCATGATACGCAGAATAATCAACATGGGCAAATTTGATGCAAATATACACCCAATTGCTGCAAATGAGTAACAGGCAAGACCAATAAGAACAAGTTTATGTCGTCCATAACGATCACTTATTGGACCAAAGAATATTTGCGTAACACCATAGCTAATAAGATAACAGGAGATGATATAATGCTGATCATTTTCATTAGTAGCATGCAAGCTGTTTAAAATATCAGGCATAGCCGGCAACATGATATCAATTGCTATAGAATTGATTGCCATAAGTGCTGCAATAGTGATAACAAATTCTTTATATCCAATTTTTTTTCTAATCGCATCTATATGCCTTTGTTCGTCGGCAGAATATGACATATGTATCCTTAAAGTAAAAATTTTGACTAAAAAACACTTGATAAGAATTTGAATAAATTAGAGACATTTATAATTTGGCAAAGGTTATGTTTTTTTCTTTTAGCAGTTCTTGTAACTCATTGTTTTGAAACATTTCTTTGACAATATCACAGCCACCAATAAATTCACCTTTAACATAGAGTTGTGGAATGGTTGGCCAATTTGAATAATCTTTTATCCCTTGACGTAATTCGTTAGAAGTTAAAATATTAATCCCTTTATAATTTAACCCTAAATATTCAAGAATCTGAACAACTTGTCCAGAAAACCCACATTGAGGAGAATTAGGCGTTCCTTTCATGAATAAAACAACGTCGTTTGTTTTAATTTCATTATCAATAAAATCATGAACAGTAGCCATTATCATTCCTCAATATAGTGCATTTCGGAAAATACAAATTTTACACTAGTGTTATTTTTTAATCGTATTAATAGAATGAATGCAAGAAAAAATTTTGAGATTATTTAGGAATACTTGTTTGCAAGGCTAAAGCATGGAGAATGTTTCCCATATTTCCTTTAAGAGCATCATAAACCATTTTATGCTGTTGAACACGACTTTTTCCTCGAAAACTTTCTGAAATAATTTCAGCTGCGTAATGTTCGCCATCTCCAGCAAGATCACGAATTATTATTTTTGCATCGGGAATGCTTTCACGAATAAGAGTTTCAATTTCATCTGCACTCATTGCCATCGATGGATATTTTCCTTGATTTGTTTATTTTATGAGAACTAGTATATTATTATATATGAATATTATTTACTTTATGTCCATAAATTTTGGAAACCAACTTTCGTAAGCATACGTAAGTTCAGTTATTGAAAGTGTTAATACATCTTTTATGTCAAGCGCATCACCTTCGACTGTACCAAGCTCTATTAAGGAAACTGCGTTTGTTTGTGCAAGCATTTTAAGATTATCTATTGCATTAGGCTTGACTGCTAAAAGATAACGCCCCTGATCTTCACCAAAAAGTTCAGCGTGATGTGGTGATTGATTGCTTAATTCTGCTTTGATTCCTTTATCTGCTTTAATTACCATTTCTGCAAGAGCAATGGCTAAACCTCCATCAGAAATATCATGGGCGGCGTGGACAAAACCACGATGGATAACATTGCGAACAAATTCGCCGTGTTTTTTTTCAAGGTATAAATCCACATGAGGTGGAGCGCCTGCATCAATTTTCAAAATGTCATGCATATAGACTGATTGCCCTAGATGTGATCCGCAAGGGCCAACTAAAATAATGATATCTCCATTTTGCATACCACTGATCGTAGCCATTTTTGACCAATCACAAAGCAGCCCAACACCTGCAATTGTAGGTGTAGGAAGAATTGCTTTTCCGTTAGTCTCATTATAAAGAGAAACATTTCCTGAAACGATTGGAAAGTCAAGTATTTTGCAAGCTTCACCTATGCCTTTGAGAGCTAAAACGAGCTGTCCCATAATTTCAGTTTTTTCAGGATTGCCAAAATTGAGGTTATCTGTAGCAGCGAGTGGTGTTGCGCCTGTAGTACTTATATTGCGCCAGCATTCTGCAACAGCTTGTTTTCCACCTTCATAAGGATCAGCTTCGCAATAACGAGGTGTTACATCGGTAGAAAAAGCAAGAGCACGTTTATCACTATTGCTTACACGGATAACACCTGCGTCACCTCCTGGTTTAATAAGACTATTCCCTTGGATTAGTGTATCATATTGTTCGTAAATCCAGCGACGTGAACTTTGATTGGCAGAATTCAAAAGTGTAAGGAGTGCATTACCAAGATTATCAACTTTTTTAACTTCTTCTACTTTTAGAAGAGATTTTTTAAGGGGTTCTACCCAAGGACGATCGTAGACAGGTGCTTCACTACCAAGTTCTTTAATTGGAAGATTTGCTACTTCTTTTCCTTTATGTAGCACACGAAAACGTAAATCATCAGTAGTTTTTCCGATAACAGAGAAGTGAAGGCCCCACTTATGAAAAATTTCTTCTGCTTGTTTTTCTAGCTCTGGTTTAAGTACCATGAGCATACGTTCTTGGCTTTCAGAGAGCATCATTTCATAAGCTGTCATATTATCTTCGAGAACTGGTACTTGATCAAGATTAAGTTCTATTCCCAGATTTCCCTTTGCGCCCATTTCAACTGCGGAAGAAGTTAGTCCTGCAGCTCCCATATCTTGAATAGCAATAACGGCCCCTGATGCCATTAATTCTAAACAAGCTTCAAGAAGGCATTTTTCAGTAAAAGGGTCACCGACCTGAACAGTTGGACGTTTTTCGTCAATTGTAATTGTATTATCAAATTCAGTAGAAGCCATTGTTGCTCCACCGACACCGTCACGTCCTGTTTTAGCACCAAGATAAACAACAGGAAGTCCTACGCCTTGTGCCTTGGAATAAAAAATAGAATCTGTTTTTGCGATACCAGCTGCGAAGGCATTAACAAGGATATTATCATTATAGCGTTTATCAAAGTTAACTTCTCCACCAACAGTTGGTATGCCAAAAGCATTACCATAACCACCAATCCCAGAAACAACACCAGAAACAAGATGTCGTGTTCTCGGATGATCAGGAGAGCCAAATCGTAATGCATTCATGGCTGCAATAGGGCGGGCACCCATCGTAAAAACATCACGTAAAATGCCACCAACACCTGTTGCAGCACCTTGATAAGGCTCAATATAAGAAGGATGATTGTGGCTTTCCATTTTAAAAACTACGCATTGACCATTTCCAATGTCAACAACTCCAGCATTTTCTCCAGGTCCTTGAATGACAAATTTTCCTTTTGTTGGTAAGGTCTTAAGCCATTTTTTTGATGATTTATAAGAACAATGCTCATTCCACATAGCAGAAAAAATTCCAAGCTCTGTAAATGTTGGTTCTCTACCAATCAACTCAAGAATACGTTGATATTCATCCGTTTTTAAGCCATGATTTGCAATTAATTCTGGTGTGATAGGAATATCATTGTGAAGGGTCATCAGTTTTTTGTTCCATTAAATTAATCAAAAATTATTAGCGTCTATTATTTTTACTCAGTAATAGAAATTTAAATTATTAGGTTTTTCATTTTTTGATAATAATTTTATCAAGAAATCATAAGGTAATATTTTAGCGAATTGCTTTTTAAATAAATTAATAAAAATATGATTTTTTATTAAAATGTTATAAGATATTATTAAAGTGAAATAATAAATTAAGTAGAAATAAATTTCCTGAACAAAGTGACTTTTCATTTTCAGATCAACAACAATGTATAATTTAGAGTAATATGTTTCATTATGGTGGGCGAAAAAATATAATTAACAAGATTTATTTTATATATTTCTTTTATTTCTAGCTGTTCGGTACTGGCAGTGAATGTAAGAATAGCTAAGGAGTTTATGAAATATTTTTTTATAATCATAAGTTTGCTAATTCTAAAACACTTTGAAAAAGCAAACGGCCATCAGTACCGCCATGCGCTGTTTCAATAAGATTTTCAGGATGAGGCATCATACCAAGTACATTACCAGCTTTATTGATAATGCCAGCTATATCATTTATTGAACCATTGGGATTCTCACCTTTTGCATAACGGAAGACAATCTGCTTATTATCTTCCATTTGTTTTAATGTATTATTATCAACAAAATAGTTACCATCATGATGAGCAACAGGGCAGCGGATGATTTGCCCTTTTTTATAAAGCCGGGAAAATTTTGTTTCAGCATTGGTCACTTCAAGTTTTACTTCACGACAAACAAATTTTAACGATGCATTACGCATCAGAACACCTGGCAATAATCCTGCTTCTAGCAAAATTTGAAAGCCATTACATATTCCTATGATTGTTATACCCTGTTGCGCTTTTTGGCAAACGGCTTGCAAAACTGGTGTTCGTGCACCAATAGCACCACATCTTAAATAATCACCATAGGAAAAACCACCAGGAATAACAATCATGTCCACATCTGGAATCGTTGTTTCTGTTTGCCAAATTTTTAATGGCTCAACACCTGTTATATGGTACAAAGCTGCAATCATGTCCTGATCGCGATTTAACCCAGGTAATTGGATGATAGCAGTTTTCATGATTGGTTCACTTAAAGAAGTTCTATTGCGTAATTTTCAATAACAGTATTTGCAAGCAATTGCTCACACATTTTTTCAAGTATTTGTCTTGCAGATTCAATAGGCATATCATCAAGGATAATGTCAAAGACTTTTCCTTGGCGAATAGATTTAATATTTGTAAAGGCTAAACTATTTAAGGCATTAGCTATTGCTTCTCCTTGTGGATCAAGAACACTGCTTTTTAGAGTAACTGTAACACGCGCTTTCATTTTTTTCCTATTTTAAAAATAACTCTTAAAGAATAGTAATTTATATAAAGTAAGATGAAATTGCACTGTTTTTCTTTTTATTTGACTAAGACTGGCCCACAGGGGCGTGGAGGTTCATTTTCGTTCATAATACCAAGACGTCTTGCAACATCTTGATAGGCATCAATGAGTCCACCCATATCACGACGAAAACGGTCTTTATCCAGCTTTTCTCGTGTTTGCATATCCCATAAACGAGAAGAATCAGGTGAAATTTCATCAGCAAGGACAATACGCATCGTTTCACCTATCCACAAACGACCAAATTCCATTTTAAAATCAACTAATTGGATACTAACGCCTGCAAAAAGACCAGAGAGAAAATCATTAATACGAAATGAAAGTTGCATAATATCTTCTACTTCTTGTGGAGTGGCCCACCCAAAGGCAACGATATGTTCTTCTGTCACCATTGGATCATCAAGAGCGTCATTTTTATAATAAAACTCAATGATAGATTGTGGAAGAGCTGTTCCTTCTTCTAATCCTAAACGCTTAGAGAAGGAACCTGCAGCGATATTACGCACAACAACTTCTAATGGAATAATTTCAACTGCTTTTATAAGTTGTTCGCGCATATTGATACGTTTAATAAAATGTGTTGGGATTCCTAAACGACCAAGCTGAGTAAAAATATATTCTGAAATACGATTATTTAGGACTCCTTTGCCATCGATGATTTCATGCTTTTTTGCGTTAAATGCAGTTGCATCATCTTTAAAAAATTGAATATAAGTCCCTGGTTCAGGCCCTTCATATAGAATTTTGGCCTTTCCTTCGTAAATTCGGTGGCGACGGTTCATCATATTTCTCTATTCGTTTAGAGGTATCAAATGTTATTATTAAGAATTAACATTATCCTAATTGGCAAAAATTCTCAATGATTGCTATAATATTTTATAGTGAAATAAAGTTATAATTTTCCTGAGATTGTTATATTAACTCAAAGTTTTGCAAGGAAATGGGAAAGAATTATGAGTCCTTCTGGCCAAGGTCCGTGCCCGGATTCTACATTAATATGACCAGACTGTCCAGCATCAACGAAGAGTGCACCCCAGTTATGAGCAAGTTTTTCTGCTACTGAAAATTGACAAAATTCATCATTACGACTAGCTACAACTACTGAAGGGAAAGGTAAACTTTTACGGTGATATGGGCCAAATGTCATCAAGTGTTTGGGACGTATTTTTTCATTCTCTATATCCGGTGGAGCAACAAAGAAAGCACCATAAATTTTCTCTGCGTTGTGTGTAGTTGCACGAATAGCTGTTGGAATTCCTAACGAATGAGCTATAATAACAATAGGTTTATTAGCCTGTCTAATAGCAGTTTCAACAGCATTAACCCATTCTTTACACATAGGTTTTGACCTGTGAGCTTGTTGTACGCGGCGGGCAGTAGATAATTTTTGTTCCCAGCGTGTTTGCCAATGATCGGGACCAGATCCTTTATAGCCGGGAATAATCAAAATATCGAGTTGGTTTGCTTTCATGAACTTTTTTCTATCCAAAGACCCGTTTAAAAATTGTATCAACATGTTTGGTGTGATAGGAAAGATCAAATTTTTCACGAAGTTCTGCTTCACTTAAAACTTTTGAAACATCTTGATCATTTAACAATTCTTCTAAAAAATCTTTCCCTTGTTCCCAAACCTTCATAGCGTTGCGTTGTACAATTCGATACGCATCTTCACGACTAGTGCCAGCTTGTGTAAGAGCTAAAAGTACACGCTGTGAATGAACAAGGCCACAAAATTTATTGAGATTCTTTTTCATATTTTCTGGATAAACAATTAAGTTTTCAATTACAGATGTTAGACGGGTAAGAGCAAAATCGAGTGTAATAGTCGCATCAGGACCAATATAACGTTCAACAGATGAATGAGAAATATCACGTTCATGCCAAAGTGCTACATTTTCCATCGCAGGTACCACGAATGCGCGTACTATACGGGCTAATCCAGTTAAATTTTCTGTTAAAACCGGATTACGTTTATGAGGCATTGCCGATGAGCCTTTCTGTCCAGAAGAAAAATATTCTTCTACTTCAAGAACTTCTGTTCGTTGCAAATGACGTATTTCTATAGCTAATCTTTCAATAGATGAAGCAATAATACCAAGTGTTGTAAAAAACATAGCATGACGATCACGTGGTATAACTTGAGTAGAAATAGTTTCAATATTCATACCCAATGCTTTTGCTACATGTTTTTCAACACGTGGATCAATATTAGCAAAAGTTCCAACAGCTCCAGAGATAGAACAGGTGGAAATTTCTTCTCGCGCAATGAGCAAACGTTTGCGACAACGAGCAAATTCAGCGTATGCAAAAGCAAATTTGACTCCAAATGTCGTAGGTTCAGCATGAATACCATGACTACGCCCAATAGTTATCGTTTCTTTATGTTCAAAGGCACGATTTTTTAGTGCTTCAAGAAGATGATCCATATCTTGTAGAAGAATATCAGTAGCGCGCATTAATTGAACATTGAGTGTTGTATCTAATATATCTGACGATGTCATGCCTTGATGAATAAAACGAGATTCTGGTCCAATAAATTCAGCCAAATGAGTTAGAAATGCTATAACATCATGCTTAGTGATTGACTCAATTTCATTAATACGATTCACATCAAATTTAGCAATTGCACCTTTTTCCCAGATAATTTTAGCTGCTTCTTTAGAAATAATACCAAGCTGAGCCATTGCATCACAAGCATGTGCTTCAATTTCAAACCAAATACGATATTTGGTTTCTGGTGACCATATTGCCACCATTTCAGGACGAGAATAACGCGTAATCATGATTTTTCCTTTATTGTGAGAGAATTGCAGCTTGGCGCAGTGCATTAATACGTGTTTTGTAAAGATTTTTATTACCATTTTTATAAATTGCGGAGCCTGATACAAATACATTTGCACCTGCTTTTGCAGTTTTTCCAATTGTATGAATGGTAATGCCACCATCAACTTCAAGATCAATAGGACGATTGGCAACCATATCTTTTATTCGTTTGATTTTATTTTCCATTTCTGGAATAAAACTTTGTCCACCAAACCCCGGGTTAACTGTCATGATAAGGATAAGATCCAATTGATCCAGCAAATATTCAAGTATATGTTCTGATGTGCTTGGATTCACTGCAATTCCAGCTTTTTTCCCCATTGTTTTGATTATTTGCAACGAACGATGAAGATGAGTACTTGCTTCTGCATGAATGGTTATAATATCTGAACCAGCTTTCGCAAAAGCTTCAATATAAGGATCTACAGGTGCTATCATAAGGTGAACGTCAAATATTGCTTTTGTTAGTGGACGTAGAGCTTTAACAACATCTGGCCCAAAAGTGATATTAGGGACAAAATGACCATCCATGATATCAAGATGAATCCAATCTGCGCCAGAATCAATAACATCAGATAATTCTTGACCGAGTTTAGAAAAATCAGAAGCTAAGAGTGAAGGGGCAATAAGATGAGAACGGGACATTAAGATCTCCTTAGTTGATCTTTTTTAGCATGTAATTTTATATGATAAAATATACATTTGTATTGTTCATGTATGATATTAAGAAGATAATAGTGTATAAAAAAGAAAATTTTGAAATATATTTTGAAATTTAAAAAACTATATAAGTCAAAAATTATGTCTAAGCATAAAACAAATTTAACATCTAAACCTCAATCAATAGTTCCTGTTTCGTCTCAAGAGTATCGCGATACTATGAGGCATTTTGCAGGAGCTGTGCATATTGTAACAACAGATGGTATTAAGGGAAGACGTGGGGTGACAATTTCAGCTTGTTGTTCGCTATCAGATGATCCTCCAACACTTCTTGTTTGTTTAATGCGTTATAATATTGAAAATAAGCTATTTATGGAAAACGGAAATTTTTGTGTCAATAGTTTAACAGGAAAACATCGTTCATTAGCCGATGTCTTTTCTGGACGCTGTGGTTTTACACAAATGGAACGCTTCGCTAAAGCTAAATGGGGTGTTTTGCAAACTGGTGCTCCCAGTTTATCAGATGCTTTGGCTTCGCTTGATTGTAACTTGATTGGCTGGCATGAATATGCAACGCATTATATTTTGATTGGTGAAGTTGTTGCTATAAATCAAAATCAAGAAAAAGACGCTTTATTGTATTTTAATCGTGATTATCATACGTTATATTTACCCTCGTAAGCATATTAGTTTGTAAGTATTAGCAATTTCTCATTAGCACATTTAATATTTCAATTGGGTGCTTGGCTTAATTATCAAGGATAAGAAGTCTTTTCTAAATATTTAACTCTAAGGGATCAAATAAAAATAGCATGATTATACTCATGTATTCAGAATATTTAAGGCTAAACATATAATCAAATTGTGTGATCATGGTCAACAGAGAATTTTATTTTTCTAATATTTATAAGGATAGGATAAGCACTGATTTATATCATAATTAATATTAACCAAATATCTTTTTATGCAGTATGTTTGTCAACAATATTAGATTCTACAACAATGCCTGTTGATCCACCAATAAGAACCAAATGTTCTTGATTGTCTCGACGTATTAAAACGAGACGATGTGTACGATCAATAGAGATTACATCACATATAGCTAATCGTGGCTGATATTTACTGTTAGTTCTAAATTTTATTTTATTTAAGTTAGTTAAAAGCTTAATAACTATAGCGATTGCTAAAATTATAATCATAAGATACAAAAAATTAATCATTATTTGCACCGTTGGCACACCTATATAGTTTGATAACCAACCTTTCATATTATTCCTCCTAAAATATTAAATAATAGATCTATTATTTTTCATTTATAATATTCTAAAATAACTTAGACTTAAAAAGTTACATTATAAAACATAGTATTTTTGTATCAATGATTTATAGAGCTATAATATAACATATTTATGCTTACGAAAAGATTATGGCGTACATGTAAATTATAGAAAAAATAAAAGCACTTTATGACATAAAAATAGTCATAATTGAGGTAGAAAATGAATAAAAGTTTTGAGAATATTAATAAATTCTTGTCTAATTCTATACGCTGGGAAATTATAATTGGAAGTACTATTTTAACAATAGTTTTTTTGTTCATTATTGGATTGGTAGGTATTTCTTATCCGCAAAACTATTTCTATAAAGCTACTTTGATATTGCTTTTGGTTTTAGCTATTATAGGCATTATAGCGCTTTTTTCGTTAGGAACAGGTATTTTCAAATATAGTGTTATGCAATTGTATAAAGATTTAAATTTTAAAATTTTTAATGAGATGGATGATGTAATTATAGTCTCTGATTTATCTGGCTTTGTTTATTATTCTAATAAAAATTATCAAAAAATTTTCACTTATAGGCCTGAGGCTTCTTGTTATGTAGTTATTGCTGATCTTCCAAATGCTGGCGCACTTTTATACCGTTTAAAAGTCGCAGCATTAGGTGGTTTTCCAGCTCAAGAAGTATTAGAAATTGATCGATCAATTTTTATCGATTCAAAACAGAAAAATTCTATTTGGTATAATATTTCTATTAATCCTATGGTTAAGAAAAGAAAAAAGTTTTTATTTTGGCGTATCACAGATATTTCTCATTTACAGCAATATCGGTATAATGAAAATTTTTTCTTGAATTCACAAGAAGCTATCAATCACTTAGATCAAGCTCCTATTGGATTTTTATCTGTGAATGCACAGGGAATAATTATTTATTTTAATACTATTTTTGCTAAATGGTTTTTAATCGATTTAGCGAATTTTACTGTTGGACAATATAGTTTTGATCAATTATTTCATTCCGCTGGGAATAATGGTACATGGAGTGACATTTATTCCAACAATAATAAACATCAAAATTCAAATTGCACGATACCCTATACATTCTCTTTATGTTTGATTTCAGAAAATGGCAATAAAAAAATATTCGATTGTTTTATGTATGCTTCTTCTCTTGTAGAGGATGAAGCTATTTATCGCATTATTATGGTGCCACAGAAAATAGAGAAGAGTGAAACTTATAACCAATCAAAATTACCAAACATATTAACCGAGTATTTTAATGTAAGCCCTTTTGCGATAGCAATAGTTACTCAAAAAGGACGATTTGTGTACGCAAATAATGCTTTTTTGTTGCTCACAGGGAAATCTAGTAAAGTTGTTAGCCTTTATGATATTATACCTCATTGTGATCATGTACAGTTAGAATTTGTATTTCAACAGATTACAACAAATAAAAATTATCCAGCTCCAATAGAAACGGTATTAAAAAGTGATAAAAAACGCTGTTTGCGTCTTTACACTATGCCCATAACATTACACTATGATAATAGATTACAAGATTTGATAATTGTATCTGGGGTAGAAATAACAAAACAAAAAATGCTTGAAGATAAAATGATACAGAGCCAAAAAATGCAAGCTGTCGGACAGTTAGCTGGTGGTATTGCTCATGATTTTAATAATGTTTTAACAGCAATTTTAATGTCATGTGATTTTCTTTTAAATACACATCGCAGTTCTGATCCAGCACATGCTGATCTTATCAATATCAAAAATAACGCTAATCGTGCTGCTGCACTTGTACAACAATTATTAGCTTTTTCTAGAAAGCAAACACTTCGACCTGAAAAAATTGATTTTACAGAACTTTTATCAGATATACGCAATCTTATTTTACCTCTTTTAGGGAATAATATTCAGTTAAAAATTATTCATGGAAGAGACTTGTGGGATGTTAAAGTTGACCAAGCATCTTTTCAGCGTGTTATTATGAATTTGGTGATCAATGCACGTGATTCTATGCTTGATGGAGGGATAGTAACAATTACAACAAATAATATTACAAAACAGCAAAGTGCAGAATTTGATTATAATGGTTTTGTTATTGGTGAATACGTGCAGTTGACCATCTCAGATACAGGAACCGGTATATCTGCTGTTATACAAGAAAAAATGTTTGAACCATTTTTTACTACAAAAGAAGTTGGTAAAGGTACAGGGCTTGGCTTATCAATGGTTTATGGTATTGTCAAACAGACAGGTGGGTATATTTATTGTGATAGTCAAGAAGGAGAAGGAACAACATTTCGCATTTTTCTACCACGATATATTTCTGATACGAGTAGTGAAATTTCTCAACAGATTGAAAAAGTAGAAGAACAGGAAAAAAATACAGATTTAACAGGCTCTGCGACTGTTTTATTGGTTGAAGATGAAGATTCTGTAAGAATGAGTAGTGTGAGAGCTCTTCAAATGAGAGGATATAGGGTTTTAGAGGCTGCAAGCGGAATGGAAGCGCTTGCTATACTTGAAGAAAATAGAGGTGTTGTTGATATTATTGTTTCTGACGTAGTTATGCCAGAGATGGATGGGCCTACTTTACTTATAGAGGCGCGCAAAAATTATCCTGATATAAAAATTATTTTTGTTTCTGGATATACAAAAGATGCTTTTACTAAAAAGCTTCCAGAAGATGCTGTTTTTGGGTTTTTATCTAAACCATTTACACTTAAACAGTTAGCATTAACAGTTAAAGAAACCCTGGTACAGTAGAATAGAGTATTTTTATATTTTTTATTTTAAGCTATACATTTAAATCAAATAAAACAAAAGTATTTAAATGAATGCTGCATTATAAAAAATTTTAGTTTAGAGGGACAAAAGCTGTTGCTTATAATCTGTTGCTTCATTATTTCCTTGAATAAACGCTTTTAAAGCCTCTGGATAGAGTTTATGTTCAGCTTTCAAAACTCTTTCTGTTAAACTTTCTACAGTGTCATTAGGGTGTATTGGAACCGCAGCTTGAGCAAGAATTTTTCCTGAATCCATTTCTTCTGTAACAAGATGAACAGTGCAGCCAGTGATTTTAACTCCTGCTGCTAAAGCTTTTTCATGAGTATTTAAACCTTTAAATAAAGGAAGAAGAGAGGGATGAATATTAAGTATCCGTTCTTCATAAAGCTTGATAAAGTATGATGATATAAGTCGCATATAACCGGCAAAGCAGATCAGGTCTGGTTGATATTGGGATAAAATGGTGAGGATGTCCTCCTCATGTTTTTCCTTAGTTAAATAATTGTTGCGATCAACGATATGAATAGGTACGTTATTATCACGTGCTTTTTTAATGCCAGCAGCCTGAGGATTATCACAAATAACCGCAACGATTTTAGCAGGATATTCTATTTGTTGGCTAGCCTTAATAAGTGAAACCATATTAGATCCGTTACCGGAAATAAAAATAATTATTTGTTTTTTCATAAATTAAGTTTACCTTTATAAGTAACTTTTCGATTTTGGTATTTTGTTAAAATACCAAGTGAAATAACAGTTTCCCCTTGGGATTCAAGTGCTTTCGTAACATCTTTAGCTGAATTCTGTGCTACAATAATAATAATGCCAATACCACAATTAAAGGTTCGAAGCATTTCTGTTTCTTGTATTTTACCTTGTTGGGCAATCCATAAGAATACTGGTGGAATAGGAATTGCAGAAAGATTGATTTCAGCGCAAAGAGAAGATGGAAGAACACGCGGAACATTTTCAGAAAAACCACCTCCTGTGATATGTGCAAGAGCTTTAATTCCTTTATAATTCCGTATGATTGGCAGAAGCGATTTTACATAAATACGAGTTGGTGTCAGAAATGCTTCACCAAGAGTTATTTCAGGGTTAAAAGGAGCAGAATAATTCCATTTTAGGTCATTTTGTTTAATGATTTGTCTTATGAGAGAAAAACCATTTGAATGAATTCCAGATGAACTAAGACCTAAGATAATATCTCCTTCCGCAAGGTCTTTTGAAGGTAACAATGAATTCCGTTCAGTAGCTCCTACAGCAAAACCTGCTAGGTCATAATCTCCTTTTGCATACATACCAGGCATTTCAGCAGTTTCCCCTCCGATAAGAGCAGCTCCTGCTTGTTGACATCCTACTGCAATACCAGAAACAATTTCTGCTCCTTGTTCCACATTTAATTTCCCAGTTGCAAAATAATCTAGAAAAAAGAGTGGCTCAGCACCTTGTACAATTAAATCATTGACACACATCGCTACGAGATCAATACCAACAGTATTATGAATACCTAGTTCAATAGCAATTTTTAGTTTTGTACCCACGCCATCATTAGTTGCTACGAGAATAGGATCTATAAAGCCTGCTGCTTTTAAATCAAACAGACCACCAAAACCGCCAATTTTTGTATCTGCACCTATTCGTTTTGTTGAGTGTACATAGGGTCTAATTTTTTCTACCATTGTATTGCCCATATCAATATCAACGCCACTTCCTGCATAGGTAAGATTATTAGGTTTTTTATTTATTAGATGTTGATTGCTCATTGGAGCTTTCCTTATGGGAAATCAGATTTTGATATTTATACAATGCCATGATAAAGTTATCTCTGCAAGAGTTATTGGATTTATTCTCTAAAATACAATTATTGCTCATATTGCTTACTTGACTCAAGTGGAAAAAATTCCGTAATCTTTTAGAAGAATTTTGGGGATATTTATTGAATAGGATATCAAGTAGTGAGAAGAATTCTTTACTGCCAGTGAGCAAGAAAATGAATAAAAATAAGTCCTATGATTATTATACAGCTTATGTACCAGCTTATGCACAAGCACCGTTACCAAATAGTATGAAAAAGCAAATTTTCTTCTGGCTAGGTACATTGATTTTTTTTGTTACTTTTATGTTTATTTTTGGATCAATTTTGTTTCCTTTTATAGCAGGGATTGTATTAGCTTATTTTCTTAATCCAATTGTTCAAATATTTGAAAAAATTGGAATTAATCGTTTTTGGGGCACTGTGCTAATTACTTTGCTTATTATTATTATTTTTGTGGTTGCTTTAATAATTTTGATTCCTATTATTAGTGGGCAAATACAACAATTTGTAAGCAATGGTTTACCGATTTATGTCAATCGCATTCAAACTTTTTTTGTTGAGCATAATTTTGATTGGGTAAGGCGTTACTTTGATAGTGACCCAAATGAATTACACACTAATATTAAAGCGCTTTTAGGTCAAAGCTCTGATTTTATTACATCTCTATTGAATTCGCTTTTAAAGTCAGGGAAATCTATTGTTAATATTATCAGTCTATTTGTAGTAACACCAGTGGTAACGTTTTATATTTTATTAGATTGGCCACGCATGGTTGAGGCGGTTGATTCTTGGATACCACGCAGTCATCTTACAACTGTCCGCAGTCTTTTTCATGAAATGGATAGAGCTGTTGCTGGTTTTGTACGTGGTCAAGGAACTGCTTGTTTAATTCTGGCAGGGTATTATGCTGTTGGTTTAACTATTACAGGACTGAATTTTGCTCTTTTAATTGGTATGTTTGTTGGTCTCATAAGCTTTATTCCTTATATTGGTACGATAATTAGTTTTGTAATATCTATCGGTGTCGCATGGGTTCAATTTTATCCTGATGATTGGGGATGGATTGTTATTGTAATGACAGTTTTTTTTATTGGGCAATTTATTGAAGGTTATATTCTGCAACCAAAACTTGTTGGTTCATCAGTTGGCCTTCATCCAGTTTGGTTGATGTTTGCACTTTTTGCTTTTGGTTCACTATTTGGTTTTACCGGTATGCTTGTTGCTGTTCCTGCAGCTGCCATCATTGGCGTTCTGGTTCGTTTTGTTCTTCATATTTATTTGAATTCCGAAATGTATGCTCAAAGTGGGAATTTGGAGTCAATAGAATGAATAAGCGTGAAATGCAGTTACCACTGGATTTTTCTTATAAATCAATTTTTCAATTTGATGATTTGGTAGTAACAGATAGCAATCGTATGGCTTTTCAATTGATTAATCACTGGCCAAACTGGGTTCCACCTATTGCAATTTTAATTGGAGATAAAGGATCTGGAAAAACGCATTTTTCTAGTGTATGGGCTCAAAAGGCTAATGCTTTAAATATTTTTCATGATGAGATTAATAAAGCTATTATTGAATCTTCTTCAGGTAAACCATTTTTAATTGAGAATATTGATGTAGGCGAGATCAATGAAATTGGCCTTTTCCATTTAATTAATAGCGTTAAACAAGCAAATCTCTATGTGAAACATGCTACTTTATTGATAACTGCACGGACATTACCATCTGCATGGAATTTAAAATTGAATGATCTTAAAAGTCGTCTTAATTCAGTAATGTTAGTTGCATTAGAACAACCCGATGATGAATTATTAACAGCTATTGCTTTTAAATTGTTTTCTGATCGACAAATTATAGTTCATTCAAATATTATTCATTATCTTATAAGCCATTGTGAGCGTTCTCTATTCTCATTAAAGTGCATTATTGATGCTATTGATCGATTAGCTTTACAAAGAAAAAGTAAGGTAACACGCGCTATTATTACCGAGGTTATTAATATGGGAATTCAGTAAATGCTGTTTTTGTATAATTCTGATATTTTAGTAAAATTAGCCATATCTGCGTATTATCTAAAGCACAGAAAAATACAGCTTAGTTTTTAGCCATAATACCTTTTTATAAGCAATGATTGTATTTTTGGGGCCGTATTTCCTGATCCTTTTTAGAAAGGATAATAACTTTGGGATAATATCAAACTATCTTATATGTGTTTTATTATCAATTATGCATTTTAAATAGGTCATTTAAAATAAAAGAAAACAAATTCTTTAAATAAGGAGTTTTTGAATTTTTATTTTCCTTATGTTATTTTTCTTATAATCATTATATAATCAGCACAGCTACGATGAATTGTCTCTAAATTCTTTGTAAGGATACTTCTATTTGAATGATGTAGATTTTTCTGTGTAAAGGTATTTTTCATTTCTATAGTGTATAATTCGATAAGGGAGTGGTTAAAAGAATTTTTATCTATAATTAAAAATAGAAAAATTTTAAAAAAATGTGTTTTGCTCTTGCACTTCTGTTATGAAAATTTTAGGGAAGATACATTAAAAATATAAATGACGGAGCGTAGCGCAGTCTGGTAGCGCACCTGATTTGGGATCAGGGGGTCGTAGGTTCGAATCCTATCGCTCCGACCATGTTATACTCAAATATAAGGATAATGCTATAATCAAATGATGTGCATTAAAGTTATCATTTTGATATTACCTTAATTAAGAGGAAAAAACTTTATGGTTGCGCGTATTTATAGCCCAGCAAAAACACCAATGCAGTCAGGCAAAGCAAATACTGGTTTTTGGATTCTTCAATATGAGCCAGTACAAACAAAAATGATTGAGCCTCTTATGGGTTATACAGCAACATCTGATATAAATAGTCAAATAAAAATTCAGTTTAAAACAAAAGAAGAAGCAATAGCTTTTGCTATAAAAAACGCTATCTCTTATCGAGTAGAAAATTTGCATAAGGTTTCACAGCGCTCTATTTCTTATTCTGATAATTTTCATAGTAGTCGGCAGCAACCTTGGACGCATTGAGCGAGGATATCGCTTTTATTAAGATAGTTTTTATTTGGTCCCGTAGCTCAGCTGGATAGAGCGGCGGCCTTCTAAGCCGTAGGTCACAGGTTCGAATCCTGTCGGGATCGCCAATTTCTAATAAAATCAACAGGTTAATAAAAATTAGAGATTTTTTTATTACATATTTAATTAATTAAAAAACGCTAATTTTTTATATCTAAGTAACAGATAATAAGTGTATTTTGTTGTTATTAGGGAATATATTGAAAAATAAGCTATGTTCTCATACTTTTAATATGAATTACCTAAACTTATTCAATATGTATTTGTAAATTAAATTTCAAGTTATTTAGTTGCTTCTTTTTTATTTTAAGCGAAAATTTCTAAACTGTTTTCATTTTATATGATTCAAATGTTATTTTTTTGATTAAATGAATATTTAAATTTTATCTATGAGTTAGTCAAAATTTTTAATATTTTGGTTTCAAAAATAAGCAATAATGCAATTGTAAACATATTTTTTATAAGTTTAAGTAATATTATATTACTTGTACAAGTGGTAATAAAAAATTCTTTCATTATGGTTTATTTAGATTCTTCAAAGTTTACGTTTTTATTATCTTAGCGATGACGGATTTAGTATATAATAGCCTTTTTATACAGGAATGGTAGGGAGTTTATACGAATGTTAAAGAAAGTCATGATCGTGGAAGATAACGAACTTAATATGAAATTATTTCGTGATCTTATAGAAGCGTGTGGTTATGAAACAGTTGAAACACGTAATGGCCTTATTGCATTAGATTTAGCCCGTTCATCAAAACCTTCTCTTATTCTTATGGATATTCAATTACCTGAAGTATCAGGAATTGATATTATTAAACAATTGAAAGAAAATGAAGAACTCAAATCTATCCCCATTGTTGCTGTAACAGCTTTTGCTATGAAAGGAGATGAAGAGAGAATTCGTGCGAGTGGATGTGAAGAATACATGTCAAAGCCTATTTCTATTCCTCATTTTATTACAGTGGTAAAGTCATTTTTAGAGTAAAATTTCATTTTTAGAAAATAATAAGAGAAAATATTGTTTAGCTAAAAGTTTTACTTATTCTTTTAAAGGAAAAATCCCCGCTGAAACGGGGATTATAATACATAATTATAAAAATTGGAATTAACGTTTTGAGAATTGGAAAGAGCGGCGCGCTTTCGCTTTACCGTATTTTTTACGTTCAACAACACGGCTATCACGTGTAAGAAACCCTCCTTTTTTCAAAATAGTACGGAGCGCTGGTTCGTAATAAGTTAAAGCTTTTGAAAGTCCATGTCTTACTGCACCTGCTTGACCTGAGAGACCACCGCCAGCAACGGTTGCTACAATATCAAATTGAGTATCTCTTTTTGTGGCAACAATCGGTTGACGAAGAATCATTCTAAGAACAGGACGAGCAAAATATTTGTCAAATTCTTTATTGTTAATAGTAATTTTTCCAGATCCTGGTTTAATCCACACACGAGCAACAGCATCTTTACGTTTTCCTGTTGCGTAAGCACGTCCTTGTGAGTCAAGTTTTTGTACATGAACCGGACCAATATTTTGATTAACTTCTGTAGTACCTGTTGCAGCGCCAAGTTCAGAGAGAGAATTAATTTCAGCCATATCAAGCAATCCTTTTATTTTTGCAATTTAAAGCACCTACATCAAGAATTTCAGGCTGTTGTGCTGCATGTGGATGTTCACTACCAGCGTAAACACGCAAATTTTTCATTTGGCGACGACCAAGAGGACCGCGAGGGATCATACGCTCTACAGCTTTTTCGATAACTCGTTCAGGAAAGCGCCCTTCAAGAATTTGGCGAGCTGTACGTTCTTTGATTCCACCAATATAACCAGTATGCCAATAATATTTTTTGTCGGTATATTTTTTTCCAGTGAGAACTACTTTATCTGCGTTGATAACAATAACATTATCACCATCATCGACATGTGGAGTAAAAGTAGCTTTATGTTTTCCACGTAAGCGGTTAGCTACGAGTGCAGCAAGACGACCTAAAACAAGGTTTTCTGCATTAATAATGACCCATTTTTTCACCACTTCAGCTGGCTTTTGTGAAAAAGTTGCCATAGAAGTATCCTTCATAAGATCCCTTTTAAAATAAGGGCATTTTTTGTTGCTTAGCGTTGTGTATTATTATCACAACAAAATACGCTGCACGTATTCTATTTATTTGATATAATGTCTGATGATTTGCGTCAAGAGAAAATAAAACCTATATAAACGAGCTATTATATTATGATGATTTATTCATTTAAGGCTTGATTATTTTTGCTACTTGTGGGGTATTCTAGACAATAATGCAACGATCTCGTTATTTACTTAATATTCAATCCTCGGCTTGCGGTCAGGTTTGGGTTGATGCTCTTGATGTGGAGAGGGTTAATAATGCTCGTGCTATTTCTCAAAAATTTGGTTTACCGGACCAACTTGCTCGAGTTCTTGCAGTAAGAGGTGTCGATGAATCCGAAGCTATTACTTTTATTAATCCAACGTTACGTACTTTAATGCCTAATCCAAAAGATTTTATAGATATGCACTGTGCAGCGGAGCGTTTGGTTAAAGCTATTATAAACCGAGAAAAGATTGCTGTTTTTGGAGATTATGATGTTGATGGTGCTTGTTCAGCAGCGCTTTTAGCACGTTTTTTACATTGTTTTGGCATAATAGTAAAAATTTATATTCCTGATCGTGTTATTGAGGGTTATGGTCCAAATGAACAAGCAATGAAAGGATTGGTACAAGAAGGGGCGAGTTTAATTATTACCGTTGATTGTGGTGCGAATAGTCCAGCCGCAATAAAAGCAGCTAGGTGTGCGGGTGCTGATGTTATTGTTTTAGATCATCATCAAATGGAGAATGTTCACGAAGAAGCTGTTGCCCTTGTTAATCCTAATCGTCCTGATGATTTTTCTGAGCAGGGACATTTATGTGCTGCGGGTGTTGTATTTATTACATTGATGTGGGTTAATCGTTTATTGCGGGAGAAAAAATGGGGAGGAGCGCTTCCTGATCTTTTAAGTATGCTTGATCTTGTTGCATTGGCTACTATATGCGATGTAGTTCCATTACAAGGTGTTAATCGTGCTTTTGTAGTTAAAGGGCTTCAGGTAGCACGTTTTATGCATAATCCCGGAATAGCTGCTTTAGCAAAGGTTGCGCATATAGGAGAACCACTCAATAGTTTTCATTTCGGTTTTTTATTGGGACCTAGAATTAATGCGGGGGGACGTATTGGAAATCAGGCCTTAGGTACATATTTGCTCAGCTGTAATGATAGAGATGAAGCAGATAGAATAGCACAACAACTGGACCAGCTTAATAAAGAACGTCAAGAAATGGAAATGATTCAATTAGCTCAAGCAGAAGTTTATATTGATTCTATTTATCAAGGTGAAGCAATACCGTCATCATTTGTGATTGCTCATAAAGAATGGCATCCAGGTATCGTTGGTATTCTTGCTGCCCGTTTAAAAGAACGTTTTTTTTGTCCTGTTTTAGCAATAGCTTTGAAAGAAAACGGAATTGGTATTGGATCGGGTCGTTCAATTACTGGTATAGATTTGGGAGCGCTTGTGCATGAAGCAGTTGCATTAAACTTATTAGAAAAGGGTGGGGGACATAGTATGGCGGCAGGGTTTACAATTCAGTCGAGAAAAATCGAAATTTTTCGTAAATGGTTAGAAGAGAAAGTATCTTTAATGGTTTCACAATTACGTGCTGAAAAATCTCTTAGTATAGATGGTTTTCTTTCTGCTTCTGGTGCGAATAAAGATCTTTTTGATATGATTGAAAAAGCAGGTCCTTTTGGCTCAGGGAATGCTAAACCTGTTTTTGTTTTTCCTTCTCATCGCTTAGTTAATGTATACGAGGTTGGAAAAGGCAATTTGCGCCTTGTTATTTCTGATATTGAAGGCAAAAAATTGCAAGGAATCGCTTTTGGTGCGGTAGGAACATCGCTTGGTAAGTTTCTTTCTGAAAATATTGGTAAGACAATCCATTTAGCTGGTAATTTAAGTTTGAATTATTGGAGGGAAAGCGTAAATCCACAATTACGTGTTATCGATGCAGCCACAGTAATTTGATAGATATATTTTTTATATTAAATATCTAAATTATCTGCAAAAGTAGAATTTTCTTGTATGAATCGAAATCGTGCTTCTGGCTTAGTTCCCATTAAACTTTCTACTATATTTTTGGTTTCTTGCATATCAATCGAATCGATAGCAATACGTAAAAGTGTGCGTTTTTGAGGATGCATAGTTGTTTCTTTAAGTTGCTCGGCGCGCATTTCTCCAAGGCCTTTAAAACGTCCAATTTCAATTTTGGTCTTTCCAGTAAATTGAGTTTTTAGTAACTCATCTTTATGGATATCATCACGCGCATAAGCGACTTTTCCTCCTTGTGATATTCTATAAAGAGGAGGCACAGCGAGATATAAATGCCCTTGATGAATAAGATCAGGCATCTCTTGAAAGAAAAAGGTAATCAAAAGTGATGCAATATGAGCACCGTCAACATCTGCATCTGTCATAATAATGATACGCTCATATCTTAGATCATCTTCACAATATTTAGAACGTGTTCCACATCCTAGTGCGAGGATAAGATCTCTGATTGTTTGGCTTGAGCTCATTTTTTCACGTGCTGCACTAGCTACATTTAATATTTTTCCACGAAGAGGTAAAATTGCTTGATTAACTCTATTTCGAGCTTGTTTAGCAGAACCACCAGCAGAATCACCTTCAACAATGAATAATTCAGCTCCGGCAGCAGAATTTTGACTGCAATCTGCTAATTTTCCAGGTAGTCGTAATTTACGTACAGCAGTTTTTCGATTTATTTCTCTATCTTGGCGTCGTTTCACGCGTTCTTCAGCTCGTTCAATAACCCAATCAAGAAGTTTTTTTGCTTCTTGTGGAGAATTAGCAAGCCAATGGTCAAAAGGGTCGCGTATTGCATTTTCAACAATACGTTGTGCTTCAATTGTAGCTAATCGATCTTTAGTTTGCCCAACAAATTCGGGTTCTCTAATGAAAACTGAAAGAATTGCAATCGCTGAGATCATAACATCATCAGAAGTAATGATGCTAGAACGTTTATTACCTATTAATTCTGCATAAGCTTTTAAACCGCGTAAGAGAGCTTGTCGTAATCCTGCTTCGTGTGTTCCACCCTCTACAGTTGGAATAGTATTACAATAAGATTGTACGCAAGCATTGCCACCGTACCAAGCAATAGCCCATTCAACTGAACCATGACCACCATTTTGTTTTGTTTTACCAAAAAAAATTTCAGATGTTACACGATATTCATTTTTCAATGAGGATAACAAATAGTCTTTTAATCCATCTGGAAAGTGAAATACAGCTTTTTCAGGAATATTTTTTATACCTTCAAGCATTATAGGATCACAATTCCAGCGAATTTTTACTCCACCAAAAAGATAGGCTTTAGAGCGTGCTATATTATAGATTTTCTCTGGTTCAAAGGTTACTTTTTCTCCAAAAATTTTACTGTCGGGATGAAAGCGAACGCGCGTACCGCGACGGTTATAAACATCACCTAGATTTTCTAAACCAGATTGAGGAATACCGCGTGAAAAACGTTGGCGATAAAGTTTGCGCTCTCGCGCTACTTCAACTTCCATATCATCAGAAAGAGCATTAACAACAGAAATACCTACTCCATGTAATCCACCAGAGGTTTGATAAGCTTTTCCATCAAATTTTGCACCTGAATGAAGTTGTGTCATTATGACTTCAAGAGTAGATTTATCTGGCATTTGAGGATGATTTTCAACAGGGATTCCACGTCCATTATCCGTAACTGTTAAATAACCTTTCTCATTCAATGACACATCAATTAAATCTGCATAACCAGCAACAGCTTCATCCATTGCATTATCGATGATTTCAGAAAATAAATGATGAAGTGCTTTACTGTCCGTTCCACCAATATACATCCCAGGGCGTAAACGTACAGGCTCTAAACCTTCGAGTACTCGAATAGATAAAGCGTTATATTCACCTTCTTCTGTATTATTTTTGGAAGCAGATACAGAAATTGCTCGAGGTACTTCTTGCGGATTTACTGAAATTTTCTTATTTTTTTCTTTTGCTTCTATGCGAGACTGAGCATTATTTAAAATACTAAAAAGATCTTTATCATTATTGCTCATAGCACTCGATCGTCTATCCAAATTTAGGTTACATAAATAAAGCTTTTATCACAATTAAATTTTATTGCCTGTTTTTTATTTAAAAATCAATTCACTCAAGAAATATCAATTGTTGGACCAAAAACTTGTTCAAAAGCTCGTTTCATAGCGATGTCAACATCGTGCATTGTTACAGGCAAACCCAGATCTAATAAACTTGTTACACCGTAATTTGTAATTCCGCAGGGAACAATTCCTTTATAGTGAGATAGATCAGGATCGATATTAATACAAATACCATGAAAACTTACCCATCTACGTATACGAATACCAATAGCAGCAATTTTATCCTCAGTCGGTGTTCCATTTATCGTTAGCGGGCGATCAGATCGAATAACCCAAACACCGACTCGATCTTTACGACGTTCTCCTTTAATATTAAATTGTGCAAGTGTTTTTATGATCCACTGTTCTAATGCACTAATAAAAGCACGTATATCTTGTTTTCGGCGTTTAAGATCAAGCATAATGTAAGCAACACGTTGTCCTGGACCATGATATGTGAATTGACCACCACGACCTGCTTCATATACAGGAAGAGAATGAGGAGCTAATAGATCTTTTTTTTAGCACTGGTACCAGCTGTGTAAAGGGAAGGATGTTCAAGCAGCCAGACTTGCTCGTGCGCGATTTTTGCAGAAATATTCTCTACACGTTCTTGCATATAGCGTAATGCTTCAGGGTACTCGACTAAATTATCACTTATTTTCCACTCAACTGGTGAAGCTTGGTGAGCTGTTTTAAAATGATTTGATAAATGACTGTGATCAATATATTTCAATTTAGATGTCATCAAGAATATGTATCAAAGTTATTTGGTTATCAGTAAAAATATGGCGTACGATATAGAATTGTTCATTGAAATGAAAATGAAAAATAAAAGTTATCGATATTTTTTCTCACAGTAGTTAAGAGCGAACTTTATTGCTCCAAATTATCATGGCCTAACAAAACCTTAAAATGATTAGAATCTTTTTAATTAATAATTTAATTTATTATTTCATATTATATTTCTGTTTTTAAATAATTATTTTGTTTATTATATTAATTAATATTCAATATATGATGTTATATATATAAAGATATTTTACCATCTTCCTGATGCACCACCACCACCTGATGAGCCTCCTCCACCTCTAAAACCACCACCATTTGAATGCCTTCTGAAGATACCATCAGAGCGTCTACCATCAGCACTTAAATTGATAAACCAAAGAGTAAAAACGATTCCCATCCAACGATATTTTTGTGGACCTACTTTTTTGCCAAAAATCATTGCTAGAATAGGTAAACCAATCACTGTAAAGAATATTAAAAATATAACTGCATTTGCTATCATTTCTTCTATTTTTTGTTGTTTACGTTGTATTTCAATGGCTTTAGCCTTTTCTTTGATTCGGGAAATAAAATCGGAATCATTTTCTATAATAATTTTGGTAATTGCATTGATCGCTTCAATAATTCCTCGTTGATAATTTTTGTTACGAAAATTAGGAAGAATGAAATTATTGATAATGACTGCAGAAACTGCATCCGTTAATGTTCCTTCTAAACCATAGCCTACTTCAATACGTACTTCACGTTCATTTGGTGCAACTACAAGTAATATACCGTTATTCATCTTCTTCTGACCTAGAGCCCACTTTCGGAAAAGAGAATTACTATAGGTTTCAATATCAATTCCTGAAAGAGTAGGGACAGTTACAATAACAACTTGATCACCTGTTTTTTCTTCCAAAGCAGACAGCTTTGTAGTCAGATTTTCTATTGTTGCGCGATCAAGTAAGTGAGCTATATCATTAACGTGACCAATTAAGCGTGGGAATGAGATTTGTGAATAGACAATATTATTCAACGTAATAATTAAATATAGAAAGCCTGTAAAAGCTAAAAAAAATAAAATAATATTACGTTGAATAAAATATCGAAATGGTATCATTTAATTAAAATTAACCTGCGGTGTTTGTTGAGAATTACTATCAATAGTAAATGTTTGCATAGATTTTGCATCGCGAAACCATAACTTCGCCCAAATCATTGTTGGCATTGTTTTGAGTGCAGTGTTATATACCCGTACTGCTTCAATATAGTCACGGCGAACAACAGAAATACGATTTTCAGTTCCCTCTAATTGTGATTGGAGAGCTAAAAAATTCTGATTTGCTTTAAGATTAGGATAATTTTCAACAATAGCCATAAGGCGTGAAAGTGCACTTGATAAATTTGCTTGATTGCTGAGATATCGTTGCATAACATCTGGATTATTTAACATATCAGTATTGATGGTTGTTTGCGTTGCTTTTGCACGTGCGTCGATAACATCAGCAAGTACAGTTTTCTCGTGTGATGCATAACCTTTAACAGTTTCTACAAGATTGGGAACAAGATCTGCACGACGTTGATATTGATTTAGAACTTCACTCCATGCTGCATGCACCTTTTCTTCATTCGTTGGTATTGTGTTAAATCCACATCCACTTAAAAACACTAAAAAAATGATAATAAAAAATCGCTTTAATATAGGATAGATAGCTACAGTTTGTAGTGTGGTTAATACGTCTAACATAAAATATCTCCAAAAACTTATTTACCCATATAGGGCGTATCTCATTATATGACAAAGTATTTTAGACTTTGTAAATTAGCTGATTATTTATATTGATGAATTAGTTTATTTATTTTCCAATAATTTTTTTAGTAGAAAGGCTAAATTATACATTTTTTTAAAAAATGAATGAATTTTAATATTTACTAATAACTGAAATTTGAATCGATTATTAAAATTGCTATATTTACTATAAAATTGCTATATTTACTATGATGTGAAACTAAACATATTATATAACTAAATTATAATTAATTTAATAGCTTCTGATTCTTATTCAAAATTTATAGCTTTGAATATTTAACTTCTAATTTCATGTCGATTTTTAAGTATTTTTTTATATATGGTCATGAATTAATGCATCAATCTCTCTTTTTAAAGCTACGTTTGAATCTTATAAGTATACCTTAAAAAGATAAATAAAATCAGTAATTTATATAAAAAATAAAGGCACATGGTGGGCAATGAGAGACTCGAACTCCCGACATCCTCGGTGTAAACGAGGCGCTCTACCAGCTGAGCTAATCGCCCAATGTAATAATTTACACTTGGATAAGCACTCTATTTAAGGAAAAAAATTTTTAAATGCAAGAATAAAAGATGTTATTTGTTAATGTTTTTCAGAGAATAGAAGCGTTTTTAATTTTTTCATTGTTTATTTGATTTTTTTTAAAAAAACGTTTCATTCTTCTTGACAGGAACGAATGAACATCCTACACGACCATCCATACCAATGTTGATTGGTTGCAAGAAGTGCGCGGGTGTAGCTCAGTTGGTTAGAGTGCTGGCCTGTCACGCCGGAGGTCGCGGGTTCGAACCCCGTCACTCGCGCCATTTCAAAGTATTCTTTAATTTTCTATCTTTATACTGTACGCTTTTTTCTTTAAAAAATCCTGAATTGTAATATATAATATTAAGGGTCTTCTATAGAAGATGATATTTGATTTTTTTCTTTTTTCATATAGTTTTATGAGAATAAAGGCTTGCGTCTTTCTTTTCTCTGCGATACCTATAGAAACGAGATGAATACTGCACGGCATACCCTTTAAGTTGTACGAGCGGAATTAGCGTGATAATTATTGTAATATTGTGTGTTAATCTAGACAATAATAGATGATTACGTTAATTCAAAACTTCATTAAAGCGGAAAAGGATTATGACTGATTTATTGAACTCTTATTTACCGATATTAATTTTTATTACTGTTTCGGCAATTATTGCTGCTGTTCTTTTAATCATACCTTATATTGTCGCTTATCGTGCACCTGATCCTGAAAAGTTATCAGCTTATGAATGTGGATTTAACTCTTTTGATGATGCTCGAATGAAGTTTGATGTTCGATTTTATCTAGTTTCTATTTTATTTATTATTTTTGATCTTGAGGTTGCTTTTCTTTTTCCTTGGGCTGTTTCATTTGCCTCAATAGGTATATTTGGTTTTTGGTCAATGATTATGTTTTTAACGATCTTGACGATTGGATTTATATATGAATGGAAGAAGGGAGCTCTTGAATGGAATTAGGGTTTAATAATTCAACCGTTGTTGCTCCGAAACCAAAAAGGATCATTGATCCAAATACAGGTGAGTTAGTAGGCTCTAATGATAAATTTTTCAGTGATATTAATACTGAATTAGGGGATAAAGGCTTTTTGGTAACTTCGGCAGATGCTTTAATAACTTGGGCACGTACCGGTTCATTGATGTGGATGAGTTTTGGTTTAGCCTGTTGTGCAGTCGAGATGATGCAATGCTCAATGCCTCATTATGATAACGAACGTTTTGGATATGCACCACGCGCTTCACCACGTCAATCTGATGTTATGGTAGTTGCCGGCACTCTAACAAATAAAATGGCGCCTGCTTTACGTAAAGTTTATGATCAAATGCCTGAACCGCGTTATGTGATTTCTATGGGGTCCTGTGCAAATGGTGGTGGGTATTATCATTATTCTTATTCGGTTGTGCGTGGATGTGATCGTATAGTCCCAGTGGATATTTATGTTCCAGGATGTCCTCCTACAGCAGAAGCGTTGTTGTATGGTATCTTGTTATTGCAGAAAAAAATCCGCCGTACTGGCTCTATAGAGCGATAGGAGCTTTATGATAATGAGTGAGGTATTAATTGAGCTTTCTAATTATTTGAAAGATAAATTAGGAGATAAGATAGAAGAAAGTGTCTTTGCGTTTGGGGAATTGACGATTATATCGCGCCTTGACGCAATTATTGATGTTTTAATGTTTGTTCGTGATGACTCTCGTTGTCAATTTATCAATATTACAGATATTAGTGGTGTAGATTATCCTTCTCGTGAAAAACGTTTTGATGTATCTTATCAGTTATTATCTCCGCGGCATAATTTGCGTTTACGTATTAAAGTTCGTACTGATGAAAATACTGCTGTTGCTTCTGCTTGCTCGGTTTATCCAGGAGCGGAATGGTATGAGCGTGAAGCCTACGATATGTATGGCATTTTATTTTCAGGACATCCAGATCTGCGACGCATTTTGACGGATTATGGGTTTGAAGGACATCCTTTGCGCAAAGATTTTCCTGTAACAGGATTTGTTGAGTGTCGTTATGATAATGAAGTCAAACGGGTCATTTATGAACCTGTTATTTTAAGGCAAGAAATGCGTAGCTTTGATTTTCTTTCACCTTGGGAAGGTAATCAATATGTTTTGCCATATAATGAAAGTCAGGAGACAAAAAATAATATTAAGAATTAAAGATGCGATTAAAATTGTAACTTATTGTAAAATAACTGAGCGTTTTCAATAGGGGTAGTGTATATAAGGTTTGTATATTCGACATAAATTATTTACACATAATGAGGGGTTATTTTGTGTTTTCCATTATAATAACAGAATATTGTTGGTGTTCAATTTTTAAGATCGCATTGAAAAAATAAGGGGTTGATAGTGGCTGAGGTCAATGTCCGAAATTTTAATATTAACTTTGGTCCACAGCATCCTGCTGCGCATGGTGTTTTGCGTATGGTTTTAGAGTTGGATGGTGAGGTTGTTGAGCGTGTGGATCCACATATTGGATTGCTACACCGTGGTACAGAAAAGTTAATGGAAACAAAAACTTATCTTCAGGCAGGCCCCTATCTTGATCGTTTAGATTATGTTGCTCCTATGAATCAGGAGCATGCTTTTGTACTTGCTATTGAAAAATTATTGGGAGTTGAGGTTCCCAAGCGAGGGCAATTGATTCGCGTTCTATTTTCTGAAATTGGGCGTATTCTCAATCATTTGCTTAACGTAACAACACAAGCGATGGATATTGGTGCTTTAACACCGCCACTTTGGGGTTTTGAACAACGTGAAAAATTGATGATTTTTTATGAACGTGCGTGTGGTGCACGTCTTCATGCAAATTATTTTCGTCCTGGTGGTGTGCATCGAGATTTGCCAGAATCTTTAATTGAAGATATTGGTAATTTTATTGACCCATTTCTTATTGCCCTTGATAAACTTGACGCACTTATAACACCTAATCGGATTTTTAAACAACGGAATGTAGATATTGGTGTGGTGAGTATTAATGAAGCTTGGGCTCGTGCTTTTTCTGGAGTAATGATACGTGGAGCTGGTGTTCCATGGGATTTACGCAAAAGTCAACCTTATGAATGTTATGATGAAATGGAGTTTGATATCCCTGTAGGTAAAAATAGTGATTGTTATGATCGTTACCTCATTCGTATGGAAGAAATGCGCCAGTCAACAAAAATCATGCGACAATGTGTAAACCGTTTGCTTGATTCTGAAAGGAATGGTCCAGTCTCAAGTTTAGATCGTAAAATTGTACCACCAAAACGCAGTGAAATGAAAAGTTCAATGGAAGCACTTATTCATCATTTTAAGCTTTATACGGAAGGTTTTCATACTCCTCCTGGAGAAATTTATGTTGCCGTAGAAGCTCCAAAAGGTGAATTTGGCGTTTATCTGGTTTCTGATGGAACAAATAAGCCTTATCGTGTTAAATTACGTGCTCCTGGTTTTGCTCATCTTCAAGCCATGGATTTTCTGACACGAGGTCATATGTTAGCAGATGCAACAGCTATCTTGGGTTCGATTGATATTGTTTTTGGGGAGATTGATCGTTAATGTCTGTACGCCGTCTTGCAGATGATATCTACCAACCAGCAGAGTTTTCTTTTACAAAAGAGAATCAGGCGTGGGTGCGAAATACCATAAAAAAATACCCTATAGGGCGTGAACAATCTGCTGTCATTCCCTTGTTAATGCGTGCTCAAGAGCAGGAAGGTTGGGTAACGCGTGCTGCGATTGAACATATCGCTGAGTTACTTTCTATGGCTTATATTCGTGTTTTAGAAGTTGCAACTTTTTATACTCAATTTCAACTTAAGCCAGTTGGGACAAAGGCACATATTCAAGTTTGTGGTACTACCCCTTGCATGCTACGTGGTTCTGAAGAATTGATCAAAGTTTGTCAGAAAAAAATTCATTATAAGCCTTTTATTACTAATCAAGATGGAACATTATCATGGGAAGAAGTAGAATGTCTTGGTGCTTGTGTTAATGCTCCAATGGTTATGATTTTTAAAGATACTTATGAGGATCTTACAGCTGAACGTCTTGAAGAAATTATTGATGCATTTGAGGCGGGTAAAGGTTCTGATATAGCTGTAGGACCACAAAATAATCGTAAATCATCAGAGCCTATCAGTGGCTTAACTTCTTTAAGTGATGTGGATGAAAATAAAATCATTCAAGTCTTCAAAGAAAAAGAGTAATGAAGGAATGGAAATTGGATAAATATTTCTTTAAGTTAAATTAGGAAATATTAATTGCTTATCGATTTTTAAAAATATCTTAATATAAAATAGAAGTTTTAAAAAATTAGTGAAGAATTGAATTAAGAAAATGCTAAAAATGCATTCAATTATAGAAAAAAAGGTCGAGTATGCTGGCTGATAAGGATCGCATTTTCACCAATATTTACGGTTTTAAAGACAAATCTTTGAAAGCTGCGATGTTGCGGGGACACTGGGATGGTACCAAAGCGATTATTGAAAAAGGCCGTGATTGGATTATTGATGAAATGAAGGCATCAGGTTTACGTGGTCGTGGTGGTGCTGGTTTTCCTACTGGCATGAAATGGTCTTTTATGCCGAAACAAAGTGATGGCCGACCTCATTATTTGGTTGTAAATGCAGATGAGTCAGAACCAGGAACATGTAAAGACCGTGATATTTTAAGACATGATCCCCATACTCTAATTGAAGGATGTGTCATTGCTACTTTTGCAATGGGAGCAAATGTTGCTTTTATTTATGTCCGTGGTGAATATATTCGTGAGCGTGAAGCGCTTCAGGCTGCAATTGATGAGTGTTATGAAGCAGATTTGCTTGGCAAAAAGACTAAATATAGTCATGTTTGTGATATTATAGTTCACCATGGTGCTGGCGCTTACATTTGTGGTGAGGAGACAGCTCTTCTTGAAAGCCTTGAGGGGAAAAAAGGTCAACCTCGACTTAAACCTCCATTTCCTGCAAATATGGGAGTTTATGGTTGTCCAACAACCGTTAACAATGTAGAGTCTATCGCAGTTGTTCCTACGATTTTACGTCGAGGTGCCTCGTGGTTTTCATCGATTGGTCGTGCAAACAATGTGGGGACAAAATTGTTTATGATTTCTGGACACGTTAATGCGCCTTGTACATTTGAAGAAGCTTTAGGTGTTTCTTTTCGTGAATTGATTGAAAAACATACAGGTGGTATTCGTGGTGGATGGAGTAATCTTTTAGCAGTTATTCCAGGGGGAGCTTCTTGTCCGATTGTTCGTGGAGAAGATATGATAGATGCCATTATGGACTTCGATGGGATGCGAGATGTTGGGTCTTCTTTTGGTACAGGTGGCGCGATTGTCATGGATAAATCAACCGATATAATTAAGGCAATTTGGCGTATAGCAGTTTTTTTTAAACATGAAAGTTGTGGTCAATGTACACCGTGTCGTGAGGGCACCGGATGGATGATGCGTCTTTTAGGACGTATGGTTGAAGGAAGAGCACAAAAACGCGAAATTGATCTTCTATTTGAAGTTTCCAAGCAAGTTGAAGGGCATACTATTTGTGCGCTTGGAGATGCTGCGGCGTGGCCTATACAAGGGTTAATTCGTAATTTTCGTTCAGAAATTGAACGAAGAATTGATGATTATACGCGAAGTGCAGTTCAAAGCAAAAATATTGCTTTGAAAACATTAAAATAAAGAGTTTCGTTTTAAAAAATTAATTAGTTTATTTGCGGGCTGGATTGTAATGATAAGTATTAAAGTTGATGGTAAAGAAATCGAAGTTCCTGACTACTACACATTGCTTCAAGCCGCTGAAGCTGCAGGTGCTGAGGTGCCACGTTTTTGCTTTCATGAAGCTCTATCAATTGCCGGAAATTGTCGTATGTGTTTAGTTGAGATCAAAGGTGGAGCTTCAAAACCACAAGCTTCTTGTGCTATGGGAGTTCGTGATTTACGATCAGGACCAAATGGTGAAATACCTGAAATATTTATCAATACGGAGATGGTTAAAAAAGCGCGTGAAGGTGTTATGGAATTTCTTCTCATTAACCATCCATTAGATTGTCCTGTATGTGATCAAGGTGGTGAGTGTGACCTTCAAGATCAAGCAATGTTTTATGGTCGTAACTGTTCTCGTTATACAGAAGATAAACGTGCTGTTGAAGATAAATATATTGGGCCACTTGTAAAAACTGTTATGACACGATGCATTCATTGTACACGTTGTGTTCGTTTTACAACAGAGATTGCAGGTGTTTCTGATATTGGCTTAATTGGCCGCGGTGAAGATGCTGAAATTACAACATATCTTGAAAAAGCTATGACATCGGAATTGCAGGGCAATATTATTGATCTTTGTCCAGTAGGTGCTTTAACTTCAAGACCTTATGCGTTTCGTGCTCGTCCATGGGAATTGATTAAAACAGAGTCGATTGACGTAATGGATGCTCTTGGTAGTGCCATTCGCATTGATAGCCGCGGGCGTGAAGTTATGCGAATTGTGCCACGCATCAACAAAGATATAAATGAAGAATGGATTTCTGATAAGACGCGTTTTATTTGGGATGGATTGCGCACTCAAAGACTTGATAAACCTTATGTTCGAAAAGATGGAAAACTTCAGCCTGTAAGTTGGTCAGAAGCTTTTGAAAAAATTAAAATAGTTATATCTGAAACCCCAGCAAAAAAAATTGGAGCAATTGCTGGGGATCTTGCATCTGTTGAAGAAATGTATGCACTTAAATCATTATTGCTTTCATTAGGTTCGAAAGTATTTGATTGTCGTCAAAGGGGTATGGTTTTATCCCCTGAACTAGGACGTTCGAGTTATATTTTTAATCCCACTATCGTAGGAATCGAATGTGCTGATGCATTGTTAATTGTAGGATCTAATCCACGTGCTGAAGCTGCGGTTTTAAATGCACGTATTTTAAAACGGCAACGAGTAGGAAAAATCCCAATTGCGTTAATCGGAGAGCAGGTCGATTTGCGCTATCCATATTCTTATCTTGGATCTGGTACTGATGCATTAAATACCCTTATCAGTGGAGAGAATGTATTTTTTGATGTACTGAAAAAAGCTGAGAGGCCGCTTATTCTTATTGGGGAAGGTGCTGTTTCAGGGCAGGAAGGTTTATCTGTTTTAAAGAATCTTGCAAAACTAGCTGATCTTGTTGGTGCTCTTAGTGAAAAATGGAATGGATTTGGTATTCTTCATAATGCTGCATCGGTTGTTGGGGGACTAGATATTGGTTTCACTTCCAAATTAGGAATTAAAAATATTGTTAAAACTTGTGAGGTTTTATTTTTGCTTGGTGCTGATGAAGTAGAATTAACCAATAACAAAGCCTTTATCATTTATATTGGTAGCCATGGTGACAATGGTGCGCATGCTTCTGATGTGATTTTACCAGCATCTGCTTATACTGAAAAATCAGGGCTTTATGTTAATACAGAAGGTCGTGTTCAAATGACAAATCGAGCTGGTTTTGCTCCAGGTGAAGCAAAGGAAGATTGGGCTATTTTACGTGCTTTATCAGACGTTTTAAATAAAAAACTCCCTTTTGATTCATTATCTCAATTGAGACAAAATTTATTTAATGATTTTCCACATCTTTGTGCTATTGATGATATATTACCTTCATGTATAAGTGATCTTAAAACTCTCGGTTCACAAATGATTGTTCTGAATCCACAAAAATTTACTTCTATGATTAAAGATTTTTATTTGACAAATCCAATAGCACGTGCTTCTGCAGTTATGGCAGAATGTTCATCTCTTGCGAAAAGTCATTCTACAGAAGCTATGAAGTAAGGACAGAGAGGGAAAAAGGAACAGTTATGTACGATTTCTTTATGATCTGGCTATTACCATTATTGATTATAGTAGGAAAAACACTTCTTCTTTTAGTTGTTCTTTTGATTTTGATTGCTTATTTCCTTTATGCTGATAGGAAAATTTGGGCAGCTGTGCAGTTACGACGTGGGCCAAACGTTGTTGGTCCGTGGGGATTGTTACAGTCTTTTGCAGATTTAATTAAATTTGCTGTTAAGGAGCCTATTATCCCTGCAAGTGCTAATAAAGGTGTTTTTCTTCTTGCTCCTTTCGTTTCAGCAGCGCTTGCATTATCTACATGGGCAGTTGTTCCGGTTAATAAAGGTTGGGAAATAGGAAGTATTAATGTTGGTTTGTTGTATATACTGGCTATTTCATCTCTTGAAGTTTATGGTGTTATTATGGGAGGATGGGCATCAAATTCAAAATATCCTTTTTTAGGAGCTCTTCGTTCAGCAGCACAAATGGTTTCTTATGAAGTTTCGATTGGTCTTGTTCTTGTTACAGTTGTTTTAGTAAGTGGTTCACTAGATCTTACAACAATTGTTCTTGAACAAAATAATGGTTTTGGAAAGAGTATTGGTTTGCCATTCAGTAGTTTTCTTGATTGGAATTGGTTAGTTCTTTTTCCAATGTTTATTATATTTTTTATTTCTGCACTGGCAGAGACAAACCGTCCCCCTTTTGATTTAGTTGAAGCAGAATCTGAGCTTGTTGCTGGGCACATGGTTGAATATTCTTCAACCCCTTATATGCTCTTTTTTCTTGGTGAATATGTTGCTATTGTTTTAATGTGTGCATTGACGACTATTTTGTTCTTAGGTGGTTGGTTGCCTCCTTTTAATATTTGGTGGCTTAATTGTGTTCCTGGTGTTATTTGGTTTGTTCTAAAAGTTTGCTTTGTATTTTTTGGATTTGCTATGGTTAAAGCATTTGTACCCCGTTATCGCTATGATCAGTTAATGCGTCTTGGTTGGAAAGTATTTCTTCCTATTTCATTGGCAATGGTTGTAATGACTGCTGCTGTTTTGCAATATACTGGTTTAGCTTAGAGGAAGTTTTATATGTCAAGTCTTATTCAAGCAGTAAAATCACTCCTATTATTAGAATTCATAAGTGCCTTTTGTTTGGCAATGCGTCAGTTTTTTTCTCCAAAACCTACAATTAACTATCCCTATGAAAAAGGTTTTGTTTCTTCACGTTTTCGTGGTGAGCACGCTTTGCGTCGTTATCCGAATGGCGAAGAACGTTGTATTGCATGTAAATTATGTGAAGCAATTTGTCCTGCACAGGCTATTACAATTGAAGCAGGACCTCGACTTAATGATGGCACACGTAGAACTATTCGTTATGATATTGATATGGTTAAATGTATCTATTGTGGTTTTTGTCAAGAAGCTTGTCCAGTTGATGCTATTGTAGAAGGACCGAATTTTGAATTTGCAACAGAAATGCGTGAAGAACTTTATTATGATAAAGAAAGACTTTTAAATAATGGAGATCGTTGGGAGCGAGAAATTGCTCGTAATATATTAATAGATGCACCTTATCGTTAAAGATCTATTATTAAATGGAGAAGTCGGATAATGTATCCAATAAGTGGTAATCTGGTATGAGTTTTCATACCAATTGTTTAATTAATTGAGGGGAAGCCCATGCTAACAGGCCTAGCGGTGGCATTTTTCTATATTTTTGCTTTTATTATGCTTATAAGCGCAGTTATTGTTATTTCTGCGCGTAATCCTGTTCATTCAGTATTATTTTTAATATTGGCATTTTTTAATGCTGCAGCTTTATTTTTACTCGCAGGAGCAGAATTTTTAGGACTTATATTATTGATTGTCTATGTTGGTGCTGTAGCAGTCTTATTTTTATTTGTAGTTATGATGCTTGATATTGATTTTACTGAATTTAAAAGTGGTGCACTTAAATATGCTCCCATTGGTGCTTTTATTGGCATTATTATAGCTATAGAGCTTATTTTTGTTTTTATTAATAACCGTTTTTCTTTAGTTTCGGGAATTCATGTTACACAACCAACACCAGAGTTAACACAGAGGACAAACACACAAGCACTAGGAGATATTCTCTATACAGATTATGTCTTCTATTTCCAAATTTCAGGGGTGATTTTATTGGTTGCGATGATTGGCGCTATCATTTTAACGCTCCGTCACAGATCAAGCATTAAACGACAGTCGGTTGCAGTTCAAGTTGCTAGAACAGTAGAAAATGCAATTGAAATCAAAAAAGTTAAATCAGGTAAAGGTATTTAGCGGAAAGATTATTATGTACATTGATATTGCTCATTATCTCACTGTTTCTGCATTGACATTTACAATTGGTATTCTTGGTATTTTTTTAAATAGAAAGAATGTAATTGTTATTCTTATGTCGATTGAGCTTATATTACTCTCAGTCAATCTGAATTTTGTTGCATTTTCAGCGTTTCTTCATGATTTAGTTGGACAGGTATTTTCTTTATTTATTTTGACAGTAGCTGCTGCTGAAGCTGCAATTGGTTTAGCAATTCTTGTTGTGTTTTTTCGTAATCGTGGTTCCATTGCGGTTGAAGATGTTAATATGATGAAAGGCTGATAAGTGATGTATTATATAATCGTCTTTCTTCCGCTTTTAGGCTTTTTAATTACTGCAATAGGCGTAAAAACTTTAGCTCCTCGTGTCAGTGAGCTTATAACATCTAGCTTTATGGTAATTGTTGCTGGATTATCATGGATAGCTTTTTTGAGTATTATTTTTGGTAATGCTTCAACGGTTGATGTACCATTATTGCAATGGATAATTATTGGTGAACTAGCATTCAATTGGTCTTTGCATATTGATACTTTGACAGCTGTCATGCTTGTTGTGGTAAATAGTGTTTCAGCATTAGTTCATATTTATTCAATTGGTTATATGCATCATGATCCCTCAAGACCTCGTTTTTTTTCTTATCTGTCTTTATTTACATTTATGATGCTTATGTTGGTGACAGCCAATAATTTAATTCAAATGTTTTTTGGGTGGGAAGGTGTTGGGCTCACATCATATTTGCTGATTGGTTTTTGGTTTCAGCGAGCTTCTGCTAATAAAGCAGCAATGAAAGCTTTTGTGGTTAATCGTATTGGAGATTTTGGTTTTCTTTTAGGAATTTTAAATATTTTTGTTCTGTTTCAATCAGTTAATTTTTTAAATATTTTTACAAAAGCTGCAGACAGTAATTTTATAAAAGGTATGACATTTTTAGAGGGTTATTTTGGTGGACAAACAGTAATTACTGTTACGTGCCTTCTCTTATTTGTTGGTGCTATGGGTAAATCAGCACAATTTCTTTTACACACATGGCTTCCTGATGCAATGGAGGGACCAACTCCAGTATCTGCTCTCATTCATGCAGCAACAATGGTAACAGCTGGTGTTTTTATGATCGCTCGTATGTCACCAATTTTTGAACTTTCTCCGAATGCTTTAACAGTCATCATTGTTATTGGAGCAACAACAGCGTTTTTTGCTGCAACTGTGGGACTTGTACAAAATGATATCAAGCGCGTTATTGCTTATTCTACCTGTTCGCAGCTTGGTTATATGTTTGTTGGATTAGGGGTTGGAGCCTATGGAGCAGCTATTTTCCATCTTTTTACGCATGCTTTCTTTAAAGCCTTATTATTTCTCGGCGCGGGTTCTGTAATTCATGCCGTATCTGATGAGCAAGATATGCGAAAAATGGGTGGATTATATAAACATATAAAAATAACTTATTGGATGATGTTTATAGGAACCATTGCATTAACAGGTTTTGGAATTCCTGGAACTATTTTTGGTACTGCAGGCTTTTTTTCAAAAGACGCTATTATAGAATCTGCTTTTGCAGCGCATAGTATTGCTTCAAAATATGCTTTTTGGCTTCTTGTTTTATCTGCTTTATTAACGAGTTTTTATTCTTGGCGACTTTTATTTATGACATTTCATGGCAAGATGCGAGCAACTGTTGATGTTATGCATCATGTGCATGAATCGAGTCTGATTATGTTGGCTCCACTGTTTGTTTTATCTATTGGAGCATTGTTTTCTGGTTTGATTTTCCAACCTTATTTTTTTGGTGACTTTTATGATTCTTTTTGGAAGGATGCTTTATTTACAGGAAGTGACAATCATATTCTTCATGAAGCACACAATGTACCTAATTGGGTAAAGTGGTCACCATTTACAGCTATGATTCTTGGATTCATTTTAGCTTATTTATTTTATATTTTAGTTCCTTCAGTTCCTAAAAAAATTTCTGAATTGTTACCTATATTATACAGATTTCTTTATAATAAATGGTATTTTGATGAAGTTTATAATGTTTTGTTTGTTCGTTCTGCTTTGGGAATTGGTAACTTTTTTTGGAAAATAGGTGACAATAGAATTATTGATGGTTTAGGTCCAAATGGTATTGCGGCGCGTATTATTGATATAACCAATAAAGTCGTTCGAATGCAAACAGGTTATCTTTATCATTATGCATTTGCAATGCTGATTGGTATAGCAGCACTGATTACATGGATGATGATCGGGAGCTTGAAGTGATGACAGACTGGCCTATTCTTTCTACTGTTACATTCTTGCCGCTTGTTGGTGTATTTCTGATTTTATTAATCAAGGACGATAGTGATGCAGCAAAATGTAATATACGCAATGTGGCGTTTTTTACGACTGTATTTGTTTTTGTTATTTCTTTAGTTATTTGGGCAGGCTTTGATAATACAAACTCTGATTTTCAAATGATTGAAAAATTCCATTGGTTAGGCGGCGATATTAGTTACCACATGGGTATTGATGGTATTTCTGTACTTTTTGTTGTTCTTTCAGCTTTTTTGTTGCCTTTCTGTATTTTAGCAAGTTGGGATACTATTCAAGATAGATTAAAAGATTACATGATTGCTTTTCTTCTTCTAGAAGTTGCAATTATTGGAGTTTTTTGTGCTCTTGATGCGATTTTATTTTATATCTTTTTTGAAGGTAGCCTTATTCCAATGTTTATTATTATTGGTGTTTGGGGTGGATCACGCCGTGTCTATGCAAGTATGAAATTTTTCCTATATACTTTACTTGGTTCAGTACTTATGCTGGTCGCTATTATGGTTATGTATTGGGAAGCAGGTACACTTGATATACCGATTTTGTTGACCCACCAGTTTACTACACATATTCAGATATGGTTATGGCTTGCATTTTTTGCTTCTTTTGCGGTTAAAATGCCAATGTGGCCACTTCACACATGGCTACCTGATGCCCATGTGGAAGCACCAACAGCAGGCTCTGTTATTTTAGCTGGTGTATTACTTAAATTGGGTGGTTATGGCTTTATTCGTTTTTCGTTACCAATGTTTCCTATTGCTTCAGCTGATTTTTCTCCTTTAGTTTTCATGTTATCACTTATTGCGATTATTTATGCATCGTTAGTTGCACTTGTTCAAAATGACATAAAGAAACTTATCGCTTATTCATCAGTGGCGCATATGGGATACGTAACGATGGGTATTTTTTCTGCTAATGAACAAGGTATTCAAGGTGCTATTTATCAGATGCTATCACATGGAATTGTTTCAGCAGCTTTATTTTTTTGTGTTGGAGTGATTTATAATCGTCTGCATACGCGTGAAATTTCCGCATTTGGTGGTTTAGTAAATAACATGCCGAAATATGCTGTTGTTTTCTTGATTTTTACTATGGCAAATATTGGTTTACCTGGAAGTTCAGGATTTATAGGTGAATTTTTAACTCTAATAGGTGTTTTCCAAATTAATAAATTTGTTGCTGTTCTTGCTACAACTGGGGTTATTTTATCCGCGGCTTATGCACTTTATCTTTATCAGCGTATTATTTTCGGTTCTTTAAATAAAGAAAATTTGAAAGTTCTTCTTGATCTATCGCCAAGAGAAAAATTCACCCTTTATCCGATGGTTATTCTTACAATATTTTTTGGTGTTTATCCGACACCGATTTTTAAAACAACAACGTCTGCGGTAAAAGCCTTGATCAACCAGCTGCACTAAATAAAAGATGAACGCTCATGCAAACTGAAATAATAGCTCAATTAGTGTTAATTTTCCCTGAGATTTTAATTGCATTGGGAGGGATGATACTGCTTTTAATAGGTGTTTATTCGGGCGTGCATTCATATTTAACTGTTACGGGCTTAGCAATCGCTCTTCTTATTGCAACTATTGTTGTCATAATAGTCTTTCCGAAAAGTGGTATTTTTTATATAGATGCACTCATTATTGATTCTTTTAGCCGTTATATGAAAATCTTAATGCTTATCGGTGCGTTATTTGCTCTCATTATGTCTGTTTCTTTTACCTGTACTGAAAAATTTGATATATTTGAATTTCCAGTATTAGTTCTATTTGCAACCCTTGGCATGATGTTCATGATTTCAGCAGGTAATATGCTATCTCTTTATATGGGCTTAGAGCTACAATCTTTATCTTTGTATGTCTTAGCTGCAATTAATCGTAACAATGTAAAATCCTCTGAAGCCGGATTAAAATATTTTGTTTTAGGTGCATTATCTTCAGGATTACTTCTTTATGGTATTTCATTGCTTTATGGCTTTACCGGTCAAATTGGTTTCCACGAAATTGCATTAGCCTTGAAAGGTAAAACCTTACAGTTAGGTATTATTTTTGGAATTGTATTTATTTTAGCTGGTTTGGCATTCAAAATTTCTGCTGTTCCATTTCATATGTGGACTCCTGATGTTTACGAAGGTGCTCCAACGCCTATTACAGCTTTTTTCGCTGGTGCTCCCAAAGTTGCTGCAATAGCATTAATTATCCGTATAATTGTTGTTGCTTTTATTCCGCTTAATAACTCTGATAATCTTATGCCTGCATGGCAGCAAATTATAGTATTTATAGCGATTGCATCAATGATATTGGGTGCATTTGCCGCAATTGGTCAAAGTAATATTAAGCGTCTAATGGCTTATTCATCAATTAGTCATATGGGGTATGCACTTGTTGGGTTAGCCGCTGGAAATATGCTTGGAGTAAAAGGTGTTATCATTTATATGACCATTTATCTTGGTATGATAATTGGTTCATTTGCTTTTATTCTCGGTATGCGATTGCATGACAGAAATGTTGAAAACATTTATGACCTGGCAGGGTTAGCAAAAAACAATCCATTTATGGCTATTATTATGACAATCCAGCTTTTTTCTTTAGCAAGTATACCACCTATGGCAGGTTTTTTTGGTAAGTGGTATACATTCTCTGCAGCTGTTCATGCAGGTCTTACTCCACTTGCTGTGGTTGGTGTATTAGCTTCTGTGGTTGGTGCTTTTTATTATTTACGTATTATCAAAATCATGTGGTTTGATGATGCAAAATCTAGCTTTGTTTTTTTATCCGGTGAACTTAAATTTTGTCTTAGTCTTTCTGCATTGTTTATTTTATTTTACATATTTTTTGGAATTTGGCTTTCTAAATTAGCAGAACAAGCTGCCACAGCATTATTTTAGTAGATATGGTTTATGTGTTATCAGATTTTGCACAAAAACAAGGATATGATATTGAATCATATAAAAGTGTTGACTCAACAAATCTTGTTGCACAGCGAAAAGCATATGCTGGTCATCATGGTTATCTTTGGATTGTTTCGAATGAGCAAACACAGGGAAGAGCCAGAAGAGGAAGAATATGGAGTAGTCCAAGAGGAAATCTTTATTCTAGCCTTTTATTAATTGATGATATTATTGATCAGACTGCTGCTCAACTTAGTTTTGTTGCTGGTGTAAGTGTGGTAGAGGCTATCAAGCAATTTATAAAAAATGAAAAACAAACTAATAACATTGTTAGTTTGAAATGGCCAAATGATGTTTTGCTTAAAGGAGCTAAGAGCTGTGGGATTTTACTTGAGCTTTTTAAATTGACTTCACAAAAATATGCATTGGTTATTGGTATTGGCATAAATGTAGAACACCATTATGAAAATGCACCATATCCAACTTCAAGTATAAAGAATATTGATTTGAATATTGATAAAAAACAATTATTTATGGTTCTAACACAATATTTTGCTGAAAATTATCTTATTTGGAAACAATCCAATGGATGTGACATAATTCGTAAAAAATGGCTTTTATATTGTTCTCATCTTGGACAACATATTAAAATAATTAACGATGAAAAGATCATTGAAGGTATTTTTGATGGTCTTGATTGTAATTTTAACTGTATTGTAAAACAAAAAAATGGTCAGCAAGCAATCATAACATCTGGAGATGTCCATTTTGGTTTAACTTTTTCTGCTAATGCCGGTTGTAATTGACTTATAAAGTTTTATTTCAGCATGAGTTATCTTAATGATTTAGGAGACATTTATGACTGCTGTCAACAAGAACGAATTGGTTTTTCTACCGTTAGGAGGAGTTGGAGAAATAGGAATGAATCTAGCTGCCTATGGATTTGGTCCTAAAGATTGCCGTGAATGGTTACTTGTTGATATGGGAGTTAGTTTTCCCGGTCCTGAATTACCGGGAGTGGATCTTATTTTGCCGGATATTCGTTTCTTAGAAAATGAAAGACATAATATATGTGGTCTTATTTTAACCCACGCTCATGAAGATCATTATGGTGCTGTTTTTGATTTATGGCCAAAGCTTAAAATTCCACTTTATTGCACTCGTTTTACAGCTGAATTATTAGAGAGTAAAAGGCAATTAGATTCTGAACTTTATGAAATTCCAGTCAATATTTTTCACTCTGGCGATTGCTTTCAGATTGGATCATTTTCAATTGAAGCAATTGCTGTCAATCATTCAATTCCAGAAGCTGTTTCTTTAGCCATCACAACACCTTTAGGAAAGGTAATTCATACCGGAGATTGGAAAATAGATCATACACCTTCACTTAGAGCTGTAACAAATGAAAAACGGTTTCGTGATTTAGGAAACAAAGGTGTATTAGCTTTATTGTGTGATTCCACTAATGCACTTCAGGATGGTATGTCGCCATCAGAACAACAAGTTCAAGAAAGTCTTTCTGAAATTATTTTGCAAGCTAAAGGTCGAGTTGCTATTACAACTTTTGCCTCTAATATTGGCCGTATACGTTCAATTGTTCTTGCTGCTGTATCTGTTGGACGTCAAGTTCTATTAGTAGGTCGTTCTTTAAAGCGTAGTGTTATGGTAGCTCAAGAACTTGGTTATATGGATGGTTTAGCACCATTTATAACAGAAGAAGATTATAGCCATATTCCAAGAAAAGATATTGTTTTGGTGGCAACTGGTAGTCAAGGTGAACCACGTGCTGCATTAGCAAAACTCTCGCGAAATGAAATGAGAAATATTTTTCTCTCTCCTGGTGATACAGTTATTTATTCATCACGTAATATTCCAGGCAATGAAAGAGCTATTATTGATATACAAAATCGTTTTATTGATCAGGGTATTAATATTATTACGAATCGTGATACTCTTGTTCATGTTTCAGGCCATCCCTGTCGTTCAGAACTTTTGCAAATGTATGATTGGACAAGACCACGGATACTTGTTCCTGTACATGGTGAAGCAATACATCTTATGGCTCAAGCAGCTTTAGCACATCAATTTGGCATAAAGACTGTCGCTAAGATTAAAAATGGTGATATATTTCGTCTTGCACCAGAACCAGCAAAAGTTACTGATCAAGTCTTTGTTGGTCGTATCTATAAGGATGGTTTTCTCCTTGGTAATGAGGACGAATTAGGTATTCGTGAGCGTTACAAACTAAGCTATGTTGGTCATATTGCTGTTTCTCTTCATATGAATAGTAAGCATGATTTAATTGATGATATTGGACTTATCACATTTGGTCTTCCTAAAAGTGACAGGACAGGAAAACCGTTAGAAGGCATTCTTTTAAACGTTATCGAAAATGCCATTAATGGTATTCCATGTAATAAGAGAAAAGATAATGAACTTATCCGAGAAGCAGCAAGGCGTGCAGTAAGAGCATCTGTTAACAAGATTTGGGGAAAAAAGCCTATCTGTGTAGTTTTTTTACATCGATCAAAATAAAAACATTTTAAGATACACTTATTTTTAAAATAAAAAGAAGATAAAATTATTCAGTTAGCTTATCACAATAAATATTAATCTACACTTTTTATGTAAACGCAATCAGAATGTATCTATAAATATAATTTTTAAATTGCTGCAATTTGATAAGCATAGGAGTTAATAGTTTTAATGCGTCTTTCTCAATATTTTCTTCCTATTTTAAAAGAGAATCCTAAAGAAGCAGAAGTTGTTTCACATCGATTTATGTTGCGCGCTGGTATGGTGCGTCAACAAACATCAGGAATTTATTCTTGGTTACCATTAGGAAAAAAAGTTCTTGACAAAATTTGTAAGATTATTCGTGAAGAGCAAGAACGAGCTGGTGCTTTAGAAATATTGATGCCAACGATTCAATCTGCTGATCTTTGGCGTGAAAGTACCCGTTATAATGATTATGGTCTTGAAATGTTGCGCATTAGAGATCGTCAAAACCGTGATTTACTCTATGGTCCAACTAATGAAGAGATGGTAACAGATATTTTCCGTTCATATGTTCGTTCTTATAAAGATCTTCCACTTAATCTTTATCATATTCAATGGAAATTTCGTGATGAAATTCGCCCACGTTTTGGTGTGATGCGCGCACGCGAATTTTTGATGAAAGATGCTTATTCTTTTGACCTTGATTATGAGAGTGCGAAAATATCCTATAATCGTATGTTTGTTGCTTATTTACGTACCTTTTCTCGCATTGGCTTGAAAGCAATCCCTATGCGTGCTGATACAGGTCCAATTGGTGGTGAGCTTAGTCATGAATTTATTATTTTAGCTGAAACAGGTGAAAGTTCTATATTTTGTGACAAACGATTTCTTGAATTTACTGTTCCTCCTGCTTCAATTGATTTTACTGATAAGGACATTTTGGCTGACATTGCTAAACAATGGACATCTCTATACGCTGCAACAGAAGAAATGCACAATGAAGAGGAGTGGAATAAAATTCCTACCATTAATAAGCTTGCGGCGCGCGGTATTGAGGTAGGGCATATTTTTCACTTTGGTACTAAATATTCTGCTCCAATGGGAGCAAAAGTTATGGGACAAGATGGAAAAGAGCATTTGGTCTCTATGGGATCTTATGGAATTGGACCTTCGCGTCTTGTGGCAGCAGTTATTGAATCTTCCCATGATGAACATGGTATTATTTGGCCAAAAACAATTACACCGTTTGACTTTGGTATCATTAATATGAAACCAAATAATGAAAAATGTAATTATATATGTGAAACCCTTTATCAGCAACTTACAAATGGCGGTTTTGATCTATTATTAGATGACACAAATGAGCGTCCTGGATCAAAATTTGCAACAATGGATTTAATTGGTCTTCCAATGCAAATAATTATTGGTCCTAAAAGTTTTGCACAAAACGAAGTTGAAATTAAAGACCGAAAAACAGGTGCTAGAGAAGTTTTAACTGTTGAAGCTGCACTCAACCGATTTTTTCTATAATTTGATAGGCAACATTATGAGTGTTTTTGGAAATAAAGGATTTTCATCTTATGAATTGATGATCGCTTTCCGCTATATGATTCCTAATAAAAAACATATGTTTACATCTATTATTTCAATTATTTCTTTAATTGGAATTATGTTAGGAGTTTTTGCTTTAGTTGTTGTGATGGCAGTCATGAATGGTTTTCGAACAGAGCTTCTTAATCGTATTTTAGGAATGAATGGGCACCTTGTTGTGCAAACAATTGATTCCAATTTTACTGATTATAATACTCTTATTTCTCCTCTGGAATCTATTAGGGGTATAAAATTTGTTTTACCTATTATTGAAGGACAGGTTCTTGTCCAGGGTAATGTTGAAGGAGGAACTGGAGCTTTAGTTCGTGGTGTACGTCAAAAGGATTTGGAAAAGCTTAAAACGGTAGCTCAAAATATTATCTCAGGTACACTAGCTCAGTTTGATAAAGAAGAAGGTGTTATAATTGGAAGTGGTTTGGCGGAAAAATTGGGTCTCACAATCGGAAGTGATCTTCGCATCATTACACCAAATGGTGATGACACACCCTTTGGAGTTACGCCACGTATCAAAGCTTATAAAGTAAGCGCTATCTTTGAAGTTGGTATGTCAGAATATGATTCAATATTTGTTTTTATGCCTCTTCATGAAGCACAGATTTTTTTTAATTTAGAGGAAAAAATCCAATCTTTAGAATTATTTCTTAATGATCCTGATGCCATTGATCAAATAAAGCCAATGATAGAAAAAAAAGTTAATCATCAGCTAAGTTTAATTGATTGGCGTATGAAGAATCAAGCTTTTTTTTCAGCCCTACAAATTGAACGAAATGTTATGTTTTCCATTCTCTCTCTTATTATCCTGGTTGCTGCTTTGAATATTATTTCAGGATTGATAATGCTTGTAAAAGACAAAAGCCATGATATTGCAATTCTGCGTACAATGGGAGCAAATCAAAGTGCGATTATGCATATATTTATTACCACAGGTATGGTAATTGGACTTGTTGGAACAATATTGGGTTTGATTTTAGGAATTATAGTTATTATAAATATTAATCATGTTCAGAATTTTATATCTTGGCTGTTTAATGTCGATGTTTTTAATCCTCAGCTTTATTTTTTAGCAAAATTGCCAGCACGGATTGAATGGGGGCAAACCGCTATGGTTGTTATGATGGCTTTATTTTTATCTTTTCTTGCGACACTTATTCCGGCATGGCGTGCTGCTAAATTAGATCCTGTACAAGCTTTGAGGTATGAATAATGTCTATTGTCTTAGAACTTGTCGAAATTGAAAGACATTTTTTTGATAATGATAAACCTTTAGTTATTTTAGACAAAGTTAATTTTGTTTTAAAACGTGGAGAACTTGTAGCACTTGTAGCACCCTCTGGTTCTGGAAAATCAACACTTCTTCACATCGCTGGATTATTAGAAAAACCAACATCTGGTGATATTTTATTACACGGTGTCTCTTGTGCACGATGTTCCGATAATGAGCGGACGGTAATCAGGCGAAATGATATTGGTTTTGTTTATCAATTTCATCATTTGCTTCCAGAATTTACGGCTTTAGAAAATGTTATGATTCCTCAAATGATCGCAGGATTCAAAAAATCAGTTGCGGGAGATCGTGCCCTCAAATTATTAACCTATCTTCGCGTTGCTCATCGTGCTAAACACCGTCCGTCAGAATTATCAGGAGGTGAGCAACAACGTGTTGCAATTGCACGTGCTGTAGCAAATGCACCTTCTGTACTTTTAGCTGATGAGCCTACAGGAAATCTTGATCCTGTAACTTCAGCTTATGTATTTCAAGCTTTATCAGTACTTGTTCGCCAATCTGGTCTTGCTGCTCTTATCGCTACACATAATCACGGTCTGGCCAAGCAGATGCATCGTCGAATTACACTTAAAGAAAAAAAAATTATTGAACTTCCTTAATACTGAGATACAAAATTTAGTCTAAAAAAGTAAAGCTATAATATATGTTTATTTTCAATTATTTAAGGAGATCTTTATGACAAATTTGGCCATTGATGAAAATCAATTGGATTTACGTCGTCGCAGATTGATTTTTCGCGCATGGCATCGAGGTATTCGTGAAATGGACTTGATTTTGGGTCAATATGTTGATGCACATATTGCTAGAATGAATGATCAGAAAGTTTCTGAACTTGAATATATTATGTCTTTTGAAGATCGTGATTTATTAACATGGATTACAGGGGAGATTTCTGTACCACATGAGGTAGATAGTCCACTTTTTCGCGACATTATAAATTATCGTTCTCGTATGAATTTTAATTAATCAAAATGACTATATTAAAAAAAATTATTATTCCAAAAAATACGCATGGTTATATGATTTTTGATGGTGTTGTTGATGGATTTGAAGCTTTTGCACTAACTAAATTAAGTGCAGAAATTGCTCAAAATAAACCGCTTGTTTACGTTGTCCGTGATGGAACGAAAATAGCTTATTTACAGCAAGTTTTAAATTTTATTGAACCTAAGTTACCTGTTCTTCAATTTCCTGCATGGGATTGTTTACCTTATGATCGCGTATCACCTGGGTTAGCTATTACTGCGCGTCGGCTTTCAGCTTTGGCTTATATGTCAGATCTGCGTAAAAATCCACGATCTGCAATTATATTAACAACAGCGAATACAATTATTCAAAAACTGCCACCTTGTACAATGATTGATGATCAAATTATCCATGCACGTGTTGGTCAATGCATGGATATAACACATTTGATTCAATATTTAGAACGTAATGGTTTTGAACAAGTCGCAACTGTACGTGATATTGGTGAATATGCTGTAAGAGGAGGAATTATTGATATTTTTCCTCCCAGTTATATAGAGCCTTTACGTCTTGATTTTTTTGGCCATACCTTAGAGACAATTCGCGTGTTTGATTCAGCTACACAAAGAACAATAGCGAACAAAACAGAATTATTTTTGCAACCAATAAGTGAAATTACTCTCACTCCTGAACTCATCAGCCGATTTAAAAGCAATTATATTCGTGCTTTTGGTGTACCTAAAAAAGATGACATGCTTTATGAATCTGTTTCCCAAGGGAGGCGTTTTTCAGGTATGGAGCATTGGCTCCCATTTTTTTATGAAAATCTTAATAGCTTTTTTGATCACTGTGGTAATTTACCTGTTGTTTTTGAGAATCTCATAGAAGAAGTTCTTATTGAACGTTATCGTCTTATCAAAGATTATTATAGTGCTCGCAGAGAACGCAAAAGTAATCAAGAAAATAATGTTTCTTACCATCCAATAGAGCCTAATCTTCTTTATTGGACACCAGAACAAGTTTTAACATTTATAGAACAGTCTGGTCAGCGTATTGATTTTACACCTTTTAATATTTCACAAACAGTTGAACAAACAATTATTCATGCGAATACCACACAAGGCTATAATTTTATAAAAGAACGTAATACTCCAGATAAAAATGTTTTTTCAAGTGTGGTTGATTATATTGCCTCATTGCGATCTGCTGGTAAAAAAGTACTTTTGGCTTTTTGGAGTGAAGGATCTATGGATCGCTTGCTGCAAGTTCTTGATGAACACGGGTTACAAAAAGTAGAAATTGCAAAGTCCTTACAGATTGTAAAAATAACACCACGTGATCGTATCTTAGCTGCTGTTCTAATGATAGAGCATGGTTTTGAAATTGAAGATTTTGTTATTATAGCAGAACAAGATATCCTTGGTGATCGACTAATAAGATCGTCAAAAAGGCGCAAGAATAATGCCAACTTTATTTCTGAAATTGCTTCATTAAATTCTGGTGATCTCGTTGTACATATTGATCATGGTATTGGACAGTTTATTGGTCTTAAAACTATCACGACAACTGGAATTTTACGTGATTGTTTAGAAATCAACTATGCTGGAAGCGATCGGCTATTTTTACCCGTTGAAAATATTGAACTTCTATCCCGTTATGGATCAGAAAATACGAATGTAACGTTGGATAAATTAGGGAGTGTTGGTTGGCAAACACGTAAAGCACGTCTTAAAAAGCATTTGTTGAAAATTGCTAATCAACTAATCTGTATAGCTGCAGAACGCACTACACGTTCTGCACCTGTTTTAATCCCGCCAGTAGGCCTTTTTGATGAATTTGTTGCATGTTTTCCTTATGAAGAAACGAATGATCAAATAGATGCAATTGATGCTGTTTTAGATGATTTAGCATCAGGAAAACCAATGGATCGTTTAATATGCGGTGATGTTGGCTTTGGTAAAACAGAAGTTGCTATTCGAAGTGCTTTTGTTGCAGCATTAAATGGTTATCAAGTTGCTGTTGTTGTGCCTACAACTTTGCTTTCACGACAACATCACAAGACCTTTATGGCGCGTTTTCAAGGGTTGCCAGTTAAGATTGCTCATTTGTCAAGGCTTGTAAAAGCGAAAGAATTAGCACAAGTTAAAAAAGGTATTTCAAAAGGTACGATTGACATTGTTATTGGAACGCATGCATTACTCAATGACTCAGTCAATTTTTCACGGTTAGGGCTTCTTATCATTGATGAAGAACAGCACTTTGGAGTAAAACATAAAGAGCGTCTAAAAGGGCTAAAAGGTGATATTCATGTTCTTACACTTTCAGCTACTCCTATACCAAGAACTTTAAGCCTTGCTTTATCAGGACTACGTGAACTTTCATTAATCACGACTCCACCTATTGATAGAATGGCTGTACGTACTTTTATCTCGCCTTTTGATGTAATGGTTATACGCGAAACATTATTGCGCGAATATTATCGAGGTGGACAAAGTTTTTATGTTTGTCCTCGTATTTCTGATCTTTCTTATGTAGAAGAATATCTCAAAACACATGTGCCTGAACTTAAATTTGTTATAGCACATGGACAAATGCCAGCTGGACAACTTGATGATATTATGAATGCATTTTATGATGGACAATTTGATGTATTACTTTCAACCACTATCATTGAATCAGGTCTTGATATCCCGACAGCTAATACATTAATTGTGCATCGTGCTGAAATGTTTGGCCTTTCTGCGCTATATCAGTTACGTGGTAGAGTAGGGCGTTCAAAACAACGCGCTTATGCGCTTTTTACTTTTCCTTCTGGTAAAGTTTTAATTCCTGCAGCAGATCGTCGTCTTAAAGTTTTGCAATCTCTTGATACATTAGGTGCAGGTTTTCAACTAGCTAGTCATGATATGGATATTCGAGGTTCAGGAAATTTATTGGGTGAAGAACAATCAGGACACATTAAAGAAGTTGGATTTGAACTCTATCAAAAAATGCTTGAAGAAGCTGTTACTGAATTAAAAGATGGTGAACATAAAATCGATAATCAGTGGTCACCTCAAATTTCTCTTGGTACAACAGTGATCATACCAGAAAGTTTTGTCCCTGATTTATCATTACGTATGGCGCTCTATCGTCGTTTGACAGAGCTTAATAAGCTAGAACAAATTGATGAATTTGGAGCTGAATTAATTGACCGCTTTGGTCCCTTACCACTCGAAGTTCAACACTTACTTAAAGTCTTTTATATCAAAATATTATGTCGAAAAGCACATGTGGAAAAATTAGATGCTGGACCAAAAGGGATTGTTATACAGTTTCGCAATAATTACTTTGAAAATGGTATTGCTCTTATTCAATGGGTTGAAAAACAAGGCTCTATGGCAAAAATTCGACCCGATCAAAGCATTGTCCTTATTCGTGATTGGACTACAATAAATGAAAGACTTATTGGTGCAGTAACTATTATGACACAACTTACAGAAATGGTAACAGAACATACTGTTTAGTAACTTTTAAAATTAAAAATTAGCATAAAAAAATTGCTAATTATAAGCTCTTTTGTTACTTAATTTAATATTTGGAGTAAAGTATAATTATTCTAAATCTACATTATCAGAGATTTTAATATTTTATACAGAAAAAGAAATCCTAGAAAGAAATGTTTAGTGAAGAAGAATCTAAAAACTCTTATGTTTATATTTTCTTGAGAAAAAAACTCCACTAAAATAGAGAAACTTGTGGACCAACAAGATGAGTCTTGGAACGAATTAAAATTATATCTTCACTATTAGAAAAACGTTTTATCGCAAAAAAGTCTTAAGTAAGAGAATATCAATAAAACCAAATTGAAACAAGTTTAATCTAAACACACGGAATGAAGTATTTTCTTATTCAAATGTAATTTAGTCTTTCCTCTCATGTATATACTTTTATATTAAATATATTAAAAATTTTTTTCAATAAAAAAGATTTGAAATAACCTTCAGAAGGCTGTTTTTTCATTATTTTTTTACTCACACCACCAAGTTTGAAGACGAAAACCATATAACGATGTATACGCAGGATGTTTTAAATATGACCATCTTGCTATCCACTGTTTAGGTAAATGATAAAGCGGTATATAATAACTGCCAGAAATTAGAATTCTATCCAATGCGCGCACTGCTGCAATGAACTCGGTATCTGAGCGTGCATCAAGTATTGCTGTTATCATAGCATCTACAGCGGGATCAGATGCTCCTGCAAAATTAAAACTGCCTTTCAAATTTCGAGAAACAGAAGCCCAACGATTTATTTGTTCATTACCAGGTGACAGAGAATTTTTTAATTTACCAATGATCATATCATAATTAAATATTCCTAAGCGATTTTGATATTGACTATCATCAACAGTTCTTATCTCAACATCAATACCAAGACGTGATAAAGTGCTCTGAAATGCAAGAGCAACTTTTTCTTCTTCAAATGCTTGAGTCATAATTTCAAATTTAAAAGGCAAACCATCAGGAGTGATAGCCTTATTGTTTTTTCTAGTAAAGCCTGCTTCTTGTAGAAGCTTCCAAGCCTTTTGAGCAGATTCACGCTCCATACCTGATCCATCTGTTTTAGGAATACGCCAATGTCCATTCATTACTTCAGGCAGAACAGCATCAAGATAAGGCGCCAAGAGTTCTTTTTCTTTTTCACTTGCTGGTTTTCCAATAGATGAAAGAACAGATCCATCCCAATAACCCTCTGTTCTAGTATATATATCATTAAAAAGGTGATGATTAATCCACCCAAAATCAAAAAGCATTGAAAGTGCTTGGCGTACTTTTCTATCTTTAAAAATAGAACGACGTGTATTAAAAACAAAACCAATGAGATCGGCAGGTGTACCTTTCGAAAAAATTTCTTTTATAACTCGCCCTTCGCGAACGGCTGGAAAATTATAAGAAAGCCGCCAGCGATTTGGATTGGTTTCAATGAAAATATCAACTAAACCTTTTTTAAAAGCTTCAAAGTGAGCAGTATCATTGCGAAAATACTCTATTTGAATAGTATCAAAATTATTTAAGCCCCTATTAACAGCAAGATTCTTACCCCAATAATCGGGATTACGCTTATAGATGATCCGTTCTCCTGGATCAACATGCTCAATAATATAGGGACCACTTCCTGGAATTTTAACTAAGCCGTTTTTCTCAAAATCATCAACATTAATAGCATGTTTTGGTAATACTGGCATTACACTTGCTAAAAGAAGCGGAAATTCACGATCTTTTGAGTGTGGAAAACGCATTTTAATACCATGAGAACCAATTTTTTCAATAGACGCTATGCGTTTCATATATCTGTCAAAAGGTGGTCTTCCTTTATCTTTAAGCAGTTTGACTGTGAATAAAACATCTTCAACTGTTATAAACTTTCCATCTGAAAAACGAGCTTTCGGATTAAGAAAAAAAGTAATTTCAGTACGTTCATCATTTAATTCAACTTTTTCTGCAAGAAGACTGTATAGCGTAAAAGCTTCATCCCGAGAACGTACCATCATTGTTTCATAAACAAGACCAGAAAATTGTTCATCAGCTAAAAGACCTCGCGCAGTTGTTCGAAAGCTACGGATAACAAATGGGTTTAATCCATTAAATGTCCCAACAACTCCATAGGTAATTTTTCCTTTTTTGTTTGCATTAGGATCAGCATAAGGAAAATAGTCAAAATTATTTGATAATTTCGGTGTTCCGTGCATGGCAATACCATTTGCTATAGCACTATAACAATAAAGAAGAATTATTAAAGCCGGAAAAAATTTACAATAACAAAAGCTATGGCATAACATAGTGTTTTATTTCATAATGATATAAAATTGATTCTTTGAATTCTACCTCATAGATTAGGATATTTTATGAATGAATTAAAAAAAAGCTAATAAGATAAAAAATATTCTATACATAATATATTAAAAGAGTAAATTATTTATTCAATGAGATTTCTTTTTCTAGATTTTACTTTTTTCTTTATGTTAAAGTAAGAAAAATAAAAAATACCATTCTATAATTTAATTATACTTAATTGAAAATTATGTTTAATGTTCTATCTGGAAGTTATTATATTTAGGAAATTATTCTAAAAGCGTATTGAAAGGATTAACTTAATCATGTCGCATAAAAATATTTACTTTTCTATTTCATTATTAGCTGGAGCTATTGCTTCTTTTCTTTCCATCCATACTCCAACAAATGCACAGAGTTTATCTCAAGGATGGTATAAAGTTTGCAATAAACAGCATGATGTTGATATTTGTAATACCATGAACACTATTGTATCACAGACCGGTCAGCCTTTGACAGCTATTAATTTAGTCGAAATAAAGGGCAAACAAAATGAAAAACGCATAGGTCTTCAAGTGCCTACGGGACGTTTATTACCAGAAGGTGTTCATATTCAAATTGGGAATGATTTCTCTAAAAAAATTCCTTATGTTATTTGTAATGGAACGAGCTGTATTGCCAATGATGTTTTAGATGATAAACTAATTTCTGCTATGAAAGCTGGCTCAAAAATGGTTATAACAACTGTTAATTTCCGCGGTACAGCCAATCCTATAGAATTTTCTCTTAAAGGATTTACCAATGCATATACAGGTCCTGGTATAGATGAAAAGGCTTTCCAACAAGAACAAACAAAATTGCAGCAAGCCATTCAGTCAAAGCAAAAAGAGATTGAAGATCGTATGAGAGCTGAACAAGAAAAGGCAAAACAAATAATAAATTAAAGAAAAAGTTTGAAAAGCTTTTTAAAGGTATCTTTTGATATTTGTTCATTTAAACCGCTATAGAATATCTCCATAGCGGTTTTTCATTACTTATTTTTTGAGAAAAAACCTTTGCGTTTCCACCAACCAACACGCTCAGTTTTTTTATCAGTTTCAGTTTCTACCCCTGATGAGGTCACAACAGGCTCAGTAGGTGCTGTTATAACTGTAGGAGGAATTTGTTCAACAATTTTTTTGATTACAGGTTCTTGTTCTGTTATTTTAGTCGTTTGAACAGATTTCTCAGTCTCTGCTTTTCTTCGTGCCCTTAGCTTTGATTTTTTTGTATTTATAGAAATTTTTTCATTCACTTCATTTGTGAATTCATTTATTTCTTTTATTTTAGACTGCTGATTAAATTTGGTGACTAATTTTTCTTCAACAAATTCTTCTTGTTTTAATGTTATTATATTTTTGTCCTTTGCAAGATTCCATTTATTTTTTACAGAATCTGAAGACTTCACATTATGCTTTGTAGATTTGATAGCAATATGAGCTTTCTGCTGTGTGCTGATTAAGTGCCTCTTATAACGGGTATCTTTATTAAATCCAACGGGCTCAGCTGCTGGAATATTATACTGGCGATATTCTGCTTTAATTTCTTCTAAAGCTTGCTTGGCGAAATCTCCAACAGGTTCTGCATAAGGAATAGGAAACTGATAATTATTATTCTGATTACGCCAACCTCCGCCGCGTCCACGACGACGTCCACGACGACGGGCATCATCATTTTGAGTGTCATTTTTATGAACATTAGAAAGAATGCTATCGTTATTAGATTCAATTTGGTTTTTTTTACGCTGACGTCGTTTTTTATTTTCAACTGATGTTGTATTTTCATTAGTTTTGCTTGTAATTGAGACAGCATTTTCAATTTCTTTTTTATCATTATCCTCGATAACTGCCGAAGAAAAAGATTTTCCCTTTGCTATTGAGCCTTTAGAAATAGCAAAATGCTGCGTTCCAATATTATTGTCTGCTTCAATATTAATATTAAGCCCAAAACGCATCTCTAAATTAACAAGAATATTGCGTTTATGATTTAGCACATAGAGTGCTGTCTCTACGGGTGTGCGTACAATAATATTATACTGTGAGTTTCGGAGAAGATACTCTTCAATAGAACGCACAACATGTAAAGCGATCGATGATTCAGAGCGTATACTTCCAGTTCCAGCGCAATGCGGGCAAGGTTGTGTAGTGCTTTCTAGAACAGATACACGAATACGTTGACGACTCATTTCCATAAGGCCAAAATGTGAAATATGACCAACCTGAATACGAGCGCGATCGTTCTTTAAACAATCTTTCAATTTTTTTTCTACAAGCTTAATATTACGGGTTTCTAGCATATCAATAAAATCAATCACAATTAAACCTGAGAGATCACGTAAACGTAATTGACGCGCTATTTCTTCTGCAGCTTCAAGATTGGTTTGTAATGCTGTTTTTTCAACAGAATGTTCTTTAGTAGAACGACCAGAGTTTACATCAATAGCGACGAGTGCTTCTGTTTGATTAATTACAAGATAGCCTCCAGATTTCAAACTAACCTGTGGATGCAAAATTTTATCAAGCTGAGTCTCGATATCATTATGTGCAAAAATAGGAATAGGATTACGATAGGGTTGAACAACTTTTGCATGACTTGGCATAAGCATGCGCATAAAGTCTTTAGCTTCACGGTATCCTTGATCACCTGCAACAAGAATTTCATTAATATCTTTACTATAAAGATCGCGAATAGAACGCTTTATAAGGTTACTTTCTTCATGAATTAGACATGGCGCTGTTGATTCAAGTGTCAAGGTGCGAATAGTATCCCATAACCGCATGAGGTATTCATAATCACGTTTAATTTCAGCTTTTGTTCTATTCGCTCCAGCTGTTCGCAAAATAACTCCCATACCTTTTGGAACTGCTAATTCTTTTACAATTTCTTTAAGACGTTTGCGATCTTGTATATTAGTGATCTTCCGTGAAATACCACCCCCTCGAGCTGTGTTAGGCATTAAAACAGAATAGCGACCAGCTAATGACAAATAAGTCGTAAGTGCTGCACCTTTATTACCACGTTCTTCTTTAATGACTTGGATTAATAAAATTTGACGACGTTTAATTACCTCTTGAATTTTATATTGACGTCCCTGTTTACGGCGATAGGTAGGTAATTCTTCAAGTGCATCTTCTGACCCAACCATTTCAATGCAATCATTAGAAAAATCAAGTATTTCTTCGGTATCATCAGCTATAATTTCTTCAGATATGATATCAATTTCAATATCCGTTGCCATAACACTATTGCTTTTATCTTTTTTTGTTGTCTTTAAGCGTTTTTTGTTTTGTGTTGTTTCTTCAATGGGATCATCATCATAGCTTTCATTAATAGCAGCCTTCTCTTCTTCAAGAAGAGCAAGACGATCGGCAATAGGAATTTGATAATAATCAGGATGAATTTCTGCAAAGGTTAAAAAACCATGACGGTTACCACCATATTCAACAAAAGCAGCTTGAAGTGATGGTTCTATACGCGAAACACGTGCTAGATAAATATTCCCTTTAAGTTGTTTTTTATGTTCTGACTCAAAGTCAAGTTCTTCAATTTTATTATCGTGAACGACAACAACACGTGTTTCCTCTGGATGAGAGGCATCGATAAGCATTTTGTTTGACATAAGTTAAAATCCTGAAGGCAACATGCATAACTTTATTCAAACCAACAGTAAAACTATTTGCAAAAATAAAGAGCTGTCTGCCATAAAAAAAGGAGGCCGATGTAACAGAACAGATCCTTATGCACAAACACATTATAGCACTTATTACTATTTTTTCTGTCTGTTTTATGTGACTCATATTTTGAAGTCTCCGGCAAAACAATTTCGAAAATAGTTCAGATAACCGAACCAATGAATCTTAAATAACGCAATCCTACTTATTGAGGAATAAAGACTTTTCGCTTAATAAAAAGCCTAAATGCATAGTATGCGATAAACCTTTTAAAGACAACTTAACACGAATTATCAATAAATTTGTCAATATTAGATGATTATATCGCCTAAGAATCTTAAGGTATTCTTTTATGTTGATATTATGCTTTTGGCAAGTAATAATATAAATCTTAGAAAAGACAACAATATAATCAATGCATTAATTTGATTTTTTTTGATATTTATGGCTAAAAAATTCAGCATCTAATTGAAAAACATAACGTATACTTTGAAAGTAATAACAAATAAGAAACTAATGATTAAACGATTCTTTAGCAAAAAGTCGAAAACTGATTATAGGAATGTTTTTTTACATTTTGCATGCTATTCATTACTTTTTTTAATGTTTCAGGTTCATATTCAAGCTGCTAATACATTAAAACTTATTAATTTAAGAACCATTAGTGATAACTCATCCACACGTATTATTGCAGTTTTTAATGCTGAACCCAATTTTCACTTAAAGATTTTAGATACACCTACACGTTTAGTTATTAATTTACCGATGGTTGATTTTTCAATGCAGAATAAATTTCCAAATAACCAAAATATGTTATCAGATATGCTATTGGATGTGCATTATGATTCTTCTGATATGCGAGCTTCGCGCATTATTTTTACGAGTAAAACCACTTTTGCCATAAAAAATAGTAGAGTGAAAAAATTAGACAATGGCTTATGGCAAATATTAATTGATATTACTCAAAACTCACAGAAAGATTTTAATGAAATATTGAAAAATCAACAACAAATCCATCATGATATAACAAAACAAACAAATACAAAGAGTCATTTTCGTGTTGTTCTTGATCCTGGTCATGGTGGAAGTGATAGTGGTGCACGAGGTATTACTGGAATTTTAGAAAAAAATATAACACTTACTTTTGCTCGTGCATTACGGGATGAATTAGAAAAAGACTCTAATATTCATGTCTTTTTAACACGTGATGCTGACGAATTTTTAAAATTAGGCGAAAGAGTCAAAAAAACACAAGATTTTGATGCTGATCTTTTTATCTCTATTCATGCAGATAGTATTAATATTCATTCTTTGCGCGGAGCTACAGTATATACTCTTTCTGATAAAGCATCTGATGCGATTGCAAAATCTTTAGCTGATCATGAAAACAAAGTAGATCTTCTTGATGGATTAACAGCAGAAGAAATACCAGAAGTTACAGATATTTTAATTGATCTTATTCGACGTGAAACTCAAATGTTCTCGATTAATTTCGCTGATCGTGTTATTTTGAACTTATCAAAGAATAAAATCAATTTAATAAATAAACCTCATCGATATGCTGATTTTCTAGTTTTAAAAGCTTCAAATATTCCTTCTGTTTTGATAGAAATAGGCTATTTATCTAATAAAGAGGATGAACAATTATTAAATGATCCTCAATGGAGAAAACGAATGATTGTTGCTATTGCTGATTCCATTCGCCAATTTGCAGCAGAGCAACAGAAAATTATGCAATCGCTTTAAATATATGGGGAAATTAGAGTAAACGATATTAATCTTAGTATGAAAAATAAATAATAATCTTGTATTTGTCTCAATTCAGTGAAAATTACATCCTATCAGCAACAAATAAAATATGTTTCTTCTGATCTAATTCTAAAGAAAGTGATACCTATTTCAATGATGATTTTTTTTAGATATTTTCTCAGTTTTCTTAAAGCTATTGCGCTTTGTGGAATAATGATGTTTGCTATAATGACTCCTAGTCAAGCTAAAGCGATTCCTGATTATGAGGTTCTTTCACTATATGAGCCACCTGTGATGACACGTGTTCATGCTGCAAATGGTCATCTTATGGCAGAATTTGCTACAAAACATCGTCTTTATTTATCAATCAAATCAATACCGAAAATTCTTAAAGAAGCTTTTATTTCAGCTGAAGATAAGAATTTTTACCATCATTTCGGTTTAGATCCTCAAGGGCTCTCTAGGGCTCTAATCAAAAATATTATGAACATTGGTTCTGGCCAACGTCCAGAGGGAGCTTCAACAATTACACAGCAGGTCGCCAAAAACTTTCTTTTAAGTTCAGATGCAACACTTGAACGTAAACTAAAAGAAGCTATCTTAGCAATGCGTATTGAGAAAACTTATTCAAAAGATCATATTCTTGAGCTTTATCTCAACGAAATTTACCTTGGTCGTTCTACTTATGGCATTGCAGCAGCTTCACTGGCTTATTTCAATAAGTCTGTGAGTGAACTTTCTTTAGAAGAATGTGCCTATTTAGCTGCTCTTCCTAAAGGTCCAGCAAATTATGATCCATTTAAGCATACACAACGTGCTATTGATCGGAGAAATTGGGTTATAGATAGGATGATTTTAAATGGATATGTAACACCAGAACAAGGTGAGCAAGCTAAAAAAAAGCCTTTGGGAACAATAATACGTGGTCGTGAAAACTATGTTTTTGCTGCTGATTATTTTACTGAAGAAATACGCCGTTATCTAATAAATCACTATGGAGCTACAACCCTTTATGAAGGTGGGCTTTCAGTTCGCACAACACTTGATCCGAATTTGCAGCTTATTGCGCAGCGTTCTTTGAGAAATGGCTTAATTAAATTTGATCATTTGCAAGGATGGCGTGGAGCTTATAAACATATCAATATTCAAGATGATTGGAATACTGCGCTCAAAGGAATTACTGCTCTAAGCGATTTACCTGAATGGCGTTTAGCAGTTGTTCTTTCTACTGCGGGAAATACAATAAAGATTGGTTTGCAACCACAGCGTCAAAATTCAGTTTTACTATCACAAAAAAAAGAAATTGCTTTATTATCCGAGTCTGAATCAAAATGGGCACTGAGTGCTATTGACAAAAATGGTCATCGGAAAACTGCTCATAACTTATCGAATGTCTTGCATGTTGGAGATGTTATTTTTGTTGAAAAAATATCAAATAGTAATGATATTTACCGTTTACAACAAATCCCAAAAATTGAAGGGGCTATTGTTGCTATGGAACCTCATACAGGACGTGTTCTTGCAATGGTAGGAGGATTTTCCTTTTCTGAATCTCAATTTAATCGTGCAACGCAAGCTTATCGCCAAACAGGTTCTGCTTTTAAGCCCTTTGTTTATGCTGCAGCACTTGATAATGGATATACACCAGCATCAGTAATTTTAGATGGTCCTGTTGAGGTGCGTCAAACTAATGGGCAAATCTGGCGACCTAAAAATTATGGTGGTACATTTGCAGGACCTTCTACATTACGTTATGGAATTGAGTATTCTCGTAACCTTATGACTGTACGACTTGCCAATGATATGGGCATGCCTCTTGTTTCTGAATATGCAGAACGTTTCGGTCTTACAGATAAATTGCAACCTTACCTTCCCATGGCTTTAGGAGCTGGAGAAACAACACTTTTACGGATGGTAACAGCTTATTCAGTTATTGCTAATGGTGGACGTTCTATTAAACCTTCTCTCATAGATCGAATTCAAGATCGTTACGGAAGAACTATTTACCGTCATGATAATCGTCTATGTGAAAATTGTAATGTTCAATCGTGGAACAATCAAAGCGAACCAACACTAATTGATGAACGAGATCAAGTTCTTGACTCTATGACAGCTTATCAAATTACATCTATGATGGAAGGAGCTGTTCAACGTGGTACAGCCGCACGTTTACGTTATCTTAATCGACATATCGCTGGTAAAACAGGTACAACCAATAATTCTAAAGATATATGGTTCATAGGATTTACACCTGATCTCGTGGTCGGTGTTTTCATGGGGTATGATCAACCAGCTTCATTGGGATATAACGGAACAGGAAGTTCATTAGGGGTACCAATTTTTGGTGAGTTTATACAAGCTGCTTTGAAAGACAAACCAGATGTACCGTTTAAAGTGCCAGAAGATATGATTTTAATGCCAATTAATCGCAAAACAGGTATGCTCGCTCAAACAGAAGATGATGACGTTATCATAGAAGCATTTAAACCAGGAACTGGCCCTGCTGATATATATCAAGTGATTGGTGGAACAGACTTTTTTCAAGAAGGGGTCCCAACAGTTACCACTTCTCCACAAGTGAATAAAGCTCTTCAAGATGGTGGCGGTGGATTATATTAATTGGAAAGTAATTTTTTAATAGGTTAGATAGATGTGAAATAATATTTGCCCTTGTTATTCATAATTGAGATGGAATAAATAACTTTACAAAATTATTAGAGTAGAAAAATCTAAAAAATTATAATTTTAAATAATGGCTAAGGTATTAAATTATGCGAGCAGAAATAGAAACATTAGTCGATGAAATTCAGCAAGCAATTAGTTTACTAAGGAGGCATCTTTAACTGGGACCAGTCACTAAAACGACTTGAATATCTTAATCAAAAAGTAGAAGATCCATTGCTTTGGAATAATGCACAAAAAGCGCAAAATTTGATGCGTGAACGTCAAAATCTTGAAGATTCGATGAATAGCACTCAGTTATTTACACAAACACTTGAAGAATGTATCGAACTAATAGCAATGGGTGAAGAAGAAAATGATGTGGGAATTATTACTGAAGCTGAAAATACAATACTTCAACTTAAAAGCGATATATATAAGCGACAAATTGAGATGCTTCTTTCAGGAGAAGCAGATTCAAATGATACTTATTTAGAAATTCATGCTGGAGCAGGAGGAACAGAAAGTCAAGATTGGGCTTCTATGCTTTTGCGTATGTATACTCGTTGGGCTGAACAACATAAAATGAAAGTTGAAATACTAGAAACTCATGATGGTGAAGAAACAGGTATCAAATCAGCTACTATTCTTGTAAAAGGGCATAATGCTTATGGTCTGCTAAAGACAGAATCGGGTGTTCATCGTTTAGTTCGTATTTCGCCATATGACTCAAATGCAAGACGACATACCTCTTTTGCAAGCATTTGGGTATATCCGGTTGTTGATGAAAATATTGAAGTTAATCTATCAGAGGCGGATGTTCGTATTGATACATATCGTGCATCAGGCGCTGGAGGACAACATGTTAATACAACAGATTCTGCAGTACGTATTACGCATATAAAAACTGGTATTGTTGTTCAATGTCAAACAGAGCGCTCTCAACATAAAAATCGAGCAACAGCTTGGTCGATGTTGCGTGCACGCCTTTATGAAGAGGAATTAAAAAAAAGAGAAGAAGAAACTAATGCGGTTGAGGCTTCTAAAACAGAAATTGGTTGGGGACATCAAATTAGATCTTATGTTCTTCAACCGTATCAACTTGTCAAAGATTTGCGTACAGGAATTGAAAATACTGATCCACAAACTGTACTAAATGGTGATCTAGATACATTTATAGAAGCAGCACTTGCCCAACGTGTTCACGGAAAACAAGCGCTTGAAGATATTAATTGATTATATAGCATTACTGCACAGAACACATGGAGTATGCAGCTGTTAAAACATTTTCAGCGTGTCCAGATACGCTAACTTTACGCCATTCTTCAGCAATTTTTCCAGTTGCATCAATTAAAAAAGTGCTCCGTTCGACACCCATGTATTTACGTCCATACATGCTTTTTTCAACCCAAACTCCGTAAGCATCAAGTGTAGTTTTTTCTTCATCTGAAACAAGGATAATATCAAGTTTGTGTTTTATTTTGAACTTATCATGTTTAGCAATATTATCTGGAGACATACCAATAATAGTGACCCCAATTTCATCAAATTTTTCTTTCAATCGAGTAAAATTAATGGCTTCATTTGTGCATCCACTTGTATCATCCTTTGGATAAAAATATAAGACAACTGGTTTTCCTTTAAAATCAGAAAGACATAATTGACCTCCACCATCACGTGGCAAATTAAAATTAGGAGCGATATCACCCTTCATTAGTCTTGTCATTACGTTATCTCTCTTTGTTATATAAAATCATTCCATAATAAATACGAATATATAGCAAAAATAATTATTCAACTATATAACAAATTATTCAAAAAGCTTTTTCCTATTATAATATTGGTGTACCAGTATAATTAGAAATGAATTGCATAGATTCAGTACCAAATATAAGTTTTTTTATTTATCAATCCAAGAAACTATTTAAATAACTAAGCAATTATAAATGATTAAATTGGCTTAACTAAAACATGTTTTTTCTTACCAAAAGACAGCTTAATTACTTCATTTCGATTGACATCTTTTTCAACAATAAGATGCGTCTCATCTTCAATAATTTGATCATTTACACGTACACCGCTACCTTGAACATACCGACGTGCTTCACTATTTGATTTAGCAAGTCCTGCCTGTACTAAAAGAGTAAGCAATCCAATACCTACTTTTAATTCTGTAGCATTGATTTTAATGCTTGGAAGATTTTCTCCAAATGTTTTTTCTTCAAAAGTTTTACGCGCAGTTTCTAATGCTTCATTTGCGAGAGCACGACCATGTAACATTGCTGTAACTTCTGTTGCAAGAATCTTTTTTGCTTCGTTAATTTCAGTGCTTTGTAATGCAGAAAGTTTGGAAATCTCTGTCATTGGTAATGTCGTATAAAGCTTTAAAAATCGTGTAACATCAAGATCTTCTGTATTACGCCAATATTGCCAAAACTGATAAGGAGAAAGCATATCTACGTTGAGCCATACAGCACCACTTAGTGACTTACCCATTTTTGCGCCAGAAGAAGTTGTAAGCAATGGTGAAGTTAAACCGTATAATTGTGGTGTTCCTAAGCGGTGACCTAATTCAATACCATTTACAATATTACCCCATTGATCAGAACCACCCATTTGTACCAGTAAGCTGTAACGTTTATTAAGCTCTACAAAATCATAAGCTTGCAGAATCATATAATTGAATTCAAGGAATGATAAAGAATGTTCACGTTCGAGTCTAAGTCGAACAGAATCAAATGATAACATGCGATTAACTGAAAAATATTTCCCTACATCACGCAAGAATTCTAGATAATTTAAACGGCATAGCCATTCAGCATTATTTACAATACATGCATCAGTTTTTTTATCACCGAATGTCAAGTAATTGGCAAATATTTTTTTAATGCTCGTGATATTTTCAGCAATATCATTGTATGTTAAAAGACATCGAGCTTCATCTTTAAAGGATGGATCACCAATTAAGCCTGTTCCACCACCCATTAATACAATAGGACGATGACCAGTTTTTTGCAACCAATAAAGCATCATAATTTGAAGAAGACTTCCAGCATGTAGGCTAGAAGCTGTAGGGTCAAACCCAATATAAGCAGTTATAGTCTCCTTTGAAAAAAGGTTATCTAAACCTTTTTTATCTGAAATTTGATGAATGAATCCCCGTTCGCTTAAAATATGTAAAAATTCAGACTTAAAAGCAAACATGGATCTTGTTCCCTATAATTATATGTTTTTTTATGTTTATATATTACGCATTTAATGCAATTTTTTATCATCAAATAGTGTACAATCGATAAGAAACGAGAAATTTCAGCTAATATAATGATAGATTGATAAAAGAAGAAACTACAAAAAAACAATATAATTATGTATTTTTATTTTTTTTTTAAATCTTTATCAAAATCTCATAGTTTTAATGCATAATTCAATTGCTCACTTTTTACAAAAATACAATATACTGGTTTTTATAAAAAAATTGCAATAATCGCAATTATGAGATTTATAAAATAATTATAATAATTTAAAATTAATAATATCGCATTTAATAATGAATTAATAATCTTAACTATAAGATATCAATTATACTAATTCATTGAATGAATTATATATTTACCATAAATCTCCTGTTTTTTAGTTTTTTTGATATCAAAATTAGTAAAAATCCAAACAAAAATTTCCTCTAAGATTTTATAAAAAGTAAATAACAATTAATGGTGTATTAAATGAAATACATAATATGTATATCATAACAGCTCTGAAAGATATAATGAGTACCGAATTTTTATTTATGCATCTGATGAAGTGTTTCTGCTATGTGTTTGTCGAACAAGTTTTAATATTACAAATTTTGTGTAAATATCATTTAGTGGAGTTTATAAAAGGTAATCTTTCTTATTATATGGATTATTGATTGAGAATTTAAACTAAATCTTCTATCTTTACAATGGTCTTAAGAACAGCTTATTGATCAATAGGTTATTATCTGGTCATCTTAAAATACAGGAGAGCGTAGTGAATGTTAACGAAATAAAAAAACTCGATAGTTATTTTAAAAAAAAGTTTCAAAATTCATCCTTAAAAATAAAGGCACGACCTAAAAAGATGATTCTTGTGAAGTTTATATCGGAGATGAGTTTTTAGGCATTATTTATCGCGATGAAGAAGAGAATGAAATATCTTATAATTTTTCCATGGCTATATTAGGTATCGACTTAGAAAACTGACACATGATTGTAATTAAATGAAATTTCTCTTTAGTGAATTTTTATATAAGCTTTAATTCTTTAAAACTTGTATAATTATTACGTGCAATAATAATGTGATCATGAATAGTGATTTCTAATGCGTTTGCAGCATCTTTTAATCTATATGTCATTGATATATCTGCTTTAGAAGGTGAAGCATTACCTGAAGGGTGGTTATGAATTAAGATCAATCCTGATGCAGATAATTCCAAAGCTCGAGAAATGACTTCACGAGGATAAACAGGAGTATGATCAACAGTTCCAGTTTGTTGTACTTCATCAGAAATCAAGCCGTTTCTTTTATCGAGAAATAACACACGAAATTGCTCACGCGTTTCATGAGCCATCACAGCTTTGCAATAAGCTAATACTTTATCCCATGATGAAAAAATATCACGTTTATACAATTGTGCACGAGCAAGACGTCCTGCTACATCTGAAATAATTTTCAGATCGATAGCAGTAGCCGGACCACATCCTTCAATTTCTTGAAGCCGATGAATATCAGCTTTCAATACATCAGCTAATGAACCAAAACTCGCTAATAAGTTTTTAGCTATTGGTTTTATATCTGCTCGAAGAATAGTACGAGAAAGCAATAATTCAAGATACTCATAATCTTCAATAGCATTACCTTTCGTCTTTAAATAGCGTTTACGAAGACGCTCACGATGTCCTTGATAATATTCATTTACCTTTGAATTTTTACTAAGTTTTTTATTGTTCGCTTGTGGCATTTGTGGTGCTAGATGAGATGGAACATTTGATGTTAGTTCAAAGTGACTGTTTTTGGCGCTTCCATTTTTATTGGTTTTTTTTGCCATAATATTTCTACATTTATTTAAGCATTTGAATTTAAAGTATAAAAAATGTTTTTAGGAGATTGAGTAAATATTTCGCATCCTTCATTTGTTACACCAATTGTATGTTCGTATTGTGCTGTAAGAGAACGATCACGAGTAACAGCAGTCCAACCATCAGATAAAATCTTAATTTGTGGTTTACCAAGATTAATCATAGGCTCAATAGTAAACATCATACCTTGTTTAAGTTCTTCGCCTTCGCCTGGTTTTCCATAATGTAAAATATTTGGTGCATCATGAAAAAGCTGACCAATTCCATGTCCGCAAAAATCTCTTACAACTGAACAGCGTTCAGATTCTGCATAATGCTGAATAGCAGCGCCAATATCGCCTGTAGTTGCTCCGGGTTTTACTGCAGCAATTCCTCTCATGAGGCTTTCATGAGTTATTTGTAATAAACGCTCTGCAGCACGCTTAATTTTTCCAATGGGATACATACGACTTGAATCTCCATGCCAACCATTAAGAATAAATGTTACGTCAACATTGACAATATCGCCTTCTTGCAAAGGTCTTTCATTTGGTATGCCATGACAAACAACATGATTAATAGATGTACAGCATGAATGGCTATATCCATGATAATTCAGATCAGCTGGCAAAGCACCTCGCTTAGCTCCAAAAACAAAAACAAAATTATCAATTTCTTGTGTTGTAATACCAGGTTTAATAATGTCGGTAAGTGCATCGAGACACTCTGCTGCAATACGACCCACTTTACGCATTTGAGAAAAAGCGTAATCATCAAAAATACGAATTTGTCCATTAAATTTTAAGGGAGCTTTATTATATTCAATATAACTAACCATTTTTTTTGCTATTTTCTACCTTTACTTGGTGAATCGGAAAAATACCCTCGACACTTACGTGACATTTTATAGCATAAAATTCTACCCCTGATTTTAATGCTAGATCAAATTTACACCCATAAATGGGATCAAGGTCATGGCAAATTGTAAAAGCTAAACAGTCTTCTCGTTGAATTACGTATAACATTGCAGCTCGTCTTCCTTGTTGCACAATTTTTATGATCTCTTCAAGATGAAGTGCACCACGTTTTGTTATGGTATCTAGAAATTCTGCTAATCCCTTTTGGCGAACGAAATGGACATTTTTTACTTCTAAATAACATTCAGAAAAATCACTATTGCGTAAGAGAAAATCAATACGTGATTGCCCATAGCTTTGCTCACTCAAAATTGTTTTATATTCACTAAATTCCGGCAATATCCCATCTTGAACTGCTTCTAAAGCGAGTTTGTTTGCTAAGGTTGTATTAATACCAACTAAAGTGTTATCTGCTTCAACAATTTCTAATTGATACGGATATTTCCGTTTTGGATCATCATTATATGAAAGCCAAACATTAGAATCAGAAGCTGTTAATCCAAGCATCAAACCAGTATTATGAACGGAAACTGTAAAGATGTGTTGATCATTCTTTTTGACATCAGCAAGGAAGCGTTTATAACGGCAAATAAGTTTTGCAGGATGAAGTTTAGAAACAAAGAACATACAATCTTATTAAATTGCATGAGATTATAATTCAACTCAGATCATAATAATATTATCTCAGCACTTTATAACGTCTTTGTAATTAAAATATTATTGTTATAAATTTAAGTCATTTTCCTTCAAAAGTTTATGTAGATTATCCAATTAATAAAATAGAATCAATTGCAAAAATAAATTAGTTACAGCTACCCTCAATCAAAGTTATTTCATAAAATACTTACTTTTAAAATTGCATTCAAAAAATTAAAAATGAGGGTATAATTTATAGAAATTGGTGAAGTGAATGGCTGGAACAAATAGGAAGTGTCGAAATGTAACGAATGGTCCAATTATTGTTTTAGTTGAACCACAATTATCAGAAAATATTGGTATGGTAGCAAGAGCGATGGCTAACTTTGGTTTATCAAAGCTTCGGCTTGTAAAACCACGAGAAATATTTCCAAATGAAAAAGTTAAGGCTACTGCTAGCAAAGCAAATCATGTCATTAATGATACACTAATTTTTGATACATTACGTGATGCAATTTCAGATTTAAATTATGTTTATGCTACGACAGCGCGTGAGAGATGCGGTTTTAAAACTGTTAAAAGTGCTGTAGAAGCAGCAAATTTTTTGCGTTATTATGAGAATATTGGTCATAAGACAGGTATTTTATTTGGAAGAGAAAAGTGGGGATTGAAAAATGATGAAATTAGCCTTGCTAATGAAATTATTACTTTTCCAGTTAATCCTGCTTTCGCATCACTTAATATAGCACAAGCAGTTTTGTTGATAGCTTACGAATGGATGAAATCAGGTTTGGAAAATTTGAATGATACAGCTTTTCGTGCAGTAAAGCTAAAACCAGCTGATAAAGCGACACTCCATGGTTTTTTATCGCATTTAGAAGATGCTCTGGATGTTCGTGGATATTTTAGACCTCAAGAGCGTAAAGAAGTAATGGTTACAAATATACGCTCTGTTTTTACGCGCGCAAATTTTAGTGAATCTGAAATTCAGCTCCTACGAGGAGTTATATCTTCACTAGATCATTTTTTGCCTAAATTTCCAAGAGGTAGTGGAGCCCCGAAAGGGGATAATCGCAAGAAATTAAAAAAAATGTGAATAACTAATGAGTGAACAACCTCTTCTTTTTTTTGATAGTGGTATTGGCGGACTAACAGTATTGAGAGAAGTACGCCGTTTTGTCCCGGAATACCAATTTATCTACGTTGCTGATGATGCAGGATTTCCTTATGGCATCTGGGAAGAAGAAATTTTAAGACACCGTATTTTAAAGATTTTTGCATATCTTCTAGAACTTTATAATCCTGCTTTATGCGTAATTGCTTGCAATACAGCTTCTACATTAATGATAGAAGATTTACGACAAAAATTTCCCAATATTCGTTTTGTAGGAACTGTACCTGCAATCAAATTGGCAGCTGAACAAACAAAATCTGGTATGATTTCAGTATTAGCAACTCCTGGTACAGTTAAACGTACATACACGCATGAATTAATCAATTCTTTTGCTGGTCAATGTCATGTGCAACTTGTCGGAAGTGAAAAGCTTGCAGAATTTGCTGAAAATTATTTACGTGGATATCCTATCAATCACGAAGAATTACGCCACGAAATTTTGCCATGCTTTATTGAAAAAAATGGCAAATTAACTGATATTATTGTCTTAGCCTGCACACATTATCCTTTTTTGATCAATTTATTTCGTGAACAAGCTCTATGGCCAGTTGATTGGATTGATCCGGCAAAAGCTGTAGCTAAACGCATAAGATCCTTATTACCAATCAAAATACAAAACAAAAATATGAAAAAACATAAAGATTTTACATTGTTTACTTCACAAAATATAAGTTCTTCAACTGAGTATTTGTTGCAAAAGTTTCAGTTAAATATAATGAAAGGAGTTGACTTTAAATTCTAAGATAATTAGAAGTCACAGCAGATTTTTTGTAAGATAGATCATTAATTGACGTGTCCCGTGGGTGATTTTGCAATTAGCGCAGATTGTCCTGTCAGTTTTTTGAAAACAGAGGAGGGCGCGTTTCCTTAAGATTTGATTTTTGGTTTTATTTTTTTATTTAAAGGAAATGCGATGAGTAAACGTGAATCAACAAAGCACAAAATTGACCGCCGTATGGGGGAAAATATTTGGGGTCGCCCAAAATCTCCAGTTAATCGTCGTGAATATGGTCCTGGGCAGCACGGTCAACGTCGCAAAGGAAAACTCTCCGATTACGGAGTTCAATTGCGCGCTAAGCAAAAGCTAAAAGGATTTTACGGTGATATTTCAGAAAAGCAATTCCGTAAAACTTATGAAGAGGCTGCTCGTCGTCATGGCGATACAGGTGAAAATCTTATTGGTCTTTTGGAATCGCGTTTAGATGCCATTGTTTATCGTGCAAAGTTTGTGCCTACTATTTTTGCTTCTCGTCAATTTATTAACCATGGTCACGTTAATGTAAATGGTCGACGGACAAATATTCAATCATATCGTTGTAAACCAGGTGATGTGATTGAGATCCGTGAAAAATCAAAGCAACTTGTTTTGGTTTTAGAGTCTATACAATTAGCTGAGCGTGATGTACCTGAGTATATTGATATAGATCATAATACAATGAAAGCAACCTTTACCCGCATACCTGCTTTTGCAGATGTTCCTTATGCTGTTCATATGGAACCCAATTTAGTTGTTGAATTTTACTCTCGTTAGGCATAATCACAAATCATTGTTTTAATTTTCGCTTATTTATTAGAGATAATTTTTGTATTTATTAACATTAGCAATACCTTTGATGATGAAGTTAAAGGTATCTATTGCTATTTTCTATAGCGATGAGTTTTTTAGCGGTTTTTGCTTATATAATTCAAACGTGCAAATTAATTAATATAGATTTAGGCTATGTTATGCCTATTGCTACTGCATTATGATTTACTAGTACAGAATTAAGCCGTTGTAATATAAAAAGTTATGATATTATAAATAAAATTTTAATCAAATTTTGCGTAATGGAAAAGAATATGGATACAAGCGATCCTTTGGAAAAAAAGACTGATGATTGTCATCCGATGTTCCGGCTTGCTCCTTCAAATGTACAATTTAATAAATTACGCAAACGGCTTTTGCGCCATATAAGGCAAGCATTAGATGATTTTTCTATGCTCTCTTCGGGGAAAAAATGGCTTATTGCTTTATCAGGTGGGAAAGACTCTTACGGCTTATTGGCACTTCTGCTTGATTTAAAATGGCGTGGTTTTCTACCTGTCGACATTTTAGCTTGTAATCTCGATCAAGGTCAGCCAGGTTTTCCAAAGCATATTCTTCCTGATTTTTTAAATTATCATCAGATTCCATACCGCATTGAGTATCAAGATACTTATTCAATTGTTTCAGATAAATTAGCACAAACACAAACATATTGCTCACTTTGTTCTCGGTTACGACGTGGACATCTATACCGTATTGCACGTGAAGAGGAGTGTTCTGCTTTGGTGCTTGGACATCACCGTGATGATGTCTTAGAAACATTTTTTATGAATCTGTTCCATGGAGGCCGATTAGCAGCTATGCCTGGAAAACTAATAAATGATGAGGGAGATCTGTTCGTTTTGCGTCCTCTAATCTATGCTGCTGAAGAAGATATAGAAAAATTTTCTCAAGCAATGCAATTCCCTATCGTTCCTTGTAATCTTTGTAGGAGTCAAGATGGCCTACAGCGTAATGCAATGAAAAAAATGCTCAATGATATTGAAAGAAAAATGCCAGGACGTAAAGATACTATGATTCGCGCCTTGACAAATGTCCGTCCGAGTCATTTGCTTGATAAAAAACTTTTCTCTTTTAAGAATTTACTATAATTATAAGGTAATAAAATAAATTCAATTTTTTAATATTTTTAAACTACAGTACCATAAAGGTCATAAGCATCTGATTGCTCAATTTTAACGGTAACAAATTCACCTACACGAAGTAATTTCCGAGATGATATATGCACAACACCATCTATTTCCGGAGAATCATATTTACTACGACCTTTAGCGGTTTTACCTTGCGTTTCATCAATAAGAATTTGAAGTCTTTTTCCAATCTTTTTCTTTAAAAGATGTGAAGAAATTTTTTGTTGTTTTGTCATAAAGCGATGCCAGCGTCTCTCTTTCACTTCTTCTGGAACATTTTCTAATCCAAGCTCATTTGCTACAGCACCTTTTACTGCCTCATATTTAAAGCAGCCAGCGCGTTCAATTTTTACTTCTTCCAACCATTCAAGAAGCATATTAAAATCTTCGTTGGTTTCTCCTGGAAAACCAACAATAAATGTTGAACGCAAAGTAAGATCTGGACAAATTTTTCTCCATTGTTCAATTTTACGGCTTGTTTTCTCGATATGAGCAGGACGTTTCATATTACGTAAAACTGTTGGTGATGCATGCTGAAAAGGAATATCTAGATAAGGAAGAATTTTTCCTGCAGCCATCAACTCAATAGCTTCATCAATATGAGGATAGGGATATACATAATGCATTCGCACCCAAATTCCCATCTCTCCTAGTTCGCGACAAAGATCTAAAAACTTTGTTTTAATAACACGATTTTTCCAAATGCTTTCAGCGTATTTAATATCGATCCCATATGCAGCGGTATCTTGTGAAATAACCAAAATTTCTTTTACACCTGCTTGTACAAGTTTTTCTGCTTCGCGAAGAACATCGCCTATAGGCTGTGAAATCAGATTACCACGCAGAGTAGGGATGATACAAAAGCTACATCGATTGGAACATCCTTCAGAAATTTTTAAATAAGCGTAATGGCGAGGTGTTAAACGAATACCTTCCGGAGGAACTAAATCTATAAAAGGATCATGAATTGGAGGCACTGCTGCATGAACGGCTTTTATAACGCTTTCATAATCCTGTGGCCCAGTAATTGCTAATACATTAGGATGTGCTTGAAGAATAACATTAGGCTCAGCACCTAAACATCCAGTTACAATAACTTTTCCATTATTTTTGAGAGCCTCATCAATATTGGCTAATGATTCATTTCGAGCAGAATTAAGAAAACCACAAGTATTAATAATAACTAAATCAGCTCCTTGATGTTTATTTGAGATCTCATAACCTTCAGAACGAAGGTGTGTAATAATGCGCTCAGAATCTACAAGTGCTTTTGGGCAACCGAGAGAAACAAAACTAATACAAGGCACTACCATAATAATTCCTGTAAATTTTTTATGAAGATCTAATTAAGGAAAAAAAGAAAATTAAATATCTGAATGCTTTTATCTTTATACATACTACATATGCAATAGAGTTTTTACGAAGTAATTTGGATTTTTTTATAATTACTCTGTTAGCACACATAACATAAAGTGCAAAAAAATACCATAAAATATCAAACAATTATTCTGTTTTTAATATCGATAAATTTTCACTATCTATATAGTATAAAAACTTATGCTTCTCTAATGTAAGATTATAATTTCTCTTCTACACACGAAAGGAATGAGAAAACGTTGTAATGCGCAATCATAATTAAGTAAGCGAAGTAAATAAAATTTTAATAAATAAAATTGGAAAATAGTATTTTTTTTAATAAAGTGTTGACCAAATGAAAAGTCAATCGTATGTTCCATTTACTTTCCGTAAGCAAGATTAGCTTATTTGAGAGCGCGTAGCTCAGCCGGTAGAGCAACTGACTTTTAATCAGTAGGTCCAGGGTTCGAATCCCTGCGCGCTCACCAGTGATTATTTTCAACGTTCTCCATATATAAAATTAGTGGAAAATCCCTGAGTTGATTCGTTAAATATGTCTGTCATACTATTTTAATTAAGAGCTGTTTATAAGTTATTCACATAAAATATATACATATTATATTATAATATTCTACTGTAATAAAGTTAGTAAATTTTTATTTTTAAAGTATTAATTTTACTAAATTTGATTTATTTTTTATAATAATATAAAAAATATTCTTTAATTTTTTATTAACCTCTTGATTAAAAGTAAATTTTAATAATACATATATTTCCTCATGGATAAGGATTTCAGTAGCATTAATTCCTTTAATCATATGTAGGAATACAGTTTTATTTGTGTATACAATGTAAATCGAAATAAGCGGGTTAATCAATGCTTTTAGATATTAAAGAAAAGTTTGCCTTTATTACTAAATTAACGTCTCAATTTATTTTTATAATAGCTGCAACTCAATTATTGACAGCTTGCGCAAATCAAATAACACAATTTTCAGTAAAAAATTTTGATACAACAAGTGTTGATAATGATAAGGTCTTCAAAAGAGTGGTAAAAGCTAAAGCCGTTTCTGTACCTGAAAGAATTTTAAATGAGCAGAACAAATCAAAAAACAGAGTTGCAAAACGAATTGTTATCGGTAAACCTTACCAAATAAAAGGAAAGTGTTACTATCCAAAAGCTGATCCAACCTATCAGCGTATTGGACAAGCATCGTGGTACGGTTCATATTTTCATGGACGTTTAACTGCAAATGGTGAAGTCTATAATATGAATCTTTTAACTGCAGCTCATCCTACTTTGCCGTTACCTAGTTATGCTCGTGTCACCAATTTAAAAAATGGTTCTTCTATTATTGTTAGAGTGAATGATCGTGGTCCTTATATAAATAATAGAATTATTGATTTATCAAAACAAGCTGCAACAATGCTTGGTTATTTAAATCAAGGCATAGCAGATGTTAAAGTAGAATATGTTGCTGAAGCGCCTATTAATAATTATGATGGCGAATATTTAATGGCTTCTTATAAACCTGGAAATTATAGTCCATCCATGATGATGGCATTATCAGATACAACAGAAGTAAAAAAAGACAATGCATTTTTCGCCCTTAATACAAATAATTATAATACGAATAATCAAAAACAGCCAAATAAGACTACTTTGATACAATTGCCGCAAATTGGTCCAGTTTTGATTGAGAAACCTGCATCATTTTATCAAATGGCTTCTATTAAAAGTAGGCCCAATAAGCCAAATGACATTAAGCTATCTTATAATTTAAAACCCTTTTATTAAAAAGAATAAATCTTTTCTTGTATAATAAATCCCTCTATGTTGATTCTTAAAGAGAGGGAAAATCAGCATGAATCATTTATTGAGAGTCTTATTTTCCTTAATTTGGATATTGATATTCAATGAACAGGGGCAAACAAAAAACTTTCAAACATCTGCATCACAATTACTGATATTCGATGATAATACAAGCACAATACTCTTTGAAAAACAGAGTGATGTTGTTTTTTTTCCTGCTTCATTAACGAAATTGATGACAGCTGAAACAGTCTTTCATCAACTTAAAAAAGGATTTTTAAATAAAGAACAAAAATTTAAAGTCAGTGAAAATGCTTGGCGAAAAGGGGGAGCACCTTCTGGTACAACAACCATGTTTACAAAGGAAAAAACAGAAATTAGTGTTTTTGATCTTTTGCGCGGACTCGTTATTGTCAATGGAAATGATGCTGCTATTACTTTAGCTGAAGGAATAGCTGGTAATGAAGCTAATTTTGCAAAATTGATGAATAAAAGAGCTAAAAAGCTTGGATTATTAAACAGTAATTTTGTCAATTCAACAGGGTTTCCTGAAGAAGGGCAATTTATAACATTACGTGATATAATCACATTAGCTCGCCATATTGCTCATGAATATCCTGATTATTATGCACTTTATAGTGAACCTCTCTTTACCTGGAATAAAATTACTCAATATAATAAAAATCCTCTTATTTCTGAAGTAACTGATGTAAAAATAGAGGGATTAGGTTTCGGCTATAGTGAAGAAACAGGCTTTTCAGCTGTTATTTCTGCTTACAAAAATCAGCAACGCCTTTTTCTTGCAGTTAGTGGTTTGCAAAATAACAAAGAGCGTACAAAAGAATTAAAACAAATTCTTCAATGGAGTTTAACAAACTTTGATCTTAAAACAGTTTTTACAAAAGAAGAGATTGTTGGTTATGCTTCTGTTTATGGTGGAGAAAGAAATTCTGTCCCACTTGTTGTTAATGAACCAATAAATTTTATGCTTTCAAATAAAAAAACTCTTAATGATGTTAAAGTAATAATTCGATATCATGGTCCATTAAAAGCTCCTGTCACTATAGGGCAAAAAATTGGTATTATTCAAATTTTTGCAGATAAACAATTTCTTGTTGAAAAATCAATTTGGGCTGGAGCAAACGTTCAAGAAGGAAATTTTTTTGTAAAAGTAAAAGATGCACTTTATGAAGTAACAATCGGAAGATTACGAAAATATTTATGGAAATATCTATAATGCAAATGTGTACAAAAATAAGGAATTAAAAGATTTAGACAAAGGTTCGTACATGTCAGGCTATTTTATTACATTTGAAGGAGGAGAAGGTGCAGGAAAAACAACCCAAATCTCTTTGCTTGCCCAACATTTAGGTAGCAAAGGCTATGATGTTATTACAACACGAGAACCTGGAGCAACAGCAGGTGGAGAAGCAATACGCTATATTTTATTATCAGGTAGCGTAGCACAATATGGGCCACTTACTGAAACGGTTTTATTTACAGCAGCACGAGCCGATCATGTTGCTGAAATTATCAAGCCTTCTTTGCAAGTTGGAAAGATTGTTTTATGTGACAGATTTATTGATTCTACACGTGTTTATCAAGGACTAAATAATAAAGTCGATACACATACTCTTTCTATTTTAGAATATATTGGCACAAAAGGAGTAAAACCTGATCTAACGTTTTTATTAGATATACCTGCAAAATTTGGGATAGAGCGTGTAAATTTACGAAGAAAAAACCTAAAGAAAATTGATTATTTTGAAAAAGATGATCTGGATATCCAGGAACAGAGACGTCAAGCTTTTCTTGAATTAGCAAAACATGAACCACATAGATTTCAAGTTATTGATGGAACATGTGCAGTCGAAGTAATTGCAGATCAAATAAAAGACATTTGTAATCGGGTAATATTGGCTTCTCCATGAATGATGTAAATTCTTTACGTCAATATGATGATATTGACGGCATTTTATCACCTTCACAGAATAATATCCTCATTGGTCACGAGGAAACTCGTTATTTTTTAACGCAAATGCTTAGAAAAGAGCGATTACCTCATGCACTATTATTTGAAGGAGAACGTGGAATAGGAAAGGCAACACTAGCATTTCACCTTGCTTGGAATATTTTAAACTCTCAAAAATATGAATTTTTACAACCAAAACAAAATTCAATTATATGGCGTCAAATTAAACAGGGTAGTCACCCTAGTATTAGGCATATCTCAAATCGTTTTGATGCAACAACAAAAAAGTTCAAAACAAATATAACAGTTGATGATATCAGCGATATCAAGCATTTTTTAAATCAGACATCTCAAGATGGCTTGTGGCGCATTATTATTATTGATTCCGCAGATAATATGAATAGAAATGCTACAAATGCAATTCTTAAAACACTTGAAGAGCCTCCAACAAAAACTTTATTCATTATTATTTCTCATTCTTTAGGAAAGTTACTTCCAACAATTCGTTCACGTTGCCAAAAAATCTCTCTAAGACCTTTAAATGATGATGAAATGAAAAAAGCTATCTCACAAGTTTTTTCCAATCAGGTATTAATTGACCCGCAAAATATTGAAACAATCATTCAAAAATCTCAAGGTAGTCTTCGAAAAGCAGCATTACTTCTTTGTCGTGGCGGACTTGAAATTGTACAAACTATTAATAAACTTTTGGAGCAATCTATTTGCGATCCGATTATTGTGCATAATCTTGCTCAAGCAATTTCATCATCTGATGCGGATATACAATTTCAACAATTTTGTGATGAAATTCTTGATAGAATTCAAAAAAGAGCTATCATGTTGGTAAAAGAAGGGGCTCTGCTTTTATCAAAAAAATATGCGCAAACGTGGCAAAATATTTTTCACGAAATACTAGAAGTGCAATCATTTAATCTTGATAAAAAGCAATTTATTATTAATCTTCTTTTTAAAACTCATAAGATTATTCATGAAAATAAGCTTTTTCCGTGACAATGTTATGAACAAACGTTATGTCATCGTATCCTTGATTACATTTTAAAATGGGCATAATTATGCGCGATATATATTATATAACAACTCCAATTTTTTATCCTAATGGTATTCCGCATATTGGACATGCCTATAATGCAATTGTAAGCGATGCTTTGGCTCGTTTTCAAAGAGCCGAAGGTAAGGATGTATTTTTTCTATCTGGTACAGATGAACATGGTCTAAAAATGCAACAAACAGCGCAAATGTTAAACATAACACCTCAGCAACTTGCAGATCGCAACAGTGCTGTTTTTCAGAAAATGATGAAAATGCTTAATTGTTCTAATAATGATTTTATCCGCACAACAGAAGAAAGACATCATCAAGCTTGTCAAGAGCTTTGGAAAAAAATGGAAGCCAAAGATGATATCTACCTTGGCCGTTATGCTGGTTGGTATTCACTTCGTCAAGAAGCTTATTATGAAGAGAAAGATACCGAAATTGATGAAGAAGGAATCCGTCGTGAAAAAGAGTTAGGCTCTCCGGTTGAATGGAATGAAGAAGAAAGTTATTTTTTTAGACTTTCACGTTATGAAAAAGCACTTCTTCAACATTATGAAAAATTCCCTGATTCTATTGGGCCTAATGAACGACGTAATGAAATTATAAGTTTTATCAAATCAGGCCTGAAAGACCTTTCCATTTCACGAACAACCTTTGATTGGGGAGTTCGTGTTCCAGGAAATCCAAAACATGTAATGTACGTCTGGGTCGATGCACTTACAAATTATCTTACTGCAATTGATTTTTTTGACAAAACCTCAAAAAAACGTAATTTTTGGCCTGTAGATATTCATGTTATTGGTAAAGATATTATTCGTTTCCATACAGTTTATTGGCCAGCATTTTTAATGTCTGTTGGAATTGAGTTACCTAAACGTATTTTTGCACATGGTTTTTTGCTTAACCGCGGTGCTAAAATGTCGAAGTCTGTTGGAAATGTAGTTGATCCTTTTGAAATGGTTGATCGGTATGGTCTTGACCAAGTACGTTATTTTTTTCTTCGTGAAGTACCATTTGGACAGGATGGTAATTATAATCATGATAGTTTTGTAAATCGTATCAACGCTGATCTTGCGAATGATCTTGGCAATTTAGCTCAACGTTCATTATCTATGATTGAAAAAAATTGTAATGGAAAAATTCCCACACCAGCTGTATTTCTAGTTCAAGATGAACAACTACTAAAGCAATCTCTTCAAGCACTTGAAATTGCACGCCAAACTATGTCACGTCAGGCTCCTCATTTAGCACTTTCAGCTATTTTTTCAGTTGTAGCAGAGGCCAATCGTTATTTTGCTAATGAAGAACCTTGGAATTTGCGTAAAAATAATCCAGAAAGATTTTTCACGGTTCTTTATATAACTTTAGAGATTTTGCGGCGAATAGGAATCATGCTTCTACCTTTCATTCCACAAGCAGCAACTAAACTTCTTGATAGTCTTGCAATTGCTGAAGAAAATCGATTGTTACACCATATCAGTGATTTAAAAATTAAAGAAGATACAGAGCTTCCATCACCAGTACCAATTTTTCCTCGTTATATTCCTAAAGAAAGCTGATATTAATGATGTTAATTGATACACACTGTCATCTTAATTTTGAGGATTTTCAAGATTTGAATGGAATTATTCAACGAGCTCTAGCTGCTAACGTTGAACGCATGATAACAATTTCAACGCATGTTCATAAGTTGGATAGGCTTTTAGAAATTACAAAGACTTATGATCAAGTCTTTTGTTCTGTTGGAACTCATCCTAATTATGTAAATGAAGAAAAAAATGTTAAAGCTGACGATCTTATTCATTTATCAAGGCACCCTAAAATCGTTGCATTTGGTGAATCCGGACTTGATTATCATTACAATTATTCTTCACCTCAAGAGCAAAAGAAAAATTTTATAGAACATATTATCGCTTCTCAAGAAACACAATTGCCTCTTGTAATTCATTCACGCAGTGCTGATCTAGATATGGAACAAATATTGCGTGAGAAAATAAAAGAAAAATATTTTCCATTTATTCTTCATTGTTATTCATCTGGCATGCAACTTGCTCATGCAGGTATTGAGCTTGGCGGTCATATATCTTTTTCAGGTATTCTCACTTTCAAAAATACTCATGAAATTCATGCAATAGCAAAGACTATTCCTCATAAGCGTTTATTGATTGAAACAGATGCTCCGTTTTTAGCGCCTGTTCCTTATCGTGGCAAAACAAATGAACCATCTTTTTTGTGTCATATAGCCACTGCTCTTGCTAAAATTATCAATTTAAGCACTGAAGAAATAGCACAAATAACAACACAGAATGCTTTTCGTTTGTTTAGTAAAATGAAATAGAATAAAAAATGTCTGATCGATACCGTTTTACAATACTGGGTTGTGGTTCATCACCAGGAGTGCCTCGTCCTAATGGTGATTGGGGAGTTTGTGATCCAAATAATCCTAAAAATAGACGCTATAGAACTTCTTTATTAGTTGAACGAATTCATAAATCAGGAATGAAAACGACAGTTATTATTGATACCGGTCCAGATTTTCGTTCACAAATGATTAATGCGGGTGTTAGTCACCTCAATGCTGCTATTTACACGCATTTTCATGCAGATCATACTCACGGTATTAATGATTTACGCAGCTACGCTCTTGCACAAAAATGTTTAATAGATATTTATGCAGATTCTTTTACACTAAAACAACTTAATAAAGCTTTTGGTTATTGTTTTCAAATACAAAAGGGATCACATTACTTACCTATTTTAAAAAAAAATCTTATAGATGAGAAGAGTAAGTTTGAAGTCGAAGGGCAGGGTGGAGCTATTACTTTTAAGACACATTTACAGTTACATGGTGCTACTCGTTCTTTAGGTTTTCGTATTGGCAATGTTGCTTATTGCACAGATGTTAGTGGATTTCCTGAAAAAACACTATCAGATCTTATGAATTTAGATGTTTTAATTATTGATTCTCTTCAATTTAAACCTCATCCAAGTCATTTTTCAGTTGATCAAGCATTGTATTGGATAGAATATTTAAAGCCAAAACGGGCTATATTAACGCATATGGATAGTTCACTTGATTATAATAATGTTGTAAATTATGTTCCAGCACATGTTGAACCAGCTTATCAAGGACTTATCTTTGAGACAGATGTATTGCTAGATAACTAAGTGTAGATGTTTCATATAATAATCGCATAATATATATTATGGAACTTTTTAATATATTAAAAAAGCATTCGCATAGAAAATTTTAATTTTTAATAATTTTGTTACTTTTTATTATTTTTTGCCCCTAATTTTGGAAAAAATTGCATAACAATACCAATACAATAAATGTAAAAACCAGTAATTGAAATTCCAATTTTAATCCAATTTGGAACATTTAGCTGATAAAAAAATAATGAAGTTATACCAAAACAGCACCATATAAGAAAGATTGAAAAATTGAGCATACGTAATCGAACAACTCTTATTGGATGTATAAAATAAATGGGTAAAAAAGACATAATTGCTGATAGAGAAATAATAATAAAAGCAATCCACTCCGCTGGTCTTACCACAAAGAGCATAAAAACCATCATATTCCAAACTACAGGAAATCCTTTAAAAAAATTTTCCTCAGTTTTCATTCCAGTATCCGCGTAATAGATAGTTGATGAAATGACAATAATAGCGCTTAATATAAATGATAACTTAGGATCCATAAAACCGCTTTGATAAAACGCAAAGGCTGGAACTAAAACATAAGTTACATAATCAATAATATTATCTAGTATTTCACCAGACCATGTCGGAAGTACATATTTTATATCCAATTTACGTGCAATTGGCCCATCAATTCCATCAACAAAAAGAGCAAGTCCGAGCCAAAAAAACATAGAAACCCATTCTTCTTCAGATGCAGATATTAAAGAAAGAAATGCCAAAAATGAGCCTGAGGCTGTTAACAAGTGAACAGAAAAAGCTTTTGCTTGCGATATTGTTATTATTTTGGGATATAATCTATCCCTATTAATTTTAATGTTAGGTTTCAAGGTTTTTCTATCCTAAATTTTAGAGTTCTTATTTATTTTCTCAAATACTATCTTTGTTATTTTATGACTGATATCTAAAAAGAGTACAAGATGATTACTTTTATATCGTAATATTTATTTAGGTAATATAATAAGATATAACTTATTTGAAGATGTTATAACAATTATTATCAAGAAGGCTTAGACAAAATAGTGATATCTAAAAAAAAACACATAAAAACATTGCTATCATTGGTGCAGGTCAAATTGGTATGTTAGCAGCACTTAATCTTGCTCATAAAGGGCACTCTGTATCTCTGATTGGTCCACCTGCTAATGTAGATGAATTACGAACAACTGCTATTATGATGCCTACAATCCATATGCTGCAAACACTCAATATTTGGAATACTATTAAATGTTACGCAGCAGCCTTATCTTCAATTAGAATTATTGATATAACATCTCAGTTTGTACGAGCTCCTACTGTAAACTTTCACTCCACTGAAATTGGAGAAAAAGCTTTTGGTTATAATATACCTAATTTAAAATTAAACGATGCTTTGATCAATGCTATTAAACGCACACCAAATATTATCAGGTTTTTTTCTTCAGCAGAATCGTTTGATCATCAAAAAGATCATATTTGCATTACTCTTAAAGATGGCAAAGTTATTGAAACACCACTTGTTGTTGCAGCTGATGGACGTCACTCTCCAACAAGAGCAGCTGCTGGAATTAGTGCAAAAAAATGGAACTATCCACAAATAGCGCTTGTTTTCAACTTTTTACATAATTTACCTCATCAAAATATATCAACTGAATTTTATACAAAAGATGGTCTTTTTACACAAGTTCCTTTACCAGGTAATAAATCTAGTCTTATATGGATTGTTAAGCCCTCTCGTGCCGAAGAAATTTTGAATATGAAATTAGAAGCGATTGCAAAAATGATTGAAAATCAAATGCACTCGCTTCTTGGTGAAATAAAAATAGAAACTACAATTCAAACATGGCCTCTTTTAGGTCTTATTCCTAATCTCTTCGCTGCTAACCGAATAATTTTAATTGGTGAAACAGCCCATGTTTTTCCTCCAATTGGTGCACAGGGATTTAATCTAGGGATGCGTGATATTAAGACCCTAGTTGACCTTATACCCGATGAAATATCTGCTGCTGACTACAAAGAAATCACGACGAATTATAATCAATATCGTAAATGTGATATATTTATTAGGAGTGGATTCGTTCATGCACTTAGCTATGCTTTCCTCTCCAATCTACTTCCTTTTCATATTTTACGCAGCGCTGGGCTTGAACTGTTGCGTAATTGCTCACCATTACGCAATTTATTTATGCGAGAAGGAATGAATTATGGTTATGGCTTAAAAACGATTATGAGTATTTTTACAACAAAATTACCTAATAATCAGATTGAATAATAAGAAAAAATGAACAGAGCTTGATATAGCTAGGCATATTCATGCTTATAATTGGAGACAAATTTCTCTTACAAGTCTTACAAGGCGACCTACTCTTCATTATTAATAAGAAGTTATTGGTTCCCAAACGACCTAAACAAAGCCTACGCAATATATAAATAAGGTAATAAATGAGTTTAACTTAAATCCTAAAAGCTTTGTTCTTAAGCATAATATTAAAAAATAAAATAACTAAGGAACCCGTTAAGAATAAAAAGGTTAAGTTAGTATGAAAGTAAATATTTGAAAGAATTGTTTCAATTAATGGTAACATAATGAAATTAAATATTTTTTTGAGATCAATTATTCTTTTTATAATGATTGTTTGTATCTCGCCTATGGTCATAGCTGTACCAATAGAAGTTTATTATGATCCCTATTGTCAAACATCCAAGTATATTTTCTTTCAAAAAACCATCAAAGCAGGAAAAAATTCATTCACTGCTTCACAAATCAAAAATCATCTTATGGAAAATGGTTTTCAAAATATTAAACGATTACGTTTAGATGATAAAGGTATTTGGCGTGCTTTAGTGGAACTTAAAAAGCGTTATTTTCTTATATCAGTTGATTATTCTGGAACAATTAGTATTCAAAATGAAAGAAAAAAGTATGATTAATTCAAAAATTTATAGCGCTTTTAACTCAAACAATTGTACAAGAAATTTTTTGAAAAAATTTTATCCTTATATTAAAGATTCAGCATTTATCGGAGCTCTCAATGGTAGTCTATCAGGAGCACTTGCAGCAATTCTTGCGAATTATGGTTATATTGCTCTTCCAGGATTTGGACCAATTATCGCAATGGGTATAAATATAGCACTTCCTGCTAGCATGATAATTGGGATTACGATAGGATCAATCATAGGTATAACTATGAGTATTTTTTTCAGTTTTTTAAGTAGTTTGTATACCTTGTAATAATTGATTTTTTCAATTTCGTAACGAATAGAAAATTTTAATTACTTAAGTATGATCAACCATGAAAATATTAACCTTTATAAAGAGCTATCAATAATAATTGATTTGATTAAGATAATTTTTTCATGTGTTAAAAAACTAAATTAAATGATTTATTTTATTGATGATGATTCATTTTGATAAAAATACTAAAACGATTTAATTAAAATGTTTAAATTACAATTTAGGTCATTGACCTTTTAAAAGAACCTTGTAATAAAGTATATCGTTCTTCAGATAAATTATATTTATTTTTGGAGGGGTGGTCGAGTGGTTTAAGGCACCGGTCTTGAAAACCGGCGTGCAGGGAACTGTACCGTGGGTTCGAATCCCACCTCCTCCGCCATTAGGGTTTTTATGATATGAAAATCTTAATAGGTCTTAATATAAACATAAGACTAGTACTAAAAAGTATTTTTATAATTTATTCATATCATAAAAAAAAAGCAAAAATTGAATTATATATTTATTGACAAATTTTATTTTTAATTTTGAGGTGTTGTATGAATATAAAAAAATGTCTCTTATTGGCCTTAATCACATTTTTAAGTTCTAGTGTTGCATTAGCAGGATCAACCCAAGTGGAAATTTATACTCTTAAAGAAAATAACGTAAAAGAGCCAATCGGTACGATTAAAATTAAAGAAAATGCTTACGGTCTGATTTTCATACCAAATTTATCTTCTTTGCCGGAGGGTTTACATGGTTTTCATATCCACGAAAATCCCTCATGTGATATGAAAGATGATATAATTGGTGGTGCAGCAGGAGGACATTATGATCCGAAAAACACTAATCAACATCTTGGACCTTATAATGTTAATGGTCATTTTGGTGATTTGCCCACACTTTATGTTGATGACAAAGGACAAGCAAAAATGAGTACTCTTGCACCAAAGATTAAGCGAATTTCTGAAATTAAAGATCGTTCATTAATGATACACGTAGGAGGAGATAATCAATCAGATAAACCTTTACCACTTGGTGGAGGTGGTGCGCGCCTAGCATGCGGTATTATTAAATAATAAGCTGTTCCTGTTATGTTATAAATCTAATATTTTCCAGTTTAATACCATCCGACAGTAATCTGTGCTTCTTCTGACATACATTCAGGTGTCCACGGTGGATCAAATGTCATAATCACTTCAACACTTAAGACTCCTTCAACTGCGCTTACAGCATTTTCCACCCAGCCTGGCATTTCACCCGCAACAGGGCATCCAGGTGCTGTAAGTGTCATTTCAATTTTCACTGAACGATCATCTTCAATATCAATCCGATAAATCAATCCCAATTCATAAATATCAGCAGGTATCTCCGGATCGTAGACTGTCTTAAGAGCAGCAATAATATCACTTGTTAGACGATTAATTTCATCTTCTGGAATTACTGATAAAAAAGATTTTCCCTCTTCACCTTCTATATCATTAGCCAAATGACACTTTCTAATTAATCTAACCATTAAAAAATATCCTTGCTTTTTCTAATGCTTCAACTAATTGATCGATATCTTCACGATTACTATACATTGCTAACGATGCACGACAGATCGATGTCAGCCCCAAATGTTTCAATAAAGGTTGTGCACAATGTGTTCCCGCACGTATAGCAACTCCCTGTCGATCAACAAACGTAGCAACATCATGTGCATGGATACCCTCAAGCTCAAAAGATATAATAGCACCTTTGTTAAGGGCTCGTCCATAGATATATAATGACTGAACTGATTCAAGTCTTTCATGAGCATAATTTAAAAGCGCCATTTCATGTGTATAAATAGCATCTCTATCCTTTTTTTGTATATAATCGATAGCTGCTGCTAACCCAATAGCTTCAACTATGGGAGGAGTGCCAGCTTCAAAACGATACGGAGGATCATTATAATAAACTTTATCAAATGTTACCTCCTCAGGCATTTGCCCTCCCCCTGAAAAGGACGCATTTCTTCTAACCGACATTTTTTACCATAAAGAACACCAATACCTGTAGGCCCATAAATTTTATGACCAGTAAAAACATACCAATCACAGTCAAGATCTTGCATATCAACTGTTAAATGTACAGCTCCTTGAGAACCATCAACAAGAACAGGAATGGCATTTTGATGTGCTAACTCAACTATTGCTTTAATAGGAGACACGCTTCCCAATATATTGGACATATGTGTAACAGCAATAAGACGTGTTCTATTACTTAAAGCACTTTGAAAAGCTTTAATATGTAAAGAACCATCCTCATCAACAGGTACAAAAATAAGCTTTACACCTTTTTGTTCACGAATAAAATGCCAAGGAATAATATTTGAATGATGCTCCATAATAGTGAGAATAATTTCATCACCTTCATTTAATTTAGACATTCCCCAGCCATAAGCTACAGTGTTAATAGCTTCTGTCGCGCTTTTCGTAAAGACAATTTCTTCGACTATTTGAGCGTTTAAAAAAGCCCTAACTGTTTCACGAGCATTTTCATAAAATTGTGTTGCTGTATTTGATAAAGAATGCATTCCTCGATGTACATTAGCATAATGATATCGATAAAAATTATCCATGACATTAAGAACTGATACTGGCTTTTGAGCAGAAGCTCCGCTATCAAGATAAGCTAATCGGTTACCATAAATATTATTTTGCAAAATAGGAAAATCATGTCTAATTTCTTCTACATTATAATTCAATGTTTTTGTCTTATTTTCCATTTTTCTGCTTTAAATGTTCTTTTCTAACCATTGAATAATGATATTGCTCAAAATAGTGTGCATGCTATCTTGCTTAATGTCATCAATTAATTCTGAAATAAATCCTTTTACCAAAAGTTCACAGGCAGTTTTATAAGAGATACCACGCGCCATTAGATAAAAAAGATGATCATGATTAATTTTAGCAACTGTTGCTCCGTGGGAGCAAGCAACATCATCAGCAAAAATTTCTAGTTCAGGTTTTATATCAAATTCTGCATCATCTGAAAGAATAAGACTATTGCAAGCCATACGAGCATCTGTTTCTTGCGCTTTTTTTTCAACACGTATTATCCCTTGAAAAGCACCATGTGCCTTATTTGTAACAACATTACGCACAATTTCTCTTGAAATTGACTTTTCTTCAACATGGCGAACAGTCATCGTAAGATCACTATGCGTTTTTCCAGATAATAAATTTATTGCTCGCAATTGAAAATTGGATTTTTTTCCCAGCAACTCAATATCAATTTCTTGACGATTAAGTTGGCTACCTATATTAATTACATAAAGCGTTAATTGAGAATTTTCAGCAAGTCTAGCACGAAATTGACCAAATTGTTTAGCATTGCTACCTCTATCACGAATAAGAATCCATGTCACATTGCTGTTAGCAGCGAGATTTAATGAAAACACTGAACTAACAAAAGTATCTTTATCATTGCCGATTTGGCGTTCAATAATTACAACCTGACTATTTTTTCCAACTTTGATTTTTGAAAAAATATGTGACTGCCCTCCCATTTGAATATTTTGCAATTCAATCGGCGTATCTAATGTAGTATTGTCAGCAACTTGGAAAAGCCAACCATCTGTAAAGAAAGCTGTATTTAATTGTCCAATAAAATTTTCATCAGCAATCGTTGAATTTATTTTAGCTCTATTTTTATCCAATGCTGTCGCAAGATGTTCTACTTCAACACCTACTATTCTAGTCAGCGTAAGCGCTTTACCATTTTCAATAGAAAAAACAATATTTTCTGGAAGTAATTTATCAACCGACTGTTCACTATTAAATTCTGAAAAATCACTTACAGATTTTAATAAAACGCGTAAATTAGTATAATGCCAATACTCCATTTTACGTGAAGGAAGGCGCGTCTTTTGAAATAATTCAATAGCCTTCTTACGTATAACTTGTACTGTTTCATTACCAGGTAAATCACCAATACGTTGATTAAAATTACTGATAATATCTTCTTCAACTGCTATCAATTTTGGTTGTGAGTTTGTGCTCATATTTAATAACCTCAAGCAGTTTTACTGATAATATCGGCATACCCGTTTTGTTCTAAATACAGTGCCAAAGATTTATCTCCACTTTCAATAATACGACCTTTATAAAGAACATGCACTGTATCAGGTATAATATAATCAAGAAGACGTTGATAATGAGTAATAACCAAAAATGAGCGTTCATGATTACGAAGTTTATTAACGCCATCTGCAACAATTTTTAAGGCATCAATATCTAACCCAGAATCCGTTTCATCTAAAATACAAAGCTTGGGTTTAAGCAGAGCCATTTGAAGAATTTCAGTACGCTTTTTTTCCCCACCTGAAAAACCAACGTTCAGTGAACGTTTAAGCATAGCCATATCTATTTCAAGTTCAGAAGCAGTTTCTTTAACATACTGAATAAATTCAGAAACTTTAAGTTCTTTATCACCCCGAGCTTTACGTTGAGAATTTATTGCAACTTTTAAAAATTCCATTGTTGCAACACCAGGTATTTCCATTGGATATTGAAATGCCAAAAAAACACCGCACACTGCTCGTTCTGTTGGACTCATTTCTAAAATGGATTGCCCATTATAAAGGATATCACCTTCTGTTACTTCATAATCATCACGACCAGAAAGCAAATAAGATAAAGTAGATTTTCCTGCTCCATTCTGCCCCATAATGGCAGCTACCTCACCATCCTGAATAGTTAAATTTAAACCGCAAATGATTTCTGTATTAGTTCCAGCAATACGAGCATGCAAATTCTTGATTTCTAACATAATTTAATCCCCTGTTGTGCTGTATTTTATTTAATAAGCAATTAACCTACGCTACCTTCAAGGCTAATGCCAATCAGTTTCTGCGCTTCAACAGCGAACTCCATTGGTAATTTTTGAATGACTTCTTTTACAAACCCATTAACGATTAACGCAATTGCCTCTTCTTCAGGAATCCCCCGTTGCATAACATAAAAAAGTTGATCATCAGAGATCTTTGATGTTGTTGCCTCATGTTCAAAATGAGTTGTTGCATTTTTTGCCTCAATATAGGGTACTGTATGGGCACCACAATCATTACCAATTAACAAACTATCACATTGAGTAAAATTACGTGCATTCTTAGCTCTTTTATGTGCAGTAACTTGTCCACGATAAGTATTGCTTGAAAAACCAGCAGAAATTCCCTTTGAGATAATACGACTCGATGTATTTTCTCCTAAATGGATCATTTTTGTACCAGAATCAATTTGTTGATGACCATTTGCAACAGCAATAGAATAAAATTCTCCACGTGAGTTATTACCCCGTAATAAACAAGATGGATATTTCCAAGTAATAGCAGAACCTGTCTCAATTTGAGTCCACGAAATTTTGGAATTATCTCCTCTACAATCCCCTCTTTTAGTTACAAAATTATAGATGCCTCCCCTTCCTTCTTTATCACCAGGATACCAATTTTGTACTGTCGAATATTTAATTTCTGCATTTTTTAGAGAGATAAGTTCAACAACAGCAGCATGTAATTGATTTTCATCACGCTGAGGTGCAGTACACCCTTCCAAATAAGAGACATATGAATCTTCATCTGCAATAATCAATGTTCGCTCAAATTGTCCTGTATTGCGTTCGTTAATCCTAAAATAGGATGAAAGTTCCATAGGACAACGCACTCCTTTGGGAATATAAACAAATGAACCATCTGTGAAAACAGCCGCATTTAAGGCAGCATAATAATTATCACCCGCCGGAACAACTGCTCCTAAATACTTCTGAATAAAAGCAGGGTGTTCAATAATAGCCTCTGAAATAGAACAAAAAATGACTCCCACACGTGCTAATTCTTCTTTAAATGTTGTCACAACTGAAACAGAATCAAAGACGGCATCAACAGCCACTTGCCCTGATGCATAGATATTATTATCGGGTGTGAAAGAATCTGTCTGTTTTTTTACCCCTGCTAAAATTTCTTGCTCTTTTAAGGGAATACCAAGTTTTTTATAAGTTTCTAATAACTCAGGATCAACCTCATCTAAAGATTTTGGTCCTGTATGATTTTTAGGAGCAGCGTAATAATAAAGTTCTTGAAAATTGATTTTTGGATATTTAATTCGTGCCCAATGAGGTACTTCCATTTTAGACCACCGACGAAAAGCCTGCAAACGCCATGCCAACATCCATTCAGGTTCACATTTTTTAGCGGAAATGAATCGGATAATATCTTCGTTTAGCCCTTTTGGAGCCTTGTCTACTTCAATATTAGTTTCAAAACCATATTTATATTGATCAACGTCTATTTCACGTACCTGACGTATTGTTTCCTGCACTGCCGGCATCGGCTTTCTCCATTTTTGTCGGTATCAAAAACCGGTGATCAAAGATAAAGATTTTATTTTCTTCATAAATTAAAACACGCGGTTCTATATGCAAAATGGGAAAATTTCAATCAAGCTTACTCAACTTTTTATAATAATGCTCAATTTCTTAAATAACTAACTCTGTTTTTTGTTAGCTATAATTTGAGAAAAAATCAATAAAAAATCATCAATATCTTTAGAAGTCGTACATCGTCCTGTTGAAACACGAATTGCGCCATTTAATATATGGTATCCCATTGCTTCCAAAACTTTGCTTTGTCTTACTTTTCCTGAAGAACAAGCAGAACCTGCTGATACAGAAAATCCTGCTAAATCAAAACCAATTTGCATCGTTTCAGCTTTTATACCATGTACAGTAAAATAAGTAGTATTTGGCAAACGTTGAACATCCTTACCAAAAATTGTAACATCATGACTAATTTTTGTTAAACCATCTTCCAATCTGTTACGTAAATAGATTAACTGCTTTATTTCTTCTTGAGTAAAACAATCCGCCATTGCTGCTCCAAAAGATGCAATAAGTGGTAAAGCTTCTGTTCCTCCACGGTGTCCTTTTTCTTGTCCACCAGCAGTAATAAGAGGAAAAGGCATGAGAAGATTACTACATGAAACAAATGCACCAATTCCTTTAGGTCCTCCAATTTTATGAGCTGACAGTATAAAAAAATCACCTCCAAAATGATTAATATCAATGGGATGTTTATCTACATATTGGACTACATCAACAATTAGAGTACCTCCAGCATCCCGAACAATAGCAGCTATTTCTTGAATGTTTTGAATAACACCAGTTTCACTATTTGCAGCTTGAATAGCGATAAGAGGTAGACCTTTTGCTTTATCATGAGCTGTTAATAAGGATTTTAACTTATCCTGCTGGATCAAGCCATGCTGATCAACGTCAATTACACTAATTAATTCTTTAGAAAAACGTCCCCCTTCTGCAATAGATGGATGTTCACTCGCACCAATATAAAGATGAGAAAATTGTACTTCAGAACATCCCATGTGATAAAAAGGTGTTAACAGAGTCATTGCTGCTTCACTTGCACCAGATGTAAAGACAACATGATCCGAATTTGCCTTGAGTCTATCAGCAATTTGTTTACGGGATTTCTGTAAAAGCGCTTTAGCAGCACGCCCTTCTGCATGAACAGATGATGGATTACCGAATATTTCCAAAGATTCTAATAATGCCGTTTTTGCCATTTTTGTAAGCGGTGTCGTTGCATTATGATCAAGATACCGGCGTTTTACAGCCATTTTAAATCCTAATTATCTATCCTACAACTTGGTTAAAAAAATAATGCAATTTTCTTGAAAAATGCATTCAAAAAAGGATATCTAGTGATTAATTAAATAAAATATTCAACAAGGTGGATTTTATTGCAAAAGTCGACCAAGGTCAATGAAAACATTTATAGTTTTAAGGAGCATTTAATGCCAGAAATCATTTTTAATGGTCCCGCAGGTCGTCTTGAAGGACGTTATCAACCTTCTCAACAAAAAAATGCTCCAATTGCGATTGTTCTGCATCCTCACCCTCAATTCGGTGGAACAATGAACAATAAAATTGTTTATGATTTATTTTATATGTTTCAACAACGTGGTTTTACTACATTGCGTTTCAATTTTCGTGGTATTGGTCGAAGTCAAGGAGAATTTGATTATGGGACAGGAGAACTTTCAGATGCCGCTGCTGCTCTTGATTGGGTACAAACACAGCATCCTAACTCTAAAAATTGTTGGGTAGCTGGCTATTCGTTTGGTGCTTGGATTGGAATGCAACTTCTAATGCGCAGACCTGAAATTGAGAGCTTTATATCTGTTGCTCCGCAACCGAATATTTACGACTTTTCATTCCTTGCTCCTTGTCCTTCATCTGGCTTAATAATTCACGGTGACATCGACAAAGTTGCACCCTCGAAAGATGTTCAGAGTCTTGTAGATAAACTGAAAATGCAAAAAGGTATTACCATCACACAAGAAATCCTAAAAGGAGCAAACCACTTTTTCAGTGGATTTAATAAAGAACTTATTGAACGATGTGCACAATATTTAGATAGCCATATTGCAAGTGACTTATCAACTCTTTCCTCACATGAAATACCTGCACTTTTAAAATAATAAAATTACCGAATAAACAAAGGAAACTGAATTTTGAATCATCCACAATAAATAAAAAATTGCTTATTTTCTGAAAATCTTAAAGTGGAATTAAACAAAGATGACAAATTTAGATATTATTACCTAATCGCGAGTAGTTTATCTTCTCAAAGAATTTATGCAATATACATTGTTATGTTTTGATTTTTTTCAGAAATTTATTAAAAAGACCATGGCAAAGCTCATTAATCAACATTATCTAAGTCTATCAAACAAGTGATTTTTTGTGGATTCGTAATATAATTTAAAACCTTATCGAGAACTTTAACAAACAAAATGAAAATCTTAACTTTTGTAAAAACTGTTCAAAATGACTAGAATAAGATTCTAAAAAATGGATCTTTTATTTATATTTCTAACATCTTTTAAACAATAGGATGACGAGCAAGAAAATCAATAACACCTTTTTTATAGACTTTATCTCCAACAGCAAGCATGTGATTACGACCAGGAATTTGTAAAGCTTCGCCACGTGGTAACAAAGCTGCTAATGGTTCAGCCTCACCACTGATTTCATCCAATGAACCAACTGCAACAAGCGCAGGTTGTTTAATTTTATGTACTTCAGCCTCTGTCAATTCCTGCTTTGATGCCATGATACAAACAGCAAGAGCATGTCTATCACTTTTAGTTTGATCTACAAATTTACGAAACATCAAACCACGCGGATTAGTAATGGTTGAAATATCTTCTGCTAAAAGAGCCTGAGCAACAGGCTCCCAATCACCTGCCCCCGTTACCATACCAATTCCTAAACCACCAAAAACAACACTATGCACATATGTTGGATACAAAAAAGCCATAAATGCACTAATTCGAGCTCCCATAGAATATCCCATGACATGAGCTTTCGACAAACCTAAATGTTGGAGCAACTTAACCGCATCACTAGCCATAGCCCGAGGCGTATAACATGAAGGATCATAACTTTTATCGGAATCACCATGACCGCGATTATCAAAAGCAATAACACGATAACCTGCCTCAACAAGGCTACAAAACCAACCTGTTGCACACCAATTAACACGTGCAGAAGATCCAAAACCATGAATCAATAATATAGGAGTGCCTTGCCCTTCTTCACGGTAAGCAAAACGAAAACCGTCGTGTTCAAAAAAATCAATCTCTGATGCCGTCATATTTATTACCTTCGTATTTCTCATAAATAACAGGATGAATCACACATTGTCCCTTCTGTATCTTTTTATCAGCAACTTCACCAGCATTAAGCTCAATAGCGAAAGCTGCAGATACTTTTGACGAAATTATATTCTTTGAAAATGGAAGAGTATTTTCAATAATTGAAACAATACCTCCCTTAGAATCTAAAAAAATTATATCCAAAGCTAAAAATGTATGAGCTATCCACATAAACATTTTTTGCTCACCGTCTGGTATATTATTGAGAAAATTCTTGAATAACATTGCACGATTACGAGGAAAATGAGTACGATACATCAAACCAGCACTTGCTTGAACTTGCGAAAAAGCAATCTCTTACATCATAAAAAATTATATTCTGTTCTGCATTGATTATTAGAGAAGTCGCACCAATAGGAATCTGTATGGGTTGTCCTGCTATAACTAAATTTGAAATATTGATACAAAAAAACAGGATAAACTGGATAATTTGTTTTTTCTTTAAAAATCTCAAAATTCTGACCCCGCATCATTATTATTTTTTTAAAGATTTTTGAAGATAAAGTATAAAATTTTCAGCTGCTGCCTTGTGATACCAGAAATCTAATTTGTAACAAATGGAAGTGCTATATCAGGATAAATTTCCGCTGTCATCAAGCCTTTTTCTCCCTTACCAAAACGCACAAGAACAACCTGACCAGAACGGAGTTCTGCTAAACCAAAACGACGTAATGTTTCCATATGAATGAAAATATCCTCTGTCCCCTGCCCTCGACTAAGGAAACCAAACCCTTTTTCACGATTAAACCATTTAACAATTGCACGTTCTAAACCACTTTCAGGAGTTACTACAACATGTGTACGCGCTGGAATTTCTGAAGGATGGGTAGCAGACGAGCAATCAATAGACTTAACTTGGATACACTTTAATCCTCTCTCAGTTTGTTTTACGATACAGACAACTTTAGCTCCTTCTAAAGCTGTTTGAAAGCCATCTCGCCGCATCACAGTCACATGCAATAATATATCAGGAAGCCCCTGAAAATCAGGAACTATAAACCCATACCCCTTACTGCCATCAAACCATTTAATGACACCACTAATTTCAATAATTTCACCATAAACATTGAGATTATCTTCAGCTAGAGAATAATCTTTTAATGTATCCTTACTTGTCATAACCAAACGTGATCCTGTAGGTTTGAATTCTACAAATTGATTCTTCTGCGTAAGTAGACATTGTAGTTACATCAACAAGCAAGACCTAAGATAAGATTTCCCCATATTGTCGCATCTACTTTGTAATGCCAGCTCATAAATCATAAAATTTCACCCAAAAAGTTTATACAACATGACGCATAATAAAAAAATGGTAATTTCAAAGACTTTTCGTACACACTTCGTACACACTGATCAATTTTACAGATGTATAACTTGCATAACAATAAAGTTCAAGATAATGTCTGAAGTTTATGATAAAAATAACTGAGAATAAGGAAAAGTGCGCAATGCAACTGAGGAAAATTCTTGCAGTCGCTTTTATGATAGCGGCGTTTCTAACAAATGCCTCTGCGAAAAATCCTATTAAAATTGGTGTTTATCTTCCATTAACTGGACAAAATGCATTTGGAGGACAACTTGAACTTAAAGGTATACAGCTAGCACATAAAAAAACTCCAGAAATACTAGGACGCAAAGTTGAGCTGATTGTTGTTGATAATAAATCTGATAAAGTAGAAGCAGCCAATGCTGTCGTACGTTTAACTGCTCATGACAAAGTTAATGGAATCATCGGAACTTATGGCTCTTCATTGTCATTAGCAGGTGGAGAAGTATCTGAAAAAGCAAAAACACCTACGATCACAACTTCATCAACAAATTCATTCGTTACACAAGGGAAAAAATATTATTTTCGTGCATGTTTCACTGACTCCTATCAAGGCATAGGTGCTGCAATTTATGCAGCTGAAACTTTACATGCAAAAAAGGCAGCTATCTTAAAAGATATATCTAGCGACTATGCAATTGGTCTTGCGCGTTATTTCATCAGTTCATTTAAAAAATTAGGCGGTGAAGTTATTTCAAATTTAAATTATAATTCTGGAGATCAAGATTTCTCAGCAGCTCTTACACAAATTATAGCACAAAAACCTGATATCTTATTCATTCCATCTTATTTTTCTGAAGGTGCTATAATTATGAAGCAAGCACGTGAGTTGGGAGCAAAATTCCGAATTATGGGTGGTGATGCTATGGATAATCCAGAAACTATTACAATTGCAGGACACGCTGCGGAAGGCTTCTTGCACACAACACTTCCTTACGATGAGACTGTACCAAACATGTCAAAAGCAGCACAAGAATTTACAAATGAATGGAAAACTGCTTATCCTAATGAAAAACCAAACGTTAATTCAGTTTTGGGATATACAGCATATATGATGTTTATGCAAGCTATTGAAAATGCTGGCAGTGCTGATCGTGAGGAAATTACAGCTGAACTTAGCAAATTAAAAGATTTTCAAACCCCTTTTGGAACTATGTCCATAGATGAAAATCACAACCCTCAAATTTCTATTGGTGTAATTGAGATAAAAAATGGAAAACGCATTTATTTACACGAAATACAGTCTACTGACTTAAAAAAATAATGCAAAATAATTAAGTTACTTAATCGCAGTTATAAGACTGATTAATATATTCCGAGACTAGATCATTTAAAGCTATCATATTTCATACAACATATAAGGAACAAGAAATGAGCACTGAAATGTTCATTCAATATTTCTTTAATGCGCTAGCATTAGGATCACTTTATGGGCTTATTGCAATTGGTTATACCATGGTTTATGGTGTCTTAAGGTTAATTAATTTTGCTCACGGTGATTTCTTAATGCTAGGAGCATATTTTTTTTCCTTTTCCACAATTAGCTTTATGCCTGCATGGACTGCTATTTTACTTATATTGTTCGCAGTATTAATTTATTATTCAATATTTATAGGATTTAAAAAACAACAAAAACTCTATTGGATTTCAGCCTTTTTTATTCTTGTTTCAGGACTTATTTATTATTTACAAATTGCTCAGCAAGGCTTTAAGCCCTTTTGGTTTCTAGCGATTTATTTTTCCATTTTTATTACAAGTGCAGTAGGAATTCTTGTTGATCAATTAGCCTATAAACCCTTGCGTAATGCTCCACGTATTTCAGTGCTTATTGGTGCGATTGGCATTTCTTTTCTTATTGAAAGCCTTGCAATCATGTTTTTTAGTAGTGTTCCAAAAGCTGTAAAACAGCCAGACTTTCTTGTAACACCAATCTTATGGTATTTTGGACAAGATTCAAATAGCATTATTCGAATTGCTCCCATGTCTCTTATCGTTCCTATTGTTTCATTTATTCTTGTTATTATTTTGTTATGGATTATTAATAAAACAAAACCTGGTCTTGCTATGCGTGCAATATCATACGATATTGAAACTACTCGTTTAATGGGTGTTTCTGTTAATAAGATTATTGCATTCACATTTTGTATAGGTTCTGCATTAGGTGCCATAGCAGGTATTATGTGGTCTTTACGTTATCCTCAAATTCATCCTTATATGGGTTCACTTCCTGGGTTAAAAGCTTTTATTGCTGCTGTTATTGGAGGTATTGGATCAATTCCAGGAGCAATGCTTGGAGGCCTATTATTAGGATTTATTGAAATTATGACCGTTGCCTTTTCTCCAAGTTTATCTGGATATCGGGATGCTTTTGCTTTTATCCTATTGATTCTTATCTTACTAGTAATGCCAAATGGTTTAATGGGTAAGAAAAATCAGGAGAAAATTTAATGGCAAAATCATTAAGTATTTTTCTATCATTTTTTAGCATTATAATTTTTATTAGTTTTTTATTTTACGCTAATAACCATTTTAACGACTATACGCTTCGTATTATTAATCTTATCGCTATTAATGCAATATTAGCAATTTCACTCAATTTGATTTATGGAGTTACAGGCATGTTTTCTCTTGGACATGCTGGTTTTATAGCAATTGGTGCTTATGTATGTGCAATTTTTCTTCTTTCTCCTGAACAAAAAGAAATGATGTGGATTTTAGAACCGATAGCTGAACCACTAAAAAATTTGCAACTATCGTTTTTCGTTGCAGTTATTATAAGTGGCCTATCTGCTGCAATTATAGGTTTGCTAATCGCTTTCTCTGTTTTGCGCCTTGGTGGTGATTATCTTGGAATTGCGACATTAGGCTTTGCAGAAATTATTCGTGTTCTCATTATTAATGCTACACCTTTAACAAATGGTTCATTAGGAATCAAAGGAATACCTCAATATGCTACATTATGGTGGAATTATGGTTGGTTAGCATTTACAATAATTTTTATTATTCTTTTATTACGAAGCAATACAGGTAATGTGTTACGTGCTATTCGCGATGATGAAATCGCTGCGAAAATGATGGGAATAAATGCTTTTTTCTATCGCTGTTTTTCCTTTACTATTGGCGCATTTTTTGCAGGTATTGGTGGTGCACTAACCGCCGCTCTTATTTCAACCATCGATCCTAAAATGTTCAATTTTATCCTAACTTTTAATATTTTGATGATTGTTGTGGCTGGTGGTCTTGGTTCTATTACAGGCAGCGTTATAAGCAGCATTATTATTACAATAATGCTTGAGTGGCTTCGCATTGTTGAAAATCCATTAAACTTAGGCTTTATATATATTCCCGGAATGCCAGGCTTACGGATGGTTATTTTTTCACTTATATTGTTAGCAATTATCTTATATTGGCGAAAAGGATTATTAGGCCAACATGAATTTTCATGGAATTGGTTTTGCAATTTTTTAATGAGGAGAAATCTTTTCAAGAACGAGAAAAAAACATGAATGATACGATCCTCTCACTCAATAATCTTACAATGCATTTCGGCGGGTTAATTGCTGTAAACAACGTTAATATAGCCATTAAACGAGGAACAATTACTGGATTAATTGGCCCAAATGGTGCTGGAAAAACCACAATTTTTAATATGATTTCCGGCTTTTACATACCAACAAATGGACAAATTCTGTTAGACAATAAGAAAATTTGTGGCCTTCCACCTTATACTATTTGCAAACGCCATATTGCACGAACGTTTCAAAACATTCGCCTTTTTTCAGGATTAACGGTCTTACAAAACATTATGGTAGGTGCTCATATCCGACAAAAACAACCATGGTTTTCTGCTGTATTATTATTACCGAACGCGCTTAAAGAGCAAAAACAAATTCGTAAAAATGCAATGGAGCTTCTTGAGCAACTTCAACTTGACCATCTTGCTAATCAAAAAGCAATCACTTTACCCTATGGCGCACAACGACGTTTAGAAATCGCTCGAGCCCTAGCAACGAAACCAAAACTTCTGCTTCTTGATGAACCTGTAGCAGGTATGAATCCACAAGAGAGTGACGAATTAAGACAATTTATAGAAAAAGTCAAAAAAGAATTTGATCTTACAATCCTTCTGATTGAACATGATATGAAAGTTGTTATGAAACTTTGCCAATATATTTGTGTGCTAGAATATGGCCGTTGTATCGCTAATGGCACAGCAGATGAAGTACGCAATAACCGTAGAGTTATTGAAGCTTATCTTGGTGGAGATATATATGAATATTCTTGAAATAAAAAATCTTCATGTTAATTATGGTGCTATTAAAGTTATTCAAGATCTTTCTATGTCTATAAAAAAAGGCAGCATAGTTACTCTAATTGGAGCTAATGGAGCAGGAAAAAGCAGCACTATACACTCTATTGTAGGTCTTAATCGATCAATTCACGGAGAAATTATATATAAAGGTGAATCAATTATAGGAAAACAGCCGGAAGAAATTTTGCGATTGGGTATTGCATTAACCCCTGAAGGAAGGCGTATTATACCCCACTTTACTGTTTTAGAGAATCTTAAGCTAGGAGCTTATATATGTAATGATAAAGTTACTATTACTCGTAATATTGAATGGATATTTGATTTATTCCCACGCTTGCGTGAAAGATCCACGCAACTAAGTGGCACAATGTCAGGCGGTGAACAGCAAATGCTAGCTGTAGGTCGTACTCTTATGAGTAATCCTGATATGATTATACTAGATGAGCCATCTCTTGGTCTAGCACCACTTCTTGTAAAAGAAATCTTTTCGATTATTAAAAAAATTAATAATATGGGAAAAACTATTCTTCTTGTTGAACAGAATGCATTTGCAGCACTTTCCATTGCTAATTATGCCTATATTTTAGAAATAGGAAAAATTTTATTCCACGGTGAAGGCAAAACTATGCTTTCTGATCCACGTGTCAAAAATGCATATCTCGGCGATTAAAATTACAATGCAGCAGTTGAATAAATTTTAATTACCTTTCTCTTATATACTCTTATGTAAACTCTTACTGTTATCCTTGATCATAATCTTCATTTGTAATTGTAATGCGGTCCATAACCTTAGTGCACCTTTTGTAAAATATCAAAAAACCTCTACGATAGGCTTATCTATTATTATCTTACTTATAAAGTTAAATTGGCTTCTGATATAAAAGACTTTTTTCTTTTTAAAGTATTTCACAATTAAGCGTTGTTCTATTCTCATATTGAAACAAGTTTATTTTTCTATTTCTGAAACAAATTTCTAAACTGAAGTGCAGCTTTTCTTACACTTCCAATTGAAATTAGGATCATGCATCTTGATTAGTTATTTGTAATTGAATACTTGGAGAAGTTTTTAAAACTTTGTCTCTTATTAGGATATAGCTTTTTTTATTATACTTTGAAAGTAATAAGCAAAAAATTTTTTTATTCTAATTATTTTTACTTTTCTGACGTAGTTTAAAAATCATAGTGTTTATTGATGCAATTTTTAACTTTATTTTGAATAAAATACACATATTGATTAATATTTATAATTATTTTAAATTGCAAATGGAAACATATAATTTACACAGCATTGATTTTACTTTTATAATCATGATTTAATTGATTATAGATAGTGTATTGTGTTTAATTTAGAAAAATGCTATTATCTAAAACAACATTTAAAATAGAGCTGTATCATTATTGCTAAAATTTCTTGTTTTTATAGCCACCATTTTTCAGCATTTAATATTCCTGCTGCCTGTTCTATAATATATGCTATTTTAAAAATAACTTCCTCAGAAAAAGATCTACCTATCAATTGTAATCCTAAAGGCAAACCATTTAATGATAAACCTGCGGGGACAGAAATTCCTGGCAAGCCAGCCATATTAACTGGCACAGTAAAAATATCATTAAGATACATAGCTATTGTATCATTCTTTATTTTTTTATCCGCAATATCAAAAGCAGGAGTCGGTGTTGCAGGGGTTAGAATAGCATCGATACCAAGACTAAAACAATAATCGAAATCACGTTTAATTAATGTTCGTACTCTCTGAGCTTTAAGATAATAAGCATCATAATATCCTGCTGAAAGAACATAAGTTCCAATCAGAATACGCCGCTTAACCTCATCACCAAAGCCAACTGAACGAGTGTTTTCATACATTTCAATAACATCTTTTCCTGGTACACGAAGCCCAAAACGAACACCATCATAACGGGCTAAATTAGAAGATGCTTCTGCAGGAGCTACAATATAATAAGCAGGTAAAGCATATTTTGTATGAGGTAATGAAATATCAATGATTTTTGCTCCTGCCTCTTTTAGCCAATTAATTCCTTTTTGCCAAAGGTCAACAATCTCATTAGACATTCCTTCAATGTAATATTCCTTTGGGATACCAATTTTCATGCCTTTGATTGATTGACCAAGATAATGTTCATAATCAGGTACTGGTAAATTAACTGAAGTTGAATCTTTATCATCAAAAGAAGCCATTGATTTTAACATAATTGCACAATCACGAACATCTCGCCCAACAGGCCCTGCCTGATCAAGTGATGAAGCATAAGCTATCATTCCCCAACGCGAACACCTCCCATAAGTTGGCTTTATTCCTACAGTACCAGTAAAAGCTGCTGGCTGACGTATTGATCCACCGGTATCGGTTGCTGTTGCTCCAGCACAAATATGAGCTGCAACAGCAGCAGCAGAACCTCCTGAAGAACCACCAGGAACAAGCCTTTCATCTGATTCTTTTTTTCGCCATGGATTAATAGTTGGACCATAACATGATGTTTCATTGGATGACCCCATAGCAAACTCATCCATATTCAGCTTGCCCAACATAACTGCACCATCTTTCCATAAATTAGCAGTTACAGTTGATTCATATTTCGGCTTAAAACCATCAAGAATATATGAGCAAGCCTGAGTATGTATATCTTGCGTTGCAAAAAGATCTTTAATCCCTAATGGAATACCTTCTAAAGCACCAGCTTCCCCTTTAGCCAAGCGAACATCTGATTCAGCTGCCATTTTTCTTGCTTGTTCTTCAGTTACTGTTACATAAGCGTTCAGAATTGGATTAGCTAATTTAATCGCTTTCAAATAAGCTTCTGTCAATTCAACTGCCTTCAAATCTCCCTTTTTTAAAACGTCACGGGCTTGCGCAATTGTTAAGGTTGTTAAATCAGTCATATTGATTCTCGAATTTTAAAATGTAAAAAATTATTCGACTACTTTTGGAACAAGAAAAAAATTTTCTTCTGCTAAAGGCGCATTCACTATAATATCCGTGGCCTTATTACCATCTGTTACCTTATCCTCACGTCTTCGTAAAGCCATCGGAATTACTGACGTCAACAGTTCAACTCCATTAACATCAATTTCATTAAGTTGCTTTACAAAATCTAAAACGGTATTAAATTCCTCTGTCATGCGTTCAACTTCATCATTACGGATAGCGATACGTGCCAACTTTGCTACCCGCTTGACTGTTTTACTATCAACAGACATATTATGCCTTTCTACTTGATTTATTCTAACATTATTAATCTATTCGTTTCTTGGCTATACAAGTCTACGTCTATAAGTGCAAGAATATTGGTATTTACAACAAAACTTTGTCATAATAACTAACCAAAATATTAGGATATCCTAAGTATATAAATAAGTATATAAACATGGCAATTATCAGCATAAATGAAGTTACTAAACACCTTTTACTTGGGCAAACAATAGCAAGCTTAGATTTAGGTACAAAAACAATTGGAGTTGCCATTTCTGACATTAGTTTAACATTTTCAAATCCACGACCTGTTATTCATCGAAAAAAATTTACATTAGATGCTTTCACACTTTTAAAATTTTTTAACCATGAAAACGTGGGAGCTATTATTATTGGCCTACCCATTAATATGGATGGAAGCAATGGCCCACGTGTTCAAGCAACAAAAACCTTTGTCAGTAATATGGCAATGTATACAAAAATCCCATTTGTTTTTTGGGATGAACGATTATCAACAACTGCTGCAGAACGCTACCTTTTAGAAATAGATGTGTCGCGCCTTAAGAGAAAATCACGCATTGATTCAGCTGCAGCCGCTTTCATTTTGCAAGGTGCTCTCGATAGGATTCAGAATCTGCCATCAAACAGTAGGATAGAGAACATCCAATAATTGTGTTGGATTATATCGCGCAATTAACATGCCATAAGATGATCTCCATTGTCCTCCAAGGCGACTTTCCATATAAGCGTTTACAACATGTTCCACCTCTGTATAACGTAATGCTGCAGTAGCAGATGCGTAGGCCATTTGCTCAACAAAAAACCTACCAGCTCCCTCATTTGTCGAGGCCATATTCACAGCGGATTTAATAATTTCAATCGCTCGTGGACCTGCTGGTCCGATATCCGCTGAAATTTTTTCTAATAATTGCTGAAATAATCCAGGCGCTTTATCCCCTATAAGAATTGCATCCTTTACCAATTGATTAACACCATTATTTTTAACTATTCGTGCAGGACTATCACGCAATATTTGTAACAAGGGATTGTTATCCATAAAACTTTCTATACCAACTTGTGCAATAATTTCACCAACAATTGGAATAACTAATTGACTAACATGACAAGCGACTATAGGCGTCATAATACGTGCAAAGGCTGCCTCAGAACGATCATTTGCAGCGTTATCAAACGCTCGTGCTAAACGCATAACCAAAGCTTGTGAAGCAGCTATATCAAGTGCAATATCAGCAAAAATACGCTCTGTTAATGGTGGAAAAGGCTGATTTGGCATTTTCTGCCGAAGAAAATTTATACTAAGCTGAAGTGCAGCCCGCAGAACACCTGCTGATATTATAGCTTGATCGAAACGCATCATGGTTTCGATATCCTTGATCACCTTAGCTCCTTCTCCGATATTACCCAAAAGCCAACCACAACAATCTCGAAATTCAACAACTCCTTCTGGCACTGAATATTCTCCAGATCGCTGAATTAAATAACGAACTAATATAATACCATTTAATAAGCCATTTTCTTGCATGCGTGGAACTAAAAAGCAGCTTAAAATACCGTCTATTTCGGCACTAATGATATATCCGTCAGCTATTGGATTAATAACTTTTGTTTTTATAATATTTAAACGATATAGGTCACGCCCCATTTTTTCATCAAAAGAAATTCTCTGAACAGGTGGAACATTCAAAGCATATTTTTCACTTTTTTCAATGTTATCGAAAGCATAGGTCAGTGAAGCTCCTTTTTTATTATCAATAGGATTAGAAGACAAATCATACTGGCGTGATAAAAGCATATCTTGCCATTTTTTAAATAACTCAACATCTCCAATTAACACTGCAATAGCGGCACTGGCTACAGTGATTTCATTCAAATGTCCCGTTTCTAAACCAGCTAACAGAGCCAAACGAATAGCACGTGCCTGATAACGTACTCCATTTTCTGAAGTTGTATTTTCCCAAAGTGAAGCAACTAAACCTACTTGTCTGGAATATCGTTGCAGAGTATGGTAAGAAGGATGAATATCTAACTCTTCTTTTGATTGCCCCCATTCATTGTTATAGCGCAATGTCGGCCTGTGGCTATTTGCTAAACGAGCAAGATCCCACGCTTCATCACTCGCCACAAAAGCTCCTATTTCCTCAAAACTTGCTAATAAAGAAGTAGGCAAAGTAGATGCAATACGAAACATAAGCGTATCACTAAGAAATGCATTTTTTCGGTGAATATTCTGCGTGGATATAACACTCATATAGTATATTCCTATTATTAGAATCACTCACATCATAGACTATTTGTCTTTTTACGGCTAAAAACATTTATGATATTTAAATAAATGCTTGTTTAAGCACTTTAGAGAGCTATAGAAAAGAATGCTATGATTCATAATACTACTTTTCCAATTTTTCCCCACCGGCATCTTTTAGGTATTAAAAACCTTAGTGTAAAAGATCTTAACATATTACTTGATCGCGCAGATGAGAATATCCTTTTTTCCCAAAAAATTGATAAAAAAAAATCTACTTTGCATGGACTCACTCAAATTAATCTCTTCTTTGAAGCCTCTACAAGAACTCAATCTTCATTCGAATTAGCTGGAAAACGACTAGGGGCAAACGTGATGAATATAGTTATTAGCAATTCATCCGTTAAAAAAGGAGAAACATTAATCGATACAGCGACAACTCTTAATGCAATGAAGACCGATATACTAGTCATTCGCCATAGCTGTGCTGGAACAGCAGGCCTTTTAGCACAAAAAGTTGATTGTTGCGTAATTAATGCAGGTGATGGTGCACATGAACACCCAACACAGGCTTTATTAGATGCTCTAACCATTAGAAGAATAAAAGGCCATATTGAAGGATTAACCATTGCAATTTGTGGAGATATTTTACATTCACGCGTCGCACGTTCTAATATTATCAGCCTCAATGCTTTAGGAGCTCGCGTTCGTGTTGTTGCTCCATCAACCCTTCTACCCACTGGAATCTCAAATATGAGCGTTGAAGTATTTAATACAATGAAGGAAGGTCTTAAAGGTGTTGATGTTATCATGATGCTGCGCTTACAGCTCGAACGTATGACAGGCGCCTTCATTCCTTCTATTCATGAATATTTCAATTATTTTGGTTTGCATAAAGAAAACCTAGCATATGCTAAAAATGATTGCATTATTATGCATCCTGGGCCGATAAACCGTGGTGTAGAAATTGCTTCTGATATAGCAGATAGTGCACAAAGTGTCATTCATACACAAGTAGAATTAGGTGTTGCTGTACGCATGGCTGTAATGGAAGCTTTATTAGATTTGCGCCATAATTGGAGTAAAGAAAAGAAATGACAAGGCCTATAGTTTTTAAAAACGCCCGTATCGTTGATCCTTCACGTGCACTTGATGAAATTGGTACAGTTATCATCGAGAATGGACTGATTTTAACAGCTGGAAAAGAAGCTCTAAATCAAGGGATACCAGAAGGGGCAGAAATCATTGATGCACAAGATAAAGCTATTCTCCCTGGACTTGTTGATGTTCAAGTCTTTATCGGTGAACTGGGAGCTGAATACCATGAAACGATCATTTCAGCAAGCCAATCCGCAGCAGCCGGTGGTATTACGTCGTTTTTTATGATGCCTGATACACGGATGGTAATTGATAATGTGGCTCTTATCAAATTTATTACATGCACAGCACATGAAACATCATTGGTTAATATTCATCCAGTTGCTACTATTACTCAAGGTCTAAAAGGGCAAAAAATAACTGAATTTGGTTTATTGAAAGATGCAGGAGCTATCGCCTTTAGTGAAGGAAAAAAAACACTTCAAAATTCAGCTGTTATGCGGCGTGCAATGACTTACGCACGCGATTTTGATGTCGCATTAATCCACGAAACACAAGATCATGATCTTAGTGATCAAGGCGTTATGAATGAGGGTTTATTAGCTAGTTGGCTTGGTTTTTCCGGAATTCCTCGTGAAGCAGAAGTGATTCCACTAGAAAGAGATTTACGGCTAGCTGTTCTCACACAAACGCGCTACCATGCAGCACAAATATCGACAGCTATGTCTGCTGATGCTATTCGCTTAGCAAAACAGCATAGTGAAAAGATTTCAGTTGGTGTATCCATTAATCATTTATCCTTAAATGAAAATGATATTGGTGAATATCGCACTTTTTTCCGCTTAATGCCCCCATTACGTGCAGAAGAAGATCGTATAGCAATGATTAAAGCAATAAAAGATGGGACATTGGACGTTATTACTTCTTCGCATGATCCTCAAGGGATTGATACAAAATGTTTACCATTCCAAGAAGCTGAAACAGGTGCTATTGGCATGGAAACTTTATTAAGTGCAGCTTTACGCCTTTATCACGATAAAACCGTACCTCTTTTACGATTAGCTGAACTTTTATCAACAGCGCCTGCAAAACTCTTTGGTCTTAATGCTGGAACACTCATGAAAGGTGCTCATGCAGACCTTATTTTAGTTGATTTGGAAGAGCCATGGGTTTTATCCTTAGATATGCTACATTCACGTTCAAAAAATACGCCTTTCGAAAATACTTGTTTTCAAGGACGTGTTCTCCAAACCTTTGTAAAAGGAAAATCAGTATTTAAAATTAACCGACAAAGCAAACGAGATTCTTGATGATTGAAGTAGAAACACTTTTTCAATTCAATACATGGCTTATTTTTCTGATATCTTATCTGATTGGTTCTACACCATTTGGACTGCTTTTTACAAAATTTTCTAAACTTGGTGATATAAGAGAAATTGGTTCTGGAAATATTGGAGCAACAAATGTTTTACGAACAGGAAATAAAAAAATCGCGGCTCTTACTCTTTTGTGTGATATATTAAAAGGAGCTTTTGTTATTTTGATGGCAAAACACCTAGTCTATACTGTAGAAATTGCTCTTCTAGCTGGATTTTTAGCCTTCTTAGGGCATATTTTTCCCATATGGCTCAAATTTAAAGGAGGTAAAGGTGTTGCAACTTATTTAGGAATATGCCTAGGTTTTTATTGGTTAACAGCTCTTATTTTTACTATTATCTGGATAGGAGCGTTTATAGTGATGCGCTATTCTTCATTTTCTTCACTTATGGCTGTTATTATTACTCCAACTTTTGTTTATTATTATTCCTCTTCCCTCTATGTTGCTTGCATAATAATAACAATGAGCATACTTGTTATTATAAAACATCATGGCAATATTCGTAGATTATTAGCAAGGGAAGAAAACAAAGTTGGTATCACAAATAGGAACAAATAAAGGAATCTTACTTACTGATCAGCAACGACTAAATTGGTTGCGGTTATTACGCAGCGAAAATATTGGAGCAGTTACTTTTCGCAATTTGATTGACCATTATAAAACAGCAGAAAATGCTCTTGCTATGCTTCCTAAGATCAGTAAAAAAGGAGGGTTTCCTAAATCTATTCGAATCGCAACATTAGATGACGCTGAAAAAGAGATGCAACAAGCTGAAAAACAAAGTATTCGGTTTGTTGGTATCGGAGAACCAGATTACCCACAATTCCTTAAAGTAGTGGAAGCATCACCTCCACTTATTGCTATAAAAGGTAATTGTTCGATTTTTCAAAAACCTTCTGTTGGGATTGTTGGTTCTCGAAATGCCTCTGCAGTTGGTAAAAAATTAACTAATCAGTTTGCTCATTTTATTGGTAATGCTGGTTTTACAATTATTTCTGGGCTGGCACGTGGAATTGATAGCATTGCTCATCAAGCGAGCTTGCTGACAGGCACAGTTGCAGTTATGGCTGGCGGCATCGATCACATTTATCCTCCTGAAAATAAAAAGCTCTATGATGATATTCTTGCTAATGGTGGAGCAATTATTAGTGAAATGCCTATTGGCTGGAAAGCACGTGCTATCGATTTTTCAAGAAGAAATCGTATTATTGCAGGTCTATCACTTGGCCTTTTAGTGGTAGAAGCAGCCATACGATCAGGCTCTTTAATTACAGCACGTCAAGCTGTTGAAATAGGGCGATTAATTTTCGCTATTCCTGGTTCTCCACTTGATCCAAGAGCAATTGGCACAAATAATCTTATCAAAGAAGGTGCTTTGCTGGTCACACATCCTTCTGAAATTATAGAAACACTCACACCATTAACTTCGGATAATACCAATCGACAACTCAGCTTTTTCGAAGAATCATGTTCAATTCAACTTCCACAAGAAAACGCTCATTCACCCAAGAAAATAACTCATGAAACTCCTTTAATTGGAGATGATATAGAACGCACAGCTGTCCTTGCAGCTCTATCAAGTACTCCAATTGATTTAGATACACTCAGCATTTATTCAGGTGTTCCTTTACAAAAACTCTACCTCTTGTTAATTGAACTCGATCTTGCTGGAAAGCTTATTCGGCACTCTGGCGGTTATGTATCATTGTCGAGTTTTTGAATCTTCTCCAAGAGCCTCAGCACTATTAATAATACTTTGCCCCTCTTCAGCCACCATATCCAAAAGCAACGCCAAAAGCGGACTATGAGCTTGACGTGCCATCTGACTCATTTGTTTTGACATATCTGTAATATAGTGGATAATCTTTAAATGATTTATAAACATAATCTTTTATCCTTGAGCATTCTCCCCACCTCTCAATAGATGTTATCTTAATATTTTACCGTATGCTTTTTATATTAGCTATGGAAAATAAGTTATACGATTTCTTTTTATAAAGTGTATTTTTAATAATAACAACTAAAAGTTGTATAATATATTTTTTTATACGCTCTTGACCAATTGTCATTAGCTATTCATTCGAAAGGAGTTTATAAGGAAAATTTTGTTCCAACATTTGGATAAAATTATGAACATTGTTATCGTTGAATCTCCAGCAAAAGCAAAAACAATTAATAAGTATCTTGGATCTCAATACAAAGTCATAGCATCTTTTGGGCATGTACGTGATTTATCTGCAAAAAACGGCTCTGTTCTTCCTGATAAAGATTTTGCTATGAAATGGGATATCGATGCTGCTTCCGCAAAACGTTTGAACGAAATAGCAAAGGCAATCAAAGAAGCCGATAACCTTATCTTAGCAACAGACCCTGATCGTGAGGGAGAAGCTATTTCATGGCATATTCTCGATATTCTAAAACAAAAAAAAGTTTTAAATAACAAACCTATTAAACGAGTTGTTTTTAATGCAATCACAAAAAAATCCGTTCTTGATGCTATGAAGAACCCCCGCGATATTGATACATCGCTTGTAGACGCTTATCTTGCACGTCGAGCTCTTGACTATCTGGTTGGTTTTACTCTCTCACCTGTTTTATGGCGCAAACTACCAGGTGCTCGTTCCGCTGGTCGCGTCCAATCTGTTGCCTTACGTATCATTTGCAATCGCGAATCAGAGATAGAGCAATTCATTAAAGAAGATTATTGGTCAATTACGACGTACTTAAAAACACCTCAAGATAACATTTTTCATGCACGATTAACAGAATTTAACCATAAAAAACTTGGTAAGCTTGATATTAGATCCCAAGAACAAGCAGATCAAATCCTCTTTATGTTGAAAAAAGCAAATTATCGCACATTAAATATTGAAGCAAAGCCCGTAAAAAGGAATCCTTCTCCACCATTTACAACATCTACATTACAACAGGCTGCTTCTTCAAAATTAGGTTTTTCAGCTTCTCGCACAATGCAGGTTGCCCAAAAGCTTTATGAAGGTATTGAAATCAATGGTGAAACAGCAGGGCTTATTACTTATATGCGTACTGATGGGGTACAAATGGCTACAGAAGCTATTGATACAGCACGAAAGGCAATTATTGATTCCTTTGGAAGCCATTATGTTCCTGAGAAGCCCCGTTTTTATTCAACAAAAGCTAAGAATGCACAAGAAGCACATGAGGCTATTCGTCCTACAGATTTTAAACGTCATCCTAATCAAGTATGCAATGTTCTCGATAGCGATCAAGCAAAACTCTATGAATTAATATGGAAACGCGCTATTGCAAGCCAAATGCGTTCTGCTGAAATTGAACGTACAACAGTTGAAATTGAAGCATTTCAAGAAGAAAACCACGCTAATTTGCGTGCAATAGGTTCCGTTATTCGTTTTGATGGCTTCATTTCTGCTTATACAGATCCAAAAGAAGAAGAAAACAATGAGGAAGATGAAGCAACACGTCTTCCGCAGATTAATGTTGGAGAATCACTTAAAAAAGAAAAAGTTGAGTCGATACAACATACTACAGAACCTCCTCCTCGTTATTCCGAATCTGCATTAATTAAAAAGCTTGAAGAATTAGGAATTGGCAGACCTTCAACTTATGCATCTACATTAAGTACACTTTGTGATCGTGGGTATATCATAACGGATAAACGGAAACTTATTCCTGCTGTTAAAGGACGTATCGTTACAGCCTTTCTTGAAAATTTTTTTAATCGCTATGTAGAATACGGCTTTACAGCAGACCTTGAAGAAAAATTAGATCTTATATCAGATGGAAAGCTTTCTTGGAAAGATGTTTTACGCGATTTTTGGGATGAATTTAATGCATCTATTACTAATATCCAAGAACTTCGTATAATGAATGTTCTTGATGTTTTAAACGTAACGTTAGCTCCTCTAGCTTTCCCCGCACGTGAAGATGGAAGTGATTGCCGCTCTTGCCCCCTTTGTACAAATGGCCAACTGTCACTAAAATTAGGACGTTACGGCGCATTTGTTGGCTGTTCTAATTATCCTGAATGTAAATATACATGTCAATTGGGAATAGATATAGAAGAGCAAAGTAAAGCTGTGCATAATGATGAACCTATTATACTTGGTATTGATCCTAAAACAGGAAAAGATATTTCCCTTCGTAATGGCCGCTTTGGTCCATATATTCAACTTGGTGAAAGTAAAGAAATTAAGCGTGCAAGTTTACCTAAAGGATGGCAAATAGAAAATATTGATTTCAATAAAGCTTTAGCTTTATTATCTCTACCTCGTGAAGTTGGAATTCATCCTGAAACAGGAAAAACAATTATAGCTGCAATTGGACGGTATGGTCCTTATCTTGTTCATGATGGACAATATGTAAACCTTTTTAGTATAGATGAAGCCTTTGATATTGGCATTAATCGCGCTATTACAATACTTGCTGAGAAAAAAAACAATGAAACAAACCAATGTAGAATAACACCTGCCGCGCTAGCAACATTAGGAGATCACCCAGAAGGTGGAACAATTACTATACGTGATGGACGTTACGGTCCATATGTTAACTGGAATAAAATTAATGCCACTTTACCAAAGGATAAAGATCCAGTTACAGTAACACTTTCAGAAGCATTAGAACTTATATCAGCTAAAGCATCGACTAAAAAAACAGCACGAAAAGCCACTTCAAAAAAGAAGCTAGCATCTAAAAAAGCTTCATCCCAAAAAGAGAAAGCATAAATTTTGGCTAAAAGCGAGAAAAAAACAAAATATTTTCAATTATCTAATATTAAGCGGCTACCTAATAAATCAAAAATTCTACCCTCTATTACTAATAATCCTAGCCAATCAAGTAAACAAAAAAATTTAATTATCAAAAAGGCATTACCACCTATTACTTTAGTCAAAGTTAGTGCACTTAATAAAGACGGTGATTTTATTGCAAAACCTGTTGAATGGCCAAATGATCCAAAGCCCAATATTCGGATATCTTCTTCTCATCGCACAAAACGAATAAGCATTAGTATTGGAGATCACGTTCTTGTAAAAATTTTTCGAAATAAAGTTTTTCAAAATTCCCACTATACAGGACGAATTATCCGCAAGATTGATAGGAAAAAAAGAAAAATGCTTGGTATAGTGAGAAAATTAGAAAACGGAGAATGGCAGCTTGATCCAATAGAACGTAAAAATAATGAACTTATTATTGATATGTCTACGAAAATAGATATAAAAGCTGGTGATCTTGTCGAAGTTGAAATTAAAGACATTCCTAATGACAGACTCAAGTATGCAAAAATAAGAAATATTCTAGGGCACATTGATAATGAAACAGAACTTTCAATGATTGCTCTTATATCAAAAGAAATTCCTTATATTTTTTCTTCAGATGCCCTTGATCAAGCCAAAAATCTAAAGCCTGATAATACAATTAACCGTGAAGATTGGCGACAATTATCTTTTATTACAATTGATCCCCCAGATGCAAAAGACCATGATGATGCAGTTTATGCAATAAAAGATGAAAGCCCTACCAATATTGGAGGCTGGATTATTAATATCGCGATTGCGGATGTTTCTTGCTATATAAAAGCAGGAAGTACTCTAGACCAGGAAGCATTAAAACGAGGAAACTCTGTTTATTTTCCTGATTGTGTTATACCAATGCTACCAGAACATATTTCTAATGATTTATGCTCATTGCATGAAGGAAAAGATAGGCCTGCATTAGCTGTTCGTATGATTTTTGATGCGAATGGAAACAAACGTAAACATAGTTTCCATCGTATTGTAATGCGTACAGCAGCCAAACTATCTTATCAAGAAGTACAATGTGCAATTGAAGGAAATACGAATAAGAAAACGGCTCCCCTACTTAAAAACATTTTGCAACCATTATGGGATGCTTATTCCTGCCTTAAAATTGCGCGCAATCACCGACAACCATTAGAATTAGAAGTACCAGAAACAAAAATTATTCTTGATCAAAATGGATATATTAAAGATGTTATGATTTTACCTCACCTAGAGGCACATCGCTTAATTGAAGAATTCATGATACAAGCTAATATTGCAGCTGCTGAAACATTAAAAGAATATCATCAACCCTTCATTTATCGTATTCATGATAGGCCATCTCTTGCAAAACAGAAAATGCTCCAGAACTTTCTCAAAAGTCTGCGAATATCAACTGCTAGAGGAACTGAGCTTACATCAGCACAGCTTAATAATATCCTTATAAAAGTTATGAACACACAACAACAGGAACTAGTAAACCAGGTTATTTTACGCTCGCAATCTCAAGCTGAGTATAATCCTAAAAATATAGGCCATTTTGGTTTAAATTTACATAATTATACACATTTTACCTCACCAATTCGCCGTTATGCTGATTTAATTATTCATCGAGCACTTATAAAAGCTCTGCAATTAGGTAATGATGCACTCACAGATGAACAAGAGCAAAATCTTGCAAAAATCGCCACTCAGATTTCTTTACATGAACGCCGTGCAATAATAGCAGAACGAGAAACTGTTGATCGGCTTGTTGCGCATTATTTAGCTAATAAAATTGGACATTCATTTGGAGCCCGTGTTTCAGGAGTTATAAAAGCAGGTCTTTTTATCGCGCTTGATAAATTAAACGTAGATGGTTTCGTGCCTATTGCTACACTTAAAAGTGATTATTACTATTTCGACGAAGTACAGCACGCCCTTATAGGAAAACGTAGCCGTAAATGTTATCAACTTGGTGATATAGTCGAAGTAAAGATTCTAGAAGTACAACCTTTTTCTGGCTCTTTATATTTTGAAATGTTAACAAAACCTCGTCAGATAACTTTTTCACCTATCTCCTACAAAAAAAATAAATCTATAGTAAAAAAACGAAATCATGTTTTTGATACAAAGAAGACAACACTAAATGAAAGATCAAAAAATTAAAAGCTATAATAAATCAAAAACAATATTTACTTAAAAAAGCAATTGATTGTTTACTACATTTGTATAAATTATTTTAAGGTTATTATTCCTATCAAGTCATTTATAGTATTACTACACTAACAGTGATTTAAGAAAAATCTTTATTTCTCAACATTTTTTTAAATAAGATATAAATAAAAAGCACTATTAAGAAATAACTATATCACCAATATTTCTAAATTAAGGGATTATTTTAAAAACTCTTGTCATTGTATTATTATTTAATTCATACTTTTTCTCTATTTAGCTATGTGTAATGGCTTGATATGATTCTTATCTTGATTGATAAAAAACTCTTATTTGAATATATTATAAAATATGCAACATACAGATCTGTCTACCTTTTATCATCTAAAAATATACATAATTATTACGCAGGCTATGTGCTACGTTATAAATGCTACTTTTTTAAAGTACAATTTTCTTTTTCTATTTCCAACTAAATTTGGCACTAATCATAAGATCTGAATATAAAATAAAATTTACAATTAAACTCCCCTCATGATGAACAAAACCTTCAAATTCCCAAACAATTCTTTGCATGCAATTATTGCCGCGATTACCACCATTGGTGCTGTTGGTATAGCGTTAGGAATGGGAACACAACTTATTTCGTTGCTAATGACTGAAAAAGGATTTTCAAACAGTATTATCGGTTATAGTGGAGCAATCGGTGGGGTAGCAACAATTATTGCAGCCACTTTGGCTGCTCGGATAGCCTTATATCTCGGTGTTGTCGAATCAATGTTGCTTATGATGGTTTTTGGTTCTCTAAGCTTTTTAGGATTCTATTTCTTCGAATCGATATGGATTTGGTTCATTTTGCGATTTACACTGCATTTTGCTATGACAATTATATTTATTCTATCAGAATTTTGGATCAATAACGCTTCTCCACCTCAAAGGCGCAGTTTGATAATTTCTATCTATGCTATTACTTTAGGCCTAGGATTTATTTTAGGCCCAATGCTATTAGAAAAAATAGGAACACAAGATTTTATACCCTTTGGTACTGGCTGTCTTCTTATTATAATTGCTATCATACCCCTTCTTTCTGCCTGGAAACTAAGCCCAAAATTTCAAAGTAAAGAAAATACAACATTTTTTTCACATATTTTTCGTGTTCCTACCTCAACAATGGCAGCACTTATTTATGGTGCTATCCAAATGGGAACACTAACACTTATAACACCTTTTATTTTATCAATTGGATATAATAAAAATGAATCCATACATTTTATGGAAATCCTTGCTCTCGGAAATATCCTGCTTTTAATTCCTATAAGCTTCATAAGTGATTATCTAAAAGATAAGCGCTATTCCCTAATGGGCTGTGCCATCTTAGGATTGATTGGAACTCTTATTATACCAAGGATAGCAGAGCATCAATTGATTTTGATGATTGACCTTTTCTTACTTGGTGGTATACCTGCAGGTCTTTATACAATTGGGCTTGCACAACTTGGTACATATCTTAAAGGACAAGAGCTTGCTGCGGCTAACTCTGCTTTTATTTTTTGCTATGGCATTGGTATACTTATTGGGCCAGCTATTATTGGTCAAATAATGGATATGTTTAAACCATTTGGCTTTTCTTTGGCAATCGCCTGTTTTTTTAGCTTATATATCATTTTAGTGCTCATCCAACTAATTAGAAAGTCAAACAACTCTTGACTTTTTGTAGAACATCCGTAGTGTTTATATGTAATTGCATCAAAAGTAAATTTTGATAGCGAAGTAGTACTATTTTCAATATAACGGGACTCTTATTATGGCTAAGGCAGCAACCATTAAGATTAAGCTTTTGTCGACTGCAGATACTGGTTTTTTTTATGTAACAAAGAAAAATAGCCGCACAATGACAGATAAAATGAACAAACGTAAATATGACCCAATTGTCAAAAAACATGTTGAGTTTAAAGAAACAAAAATTAAATAATTAAGTTTTTCGTTTAAATTATTTAAATTGGTAATACTATAAATAGGAATACATAGTATATTACAGTAATTGTTTCGTAATTTAAAGATTCTTCATAAAACGCTTTTATTTCTAAGCTTTACAATATAAATAAATATAAGCGGAATAATTACAATCTTTTAACTTTAGTTTTAATATTTTGTATCAAAGAATATTTATCTTATTAAGAGGTGCATCTATTTTTAATAGAATAATTACTTTTCTATAAATACAAAGAGCTTACGAAAATTTAACATTTATTTTTTGTAAAATCATTCATTATTCATAACGATAATAAAAAAACTATATATATTATTATAGTTTTTTTAAAAGTTACAAATTATCTTTATTAAGATAAATTTAAATGCTGATTTTAAGATATTAATCTGTTCTTCATCCTTTAAAAAGTAAGATAAATTAATAAATCTACATAGAATACAGAATAGTGGAAAAGAATTAATTGGATTTATTTACTTATAAAAAAGATAAAACAGTTTATAAAAAAATTTCTGCTTCATACGTAAAACTTGATACATATCGAAATCAAGAAATAATTATTGTCAAAAAAAAATGTCTTAAACTTCTTGCTGACTATGCATTTTCGGATATCAACCATATTATCTATTACATTCCAGTTATCTAAAATAATTAGCAAATATTCTTTCAGATCCTGAAGCTACTGATAATGATAAATGTGTTGCCTATGACCTTTAAAAAAATGAAAATATATCCTCAAGTGGCATCCTTTCGATATGCCAAGAACTAGAAACAGCAATTATCATGGGTAAAAAAGGCCATCATATAGGACTGATGGAAATGATATTGATGCTTTTTTTATCAGAAGGAGTTTTAAGCACCTATACACGAAAAATTGAGCTATTCGCAAATTGTTCCTCTTTCTATGTTTGACAAAAAAATACACAAAACAACCTATCTGCTCAAATTTATCTTTATGACCAAAGAGAAGACTTATTATAAGTTTTTCTTTATAGCTAAAGAAGGTGAATCTGCAAATAAAACTTTTTTCTATCAAGGTATTCCATCTTACTATCACATGATCGTTTAATTAACTTTTTACAAAACAAAATTCATGCACTAGGAATAGCAGCCTACCTTCCCTACCACTTGCTATTGTCATAGGTCGAACTTCTGCAGAAATGAATTTAAAAACAGTTAAGCTTACTTCCCCTCACTATCTTGATAAACTTCCTAATAAAAGCTCGCAAAAAGTGTATGCTTTCCATAGCCTTGAAATGGAAAAAACAATTCAAAAACTAACCCAGAAAATGGGAATAAGAGCACAATTTGGTGGAAAATATTTTTGTCATGATGTTCATTTTATTCATCTTACTCGTCTTCCGTGCCATAGTGCTTCTCTACCAATTCGTTTAGGAGAATCTTGTTCTACAGATCACCAAGCACTCGGTAAAATCACTAAAGAGAGTATCTTACTTGAACAACTTGAAAGAGACGCAGCGTAATAGTAATAATATGCCTGATATTGATCAAAAAAATTGACAGAGCATGTATTAAAATTGACCTAAATCAACCATAGACAAAATCTTAAAGGAATTAGGAAAACACCCTGTTAAAACAAGAGTGTCTCTTACGGAGACAATTATTGTTGCCCTCGATTGGCAAATGCAAAAATTGGTGAGCCTTTAGAATAAAGTGAACCTACACCAGATTATTTTAAATAATCATCCTATTTACTATGCCGATCCATATGCCGGTTCAGCAAAAACGCCAGAGGGATATACGTCTGGCTCATTTGGCTCTACAATAGCTAGACGAATGGACGCCTTCGCTAACTAATTTCAATCACTGAAAGGATCTATGATAATGTTAGAAAAAGGTAATCGTTCACAAGTGGTTCGTGATTCTTGCTCAAAACACGGTCCGTTTATATCGATTCAATTGGTAGCTCAGCAGCCAATCTAGCACAAAACTGCATTAAAAAAATTGACATCGTAGAATACCCAGAATTAGGTATAGAGGCTATATAGCGAATTGAAGTTGAAGATTTTCCTGCTTTTATCATTATTGATAATAAATACCAATAATTTCTCTGAAGAATTCAATTTAAGCTAGTTATTAAAGTCAATAGTATATTAATCGCTAACTTCTTTTAAAAAAGTAAAATTCTCACAATTTTTTTATAATACTGAAATTAATAGTTTTTTAATCTTTTAATTGAATAAAGAAATAAGCTCTTTGTATTTATGAAAAAAACATTTCTATAATATCTTTTTATCATTCTAATAAAAATATTTTTTATTAATTTAATAATTTTAACTGCAATATTTTTTTTATTATTGATGATGAAAAATAACAAATTCCCAGCTATTTTTAATAGAAACTACCATAAAATATAAATTTATATCCAAATGATCAATATAATTTATTTGATAGCAAATGTTATCTCGCCATCATTAGCACTAAAATATATTTATATATAAAGTGCAATAAATCCTTTTCAAACTTAGAAAGTTAGTACAACAGATTACCGATATATTACCTAACTAATAACATAATTACACCATTATAATTCCTAGTTCATGAAAATAAATACCTTTCCTTATAATTCGAATAGTTTCAGTAAAAAATTTATCATTTTCAGTGTCATTATGATAATTATTGTTCTTATTAATGAAACAATTTATTCGAGATCCACCATAGCACAAATCCCAAGCATAATTTCCGTTCCCCCAAAATCTATAAAAGGTAACGTATTAGTCATTGATGGTGATTCAATTAAGATTGCTGATGTTATAATTCGACTTGCAGGAATCGATGCTCCTGAGCTCAATCAATTTTGCGGCATAAAAAAAGAACGTTATGCATGCGGCTTCCAAGCTAAAAAAAAATTAGAAAAACTTATAGATAATCAATCTGTTACGTGTCATTGGTCTAAAAAAGACAAATATCACCGTATTCTTGCTATATGTGGAACAAAAAAAGTTAATAACATTAACGCAGCGATGGTGCGTAATGGTTGGGCTATAAGCTTCTATAGCTATCGTAAAGAAGAACAAGAAGCCAAAAAACAAAAAAAAGGAATATGGCAGTCAAGTTTTCAAAAACCGCAAAAATGGCGTAAATCTCATTCCCGTGTAAATAAAGTAAAGTAATCTATTGCCTACATAACAATATCTTTCTAATTTCTTATTTATCATGAACCAACGACAATGTGATCATATTATCAAATTAGAAAAGGACATTCATTCTTGCCGTATTTGTATCAAACATCCACATTATCTTCCTCCTCTTCCTCATGAACCAAGACCTGTTGTTTATTTATCCAATACTGCTTCTATTGCAATTGCAGGGCAAGCGCCAGGATTACGTGTGCATGAAAGCTCTATACCTTTTAATGATCGTTCTGGCATAAGATTACGTAATTGGCTTGATGTAACAAGCGATGAATTTTACAATAGATCCCTATTTGCTATTGTTCCTATGGGATTTTGCTTTCCTGGTTACGATCAAAACAAATCTGATTTACCGCCAAGAAGTGAATGTCGAGAAATATGGCATGAAAAAGTATTTCAAGCTATGCCACAAATAAAACTTGTCCTTGCGATTGGAAGTTATGCGCAAAAATGGCATATTGCAAACCTAAAACATAAGACTGTCTCCGCAACCGTCAGTGATTGGAAAAACATCATATCCATACGTCAACCCCGAGGATATAATGTCATGCCTTTGCCTCATCCATCATGGCGAAATACTTTTTGGTTACAAAAACACCCATGGTTTAATAATGAGCTTATTGTACATCTTCGCTGTTTAGTACGTAAATTCTTATAAGTTTAATGTTGTATATCAATTTTTGATAATTAGCTGAAGTTATATAAAGTTTACAACATCACATTAACAATATGAGACTATAATAGCCAAATATAATTAATAACTTTTGCTATAAAGCTGACTCTACTCTTTATGACAGAAGTCTCTTTACCTAATGTGTAATATCCGATTCCCTTTTGAAACTGTTAATCAAAACTCTGTTTAGAAAAAGTTATCGTTATTATGACTAATGTAAATAACATCTCATCTTAAATATGAATTCACTTAAGAAAATAGGATTCAAAATTTGTGACCGATCCCCCCAATCTGTAGAAAAAATCTTTCTATTTAAATTCAATTTTAATTTTAAAATTCATTTTAGAAGTAATTTTATAAAGGAGTAAGAGCTTATCATATGATATTTTTAAAAAAAAGATGCCAAAAATATGTAATCAACAAATCAAAATAAAAAAGTGGTAATATAAGATATCAAATTATGAAAAATTATAAGATCAAATACCTCCTTTATATAAAAAAGGAATGGGGAGCTCAAATCTATATTTTGATAAATTTTTTCTACTAATTTTTTTTAATACTAAATCTTTCTACTCATGAATTCCCATTTGCGCGTGAACTAAAACAGCTGCTTTAACAATACCAGCTGCTATAGCTGCACCTGTTCCTTCACCAAGACACATTCCCAAATCCAAAAGTGGTTCTTTTCCAATTTTTTTTAAAAGTTTACAATGAGCTGCTTCAGAAGAAACATGTCCAACCAGTGTATGATCAAGAGCCGTTGGATTTATTTTATACAACACAGCTGCTGCAGCTGTTGCTACAAATCCGTCCAAAATAACCGGAATTTTTTGCATTCTTGCAGCTAAAATAGCCCCTACCATAGCAGCAATCTCACGCCCTCCTAAACGGCGCATAATTTCGAAAGGATCATTAAAATAATTTTTGTGTAAAGAGATCGCTGTCTTTACTGCCATAACCTTGCGCTGATAAAATTCTCCTACAGCTCCCATACCAGATCCTATCCATTCCTCAGCTTCTCCACCAAACAAAGCTAGACATAAAGCTGAAGCTATAGTCGTATTGCCGATTCCCATTTCCCCGATACACAAGAGATCTGTTCCTCCAGCAATTGACTCCATTCCAAATGCCATTGTTGCAGCTGCACTACGCTCATCCATTGCTGCATCTTTGGTAATATTCATTGTTGGATATTCCAGTGCCAAATCATATATTTTCAATCCAAGATCATAAGCTATACAAATCTGATTGATAGCAGCACAACCTGTCGTAAAATTTTGTACCATTTGTTGTGTCATAGATTGCGGAAATGGGGTAACACCCTCATCAGTAATACCATGATTACCAGAAAAAACAGCAACTAAAGGTTTCGTTATAATTGGCTTTTCTTCACCTCTCCATCCCGCATACCAAACTGCAATATCTTCTAATTTTCCTAGAACTCCCTGCGTTTTCATTAATTGTTCCTGCCGTTTTTTTGCTAAAGCTATCGTAAATTCATCAGCAACAGGTAAATTTATCAATAAAGCACGAAAATCATCAAATGGCCTAGCAATCATGAAAATACCTTTTTGAATTTGCAATACATAATTAAAACTTTATTTTATAGATAGGATATAAATAATTTATTGTTTTTCTTTCATACTACAAATGTAGGATGCATTATTTAATAAGCACCTACTATGATAATGTAGCGAATACTGAAAATCTCTTTAAGGAAAAAATATTAAACTTACATATAGCCATACATAATATTGCAGTAAACTTTTATATCTTTTTTAACTTTTAACAGAGTTTAACTATCGTAAATCAAGCTATTAATTCTATCCTTTCCTTTAGGTTACTGCAATTTTTCAATAATTATTCATAGTTATTATATAATATTAAGATAAAATTAAAAATTTTCATAAAATGATATTAACTTATAGCAGAAAAAGCTTCTTTTAAAATATGAACATTAGCATCTCTCCTTGTTGCATCATGTGATAATATTTGTCGCCATCGACGTGCGCCATCACGCCCTTGAAACAAACCAATCATATGACGTGTTACGTGAGAAAGACGCCCTCCTGATGCGATATGTTTGGCAGTGTAATCATACATAGCGTTAATAAGATCAAAATCACTAAGATTATTCCGTGGCTCACCATATATTTCAGAATCAATAAGGCATAAAAAAATAGGATTATGATAAACTTGCCGTCCAACCATAGCAGCATCACATGATCCTAGGTGTTCTTTTATTTCACTAATTGATCTTATTCCACCATTTAATCCAATGAAATTATTTTCATATTTACGTTTTAAATTATAAACTCTTTTATAATTAAGTGGTGGAATATCACGGTTTTCTTTTGGACTTAATCCTTTTAACCACGCTTTACGTGCATGTACCCACAACGCATCACAGCCAGCATTCCACACACGATCAGCTAAAAAATCTAAAGCTAATTCTTCATCCTGATCATCTACACCAATGCGACATTTAACAGTCACAGCTATAGTAACAGCTCGTTTCATCGCTTCCACAGCCCGCGCTACAATATCAGGATGTAACATTAAACAAGCACCAAATGTACCTGCCTGAACACGATCTGATGGACAACCAATATTTAAGTTAATTTCATCATAACCAAAATCTTCAACAATGCGTGCAGCTTCTGCTAATTTTTGTGGTTCTGATCCTCCTAATTGTAATGCAATTGGATGTTCTTCATCATTAAAAGCCAATAATTTTTCACGAATACCGTGAATCACAGTATCAGCTACAAACATTTCAGTGTAAAGTAATGCCTTCTTCGTCAAAAGACGATAAAAAAATCTGCAATGCCGATCTGTCCAACCCAACATTGGTGCTACCGCAAATTTTACCAATGATGGAGAATGATAAAACGTCATAGGATCATTACTCATATATTTCTATTATTATACTATTAAGCAAAAAAATAACCTCTTCTTCCTATCCAGATACAGATATTTTATTCTCTCTTATTTCTGAACAATTTCTGAAAAAATAAAAATACATTCCATATTTTATGGATCTTTAATTGTCTAAAATTCTTCCAACAACTAATAAAAAGGTACATACAATATATAATCTCTTAATTCGATTATTTTCTTTTTCTAGGATAATTTCTGAATTTATAAACACTGGCATTTTTAATTTTTCTAATTAATCAAATAATATATCTTAAACAGTAAAATCAAATATTATTGCCTCAGTACATATTCATGAATATATATAACAATTTAAAAATAACGCTTTTTAATTTATAAGACTTTGTAAATAAAATTGAACATACTATTTTTTATCAGAATTTTTCTAAATCTTTGAAAAAATTTAGAAATTGATCCATTATAATAATGGAATAAAAATTTTTTATTTTGATTGATCAAAAAGATGAAGTAGAAATTTTTGAAAAGTGACACAATTATATAAAAAGATTGGGAAATTATAAATTCTCAGACCATTGACTGATGAAGAGCTTACACGTTTAAAACTAGCTAAAGAAATTTTCCGTTCTATTTTTTAAAACACATAGGCAAAAAACTTTGTAAACATCGCATGTTCTCCTGTTAAAGCTCTCAAAAAAGTCATTACGCTACAATTTGCTTCAAAAACATTGCTTCTTTTAAAAAATAAAGACAAAAACTAAAATGTACATAAAGGTAAATTGAGAGAAGAAAAATTACTGCTAAGAAAAGAACACAAAAACACTGCCATTTATATCAAAACAAAATATAGAGGAAATTTGAGCACAATTGTATAAGTAAAAAGGCAAGCAGAAAAGTAAATAAAAAACCGCCCATATAAATAAAGAAAAAAATCTATATATTCCAAAATTTTGATAAAAAAGATGGTGCCCCCAGAGAGACTCGAACTCCCGACCCCCTGATTACAAATCAGGTGCTCTACCAACTGAGCTATAAGGGCATATTGCGTCGGGAATAGCATAAACTCACAAAAAGGCAAATAAAAAATTATAGATTGTCGTTTATATATTTAAAATATATATACCTAAATCAAATTAATTGGATTTTTTTTGATAAATATGTCTGATGCCAATCTTATTTATTGTTTTTTTTTTAATGCATTTAGATTGAACAATTTCTAATATAACAATTAAATCCATTCTTTTAGAGATTGTTAAAAAATACAAAAATTAATGAACCCAAATTTTATATCTAAAATATATTTATTATAAGTAAAAGACAAAAGTATTTTATATACATTCACCATTTACCTAACGTTTATAAATCGGAAGAGACTGATTTATCAGAGAGATATTTTTCTAACCAATGGATATCATAATTACCATTGGCAATATCTTGATTGTCAATAAGATCACAAAATAAAGGTAATGTAGTTTTGATGCCATCAATCACAAATTCACTTAAAGCACGCCGTAAACGCATCATACATTCCAAACGTGTACGCCCGTGAACAATCAGTTTTCCGATTAAGCTGTCATAATAGGGAGGAATACGATAACCTGAATAAGCACCTGAATCAACACGAACTCCTACCCCCCCAGGTGTATGAAAATGGGTAATAAGTCCTGGAGATGGTGTAAAATCAATTGGGTCTTCAGCATTAATACGGCATTCAATAGCATGTCCAGAAAAATGAATATCTTTTTGTGCGACTGAAAGCCCTAAACCAGATGCAATGTGAATTTGTTCATGAACTAAATCTATACCTGTAATTGCTTCAGTTACAGGATGCTCAACTTGTAAACGAGTATTCATTTCAATAAAATAGAATTCACCATTTTCGTAAAGAAACTCAACGGTACCTGCCCCACGATATCCAAGTTTTGCACAAGCATTTGCAACAATATTGCCAATTTTTTTCCGCTCAGTTTCATTAAGTGCAGGAGAATTAGCCTCTTCCCATACTTTTTGGTGGCGCCGTTGAAGTGAACAATCACGTTCTCCTAAGTGTATAGCTTTACCAACTCCATCACCCATGACCTGAATTTCAATGTGACGTGGTTTTTCTAGATATTTTTCAATATAAACCGCATCATCATTAAAAGCAGCACAGGCTTCTGAACGTGCTGTTTTGAGAGCTATTAAAAGTTTCCGCTCAGAATGAACAACTTTCATACCACGTCCGCCACCACCTGCAGAAGCTTTAATAATAACTGGGTAGCCAATTTCATTAGCAATGCGTAGAGCTTCTTCTTCTTCGACTATAGCTTCATTTGAACCTGGTACAACAGGAATACCGAGCTTTTTGGCAGTTTTTTTAGCTTCTATTTTATCACCCATTATACGAATATGCGCAGCTGTTGGACCTATAAATGTAATATTATGAGCCTCCAATACATCTGCAAACTTTGCATTCTCAGAAAGAAATCCATAGCCTGGATGAACAGCATCTGCTCCTGTAATTTCACAGGCAGAAATAAGTTGATGAACATTTAAATAAGAATCGCGAGATTGAGGAGGACCAATACAGACGCTTTCATCAGCAAGACGAACATGCATAGCATCAGCATCAGCTGTTGAATGAACAGCTACAGTTTTAATTCCAAGTTCTTTACACGCTCGCAAAATGCGAAGAGCAATTTCTCCTCGATTAGCAATGAGGATTTTTTGAATCATAACTGTCCCTCGCTTTATTCAACGATAATAAGTGGCTCATCAAATTCAACTGGTTGACCATCTTTAACCAAAATAGCAGTCACAGTACCTGAATGCGGTGACAGAATTTGATTCATTGTTTTCATTGCTTCAATAATCAATAGGGTTTGACCTTCAGAAACATTTTGCCCTACCTTTACAAAAGGCTGTGCGCCAGGTGCAGGCGCAAGATATGCTGTGCCAACCATTGGAGATGCTATCTCATTTTTTGATTTCTCTTTTTTTGTAGAACCTACAGTTGTTGGAACTGGAGAAGGAACCACTGTAGAAGAAGAAACAGGCGCATAAACTGTTTGCTCAGAAGTAGTATTTTGGCGCGCTACACAAATGCGTAATCCATCTTGTTCAACTTCAATATTGGTTAGATTCGTATCATTCAAAATTTCAGCAAGGTCGCGGATAATTGCCGTATCAATGCCAGTATATTTAGTAGCATCTATTTTTTTCATTGCCATTTTATTTCTAAAACTCCTTGACCGATAAAGATTGCTAGTACTTATTATTGCTATGACTAAATAGCTTTAAATCTTTAATGAAATCTTTTCTAATATTGTTGTTCACATTGTAATTAAATTAATCTGCTAAACAAACCCATATTTATAAATCTGTTAACACAAAGCAAAAATAAAGAATCAACATATTTATGTACCTCTTAATAGAGAGAATCAAATAAAGAGAATTTCATTGCGTATCTTCTATTACTGTTTGCAAAACATTTTTTTTTACAGCTCCAATAAATACTTTATCTCCAATGATATAAGCAGGAGCACCAGTAATACCCAACGCAGAAGCAATTTGAATATTCTCCTGAAAAAGTTTCTGTAAGCTCGAATCTTGTATTGCATTGCGTAATTCTTTTTCATTCGCTCCTAAAAAAACTGCCATTTTTATAGCTTTTTCTTCATTTGTACGACTTTGACTCATTAAGAGTTTTTTATGAAACTGAAAATACTTATCTGGAAATTGTTTTCTAAAAATTTGGGCAATAATATGTGTTGCCATCGAATCAGGTCCTAAAATTGGTAAATCTTTAATGACTATCCGTAGATCTGAATATTCTTGTGTTAGGCTTATTAAATCTGAATAGGAATGTTTACAATGTTTGCAATTGTAATCAAAAAATTCAACAAGAACTATTTTGCCATCTGGATTTCCCAAAATGGCATCATGAGGAGACTGAAAAATTTTTTTTTCCAATGATTTAATAATTGCAGTTTGTTTTTCAGCTTCTTTTTGATGACTCTGCTCAAACTTTTCTTGAAGGATAAGTTGCATTTCAATCATAATTTCTGGATTATTGAGTAGATAGTCTCTTACAATTTGTCGAATATAATTATCATTGATATTTTTTGTGCTTTTATCGCTAAATCTAGATAAAAAAGCAGAATCTTCCAAAAGTTGTATTTTAAGATTCTCTATAGTCAGGTGATCTAATGTTTTTTCTTTTGTTTGCGCATTTGATAAAAATGGATACATAAAAACACTCAATATAATTATTATTAAAATTTTCTTTACAAATAGTATTTTTGAATATTGAGTTTGATTAATCATTTATCTGTCTTTGTATTTGGCTGAAGTATTTATAAACTTATATGACAAAGTATCATATTTATGCAACCAACCAATTTAATTGTAATATGTAATTTAGCAAATTATGGAAATAATCTATTTCTTACGATTAATATACAGAATACTTCTATGCATATTTTTTAAACAAAAAAATATGTCAATATTTGATGTAAAACGTTTGTCTTGATTGTGCAGATGTTTCTATAATTTAACAAGATAGAGCAAAGTAAAATTAATATGAAAGAAAAACAATGAAAGCCTCAACACATTATGATCTATTTGTCATTGGTGGTGGAATAAATGGATGTGGAGTGGCTAGAGATGCAGCTGGTCGTGGATTTAGTGTTGGATTAGCTGAAATGAATGATCTCGCATCGGGTACATCAAGTGCATCAACAAAGCTTATTCATGGCGGTCTTCGTTATCTTGAACACTGTGAATTTGGATTAGTTCGTAAAGCATTGAAGGAACGCGAGATTATTTGGCGTATGGCTCCACACATTGTGCATCCTTTGCGCTTTATCCTACCTTATCATAAAAAATTACGGTCTCCTTGGATATTACGCTTTGGACTTTTTATTTATGATTATCTTGGTGGTTGGAATCAAATATTTCAGCGGACCAAGATGATTGATTTGTCAAAAAATTTTGACACCTTTTTAAAAGAAAATTATCGTAAGGGTTTTGAATATTCTGA